>DATBRW010000154.1:0-10209 GCA_036560125.1 Candidatus Limnocylindria bacterium
GGCGAGCCGGCGACCTACGAGACCGATGAGGCCGATGCATCGGCCCAGCCCGACTTGCTGATCGTCTCCTACGCCAACGGCCTGCGCCTGTCGCTCCAGGCCCAGCGCCGCCTGGCCCAGGAGCACGGGGTCCGCGCGCGAGTGCTCGACCTGCGCTGGCTCAACCCGCTGCCGACCGATGCACTGCGCCACCACGCGGCCGATGCAGGTGCCGTGCTGGTAGTCGACGAGTGCCGCCGCACCGGTGGCGGCGTGGCGGACGCGATCATCGCCGACCTGGTCGAGTCCGGGGCAACGCCGGCGGGTGGCCTGGCATCGGTCCGCGCAGTCGACAGCTTCGTTCCGCTCGGCCCGTCGACCGCCACGGTGCTGGTCGGCCTGGACCAGGTGCTGAATGCGTCGCTGGCCGCGGTCGGCGAGAGGAGCGTGGCCGGGTGATGGACCGATCGCGAGCCGTCATCGCCTGCCCCGGACGCGGGTCGTATGGCGCAGGCAGCCTTGGGTCTCTGCCGCCAGACCATCCAGCCGTGGAGCGAGCCGAGAGCCTGCGCCGGGAGTACGGTCTGGAGCCGCTGCTCGAGCTGGACGGCGCGGCCACCTTCGACCCGTTGCGCCACCTGCGCGCGGCGAACGCGTCGGCCCTCATCTTCATGGTCACCCTGCTCGATGCGGAGCGCTCGGCGGAGGATCACGACGTGGCGGTGGTGATCGGCAACTCGCTGGGCTGGTACTCGGCCCTGGCGATCGCTGGTGCCCTCTCCTTCGACGACGCCTTCCGGCTGGTGCAGGAAATTGCCCTGCTGCAGGAGGAGCCGCTGCCCTCCGGCGGCTCCGGCGGGCAGGTCATCTACCCCCTCACCGACGCCGACTGGCTCCCGGTCCCCGACCTGCGGGCAGTGGTGGCAGGCGTCGTCGATGGTCATGGCGACGCCAACGGCTCCGGGCGGATCTACGAGAGCGTCGACCTGGGCGCCTACACCGTCCTCGCCGGCGACGATGCCGGGGTGGCCCACCTGATCGACCGCCTGCCGCCGGTGAAGATCGGAGAGCGGCTCTTTCCCCTGCGATTGGCGATGCACGGCCCGTATCACACGCCGCTGGTCGAGCACGTGGCTGCCGGTGCGGCTCAACGGCTGGCCGGCCTGGCCTGGCGATCCCCGACGCTGCCCCTCATCGACGGCCGCGGCGCCCGATGGTCGCCCTGGTCGACCGACCCGCAGGCGCTGCGCGACTACACGTTGCGGGAGCAGCTGACCACCACCTTCCGCTTCGCCACCAGCCTGCGCGTCGCCCTCCGTGAGTACGGTCCTGACGTGGTCGTGCTGCCGGGCCCCGGCAACTCACTGGGGGGCATCTGCGGCCAGCTGATCGTGGCCGAGGGTTTCCATGGCCTGCGCAGTCGTTCCGACTTCGAGCACGCCCAACAGTCCGGGACGCCCGTCGTTCTGTCGATGCGGCGCCAGTGACGTCGGCCGTTCCGGCGGCCCGGTCGCGAGACCTCGACGCGACGCCCGATGCCCAGGTCGTCGTCGAGCCCGCCACGCCCATTGACCTGCCGACCAGCCTGGCGCCGCTGGCGCACGGTCGCGGCGACCCGACCATCCGCCTCGAGCCATGGGGCGCCTGGCGCGCGACGCGCACGCCGGATGGACCCGCCACGATGCGGATGGTGGAGCACGGCACCGCGATCACGGTGTCGGCGTGGGGCCTGGGCGCCGGCTGGGTGACGCGCAACGCCGCAGACCTGGTCGGCGCCAACGATCGGCCAGAGGCGCTCATTCCCCGGCACGCGATCATCGCCGAACTGGTGCACCGCCTGCCGGGCCTGCGCCTGCCCGCCAGCCTGCGCCCCTTCGATGCCCTGCTCCCGGCAATCTGCGAGCAGAAGATCACCGGCGTGGAGGCCCGGGCCGTATTCCGCGCCATCGTGCGGGCCAACGGCGAGACGGCGCCCGGACCGGGCCGGCTGCGCCTTCCGCCGGATCCGGCGGTGCTGGCGGAGATGCCGTACTACGCGTTCCACCGACTCGGCCTGGAGCGACGGCGCGCCGAGCTGATCCGCCACTGCGCCGCGCTCGCTCCCCGGCTGGACGGAATGACTGCGCATCAGGCGGGGATGCTGCTGGCGCGCGTGCGAGGCATCGGTCCGTGGACGGTGGCGGAGGTGACGCGCGTGGCGTATGGCGATCCCGACGCGGTCAGCGTTGGCGACTATCACATCCCCAGCGTGGTGGCCTGGGCGCTCGTGCGCGAGCCAAAGGCCGATGACGCCCGCATGCTCGCGCTGCTGGAGCCCTATCGCGGCCAGCGGGGCCGCATCCAGCGGCTGCTGGAAGTGTCCGGCGTCTATCCGCCCAAACGCGGACCACGCATGACATCGCGCAACATCGCCGGCATCTGAGGCGGAGGTGAGGATCGCGCTGGCGACCGTCGGGACCACCGGCGATGTGGTGCCGTTCGTCGCGCTGGGGCGCGGGCTGACGGCGGCCGGGCACGACGTCACCGCCGTCTCGTGGGAGCTCCATCGGGAAGCGTTCGAGGGTGCCGCGAGTGCGTTCTTCGCAGCGGGACCTCCGGTCAGTCGGCAGGAGATCGCCGACACCGCGTCCCGTGCCGCTGCGGCCGGGTCGCCGCTGGCCCAGGTTGCGGTGCTCCGCGACTTCCACCTCCGGCACGCCGCCGATCACTTCCAGCAGCTGCTGGACATCCTGCCGGGCCACGACCTCGTGGTGCTGCACGGCATCCATACCCTCGCGGAGGCCGCCGCCCGCGATGCCGGGCTGGCGTGGGCCAGCGCGGCCTTCGATCCGGTCCTGCTGCCGACTGCGACGGCGCCGCCCGCCGGCATGCCGTCGCTCGGCCCGTTGAACCGGCTGGAGTGGTTGGTGCTCGATCGGATGCTGCGCCGCCAGGACAAGCCGCTGCGCGCCGCATTGGAGGCTGCCGGCAGCCGCTCGGCACGCGAGGTCACCATGTTCCGCGCACGATCGTCGCGACTGCACCTGGTCGGCTGCTCACCGCGTATCGCGCCGCCGCCGGCCGATCTGGCGCGAAGCACCCACTTCACCGGTGCCTGGGTCGACCCGGCGCCACCCGCTCCCCTGCCGGCCGACGTTGAACGGTTCATTGCCGCGGGAACGCCGCCGGTGGTCGTGACGTTCGGGTCAATGGCCACCGCGGATCCCGCGGCTCTTGCATCCGCCGTCGTCTCCGGCATCCACGACGCGGGTCTTCGCGCGGTGCTGCAGGGCGGCCCAGCCATGATGGACGGCGACGATGTGCTCAGCGTTGGGACAGTCGACCATCGGGTCCTGTTCCCCCGAGCCGCGGCGGTGATCCACCACGGAGGCGCCGGCACGACGCACGCGGCCGTGGCGGCCGGCGTGCCGTCGGTCGTGATCCCGCACGTGGGCGACCAGCCGTACTGGGCGGCGCGACTGCAGAAGCTCGGCGTGGCGCCGTCGCCGCTCGACCTCAAGGCCGTCACTCCCGACGCGGTGCGGGAGCGCGTCGTCGAGGCCACCACGGAGCCGATTCGGGCGGCAGCCGGGCGCCTCGGCCGGGAGGTGGCTGCCGAGGACGGGTTGCAGGCCGCCATCGGGCTGATCGAGGGCGCAATGAGGACGCCGGCAGCCTAGGAATCGATGGCGTCCCCGGCAGGATTCGAACCTGCGACCGGCCGCTTAGAAGGCGGCTGCTCTGGTCCACTGAGCTACGGGGACGCGAAGCGCGCCCGATCCTAGCACCGCGCTCCCGCCGCCACGTCGCTCCCGCTCTGAAACCGCGAGCGTAGGAACTTGCGTTAACCCGAGTTCGACCACCCGCAGGAGGATCCGCTCCGATGACTCGCAGACGAACCGTCTCCCTTGCCGTCATGCTCGCCGCCCTGGTAGCACTTGCCGGCATGCAGGCCGGCACGGTCCTGGCCGGACCTGCCACCTCGGCTCCGAAATTCCTGGAATGGAATTCCATGGTCGGCGTGCCCCAGGCATTCACCGGCACCGCGATGCCCCAGCTGAACATTCGCGGCGTCATTGGCGGTGGCGTGCCGTGGACGCTGACCAAGGGCAAGGGCTCGATCCGGGCCGACGGCCATCTCAAGATCAAGGTCGACGGCCTGGTCCTGGCCAGCACGCTCAGCAACCCGGCGACAACCTTCCGCGCCACCGTGAGCTGCCTGACCAGCACCGGCGACACCATGAACGTGCAGACCGGAACCTTCCCCGCCACCACGGGCCTGGCCAGCGAGGGCGGCGGCGACTCGACCATCGAAGCTGATCTGGCAATACCGAAGCCGTGCATCGCCCCGATCGTCTTCGTGACCAGCGCCACCGGCTCGTGGTTCGCCGTCACCGGCAACTGATCCGTACAGCCCGAGAGGAACCGAACCGAGGACGGCCGGGCCGGGGGGCCCGGCCGTCCGCCTACTGGAACTGCATCGGTCCTGCGCTAGACTCACCGTCATCCATGGCCGATGACGACCGCATCATCACGCCCACCCAGCTGCAGCCGACCCAGATCGAGGTCGACCAGCAGCTGCTGCGCGACGAGGACCTGCTGAACGAGGAGCACCTGCGCCGCATGGACCAGGTGCTACTCCGCCGCAACCTCGATCACGCCCGCATGTTCAGCCGCAAGATCAGCCTGGAGCTGCAGCAGTACGTGCATCTCTATACGCCGGAGGCCAACGAGCTGCGCCGGCGGATCCAGAAGTACATGGTCATGGAGCGCATGATCGAGCGCGAGATGGCCCGCCGGCACACGTACTAGACCATCGGTCATACGCCCGTCACGGGCGAAAATGTGGATAGTTCTATCCCCGCCGCGGGCACCTGTGGATAACTCCCGACCCCGCTATCGGCCCCTGTTCAGGCGCTCCTGACCCGCCGCCGGCGATGGTCCCGGGGGGGTCATGCCGGCCCGGTTGGCTAGGCCGTCAGGCTGGTCCGGGCGCTGGTTGGACGATGACCCGATGGTCCCCATCTGGCGCGGCAGCCTGTGGCCCAAGGACCAGACGAACCCATCCGGCCAGCCGCGGCAGGTCGTACAGCGAGAAGGTCAGGCCGTGCTCGGCGAGCTGTTCGTGGTCCCAGCCGTTGAACTCGCGCCGTGCGGCGACGGCGCACATCTCGTCGTAGAGCTCGGGCCAGCCGACGTGGCGGCGTCGATGGCAGAAACGGATGAACTCGACGGCGTCGGGGGGCGGCGTCTGGCGCGCTGGATCGGTGGCTGACGGGCGCGCGGAGGGTGCGGGCGACCGTTCGGACATGGGCGGGATGCCTCCGACTTGATGGTGCGATGACGACGACTCGGGTCGTAAACGCGGATGAGTGCCAATGAGTCGAGTCGCGTCGGCGGCCAACTCTACGCGCCTTGTGACCGCTTGCGAAGGGGGTCTGTCCACCAAGTTATCCACAACAATTTCCACAGCGCTCCGCGATTCGCTGCAGGCACGTTCGCCGAGCACAAAGACGCCCGCCGGGTCGCTCCCGACGGGCGCCGTGTCGCGATCCTGGCTGGGCTAGGCGCTCCGAACTTCCTCTTCCAGGCGGTCCCAGCTCTCGATGGCGCCGCCGACCATGCCGGTCGCCAGTGCGCCTTCCAACGCTTCGGCGGACGGGAAGCGCGACCGGCTGGTCAGCTTCGTCCTGCCGTCGACCTCCTCCAGCGTCAGGGTGACGATGGCTGGTTCCCCCTCGTTGAAGGGCGGCACGTCGAACATCTCGCTGTTCACCAGCCGGCTCGGCGGATCGACCTCCAGGTATTCACCGCTGAACGGTGCGTCGCCCTCGGGCGTGTGCGCGATCCAGCGCCACTTCCCACCGACTCGGACCTCCATTTCGGCCACCGTCATGGTGTGATGGCGCGGGCCCCACCAGCGCGGGATGCGCGCCGGATCGGTCAACGCCTGCCAGACGAGCTCGCGCGGCGCATCGAAGGTGCGCTCCATCACGAACTCAGCTCCTTCGGCATAGACGGTGGTGTTCTCGTTGCCCAGCTGCTTGACGGTCATTGGTCCTGCGTCCTTCCTTGGTCCCTGGCGGCCTTGTCGCCACCCTGCAACTCGCGGAGGTACTCGTCCATTCGGTCGTAGCGCTCCCTGAGGATTTCCTGGTACCGCTCCAGCCACCGTGTGACGTCACGCAGTGGCTCGGCCCGCAGGCGGCAGGGCCTCCACTGTGCCTGGCGCCCCTGCTCAACCAGTCCCGCCCGCTGCAGCACCCGGAGGTGCTTGCTGACCGCGGGCAGGCTCAGGTCGAAGGGAGCCGCCAACTCGGTGACCGTTCCGGGGCCCTCCGCCAGGCGGGCAATGATGGCTCGCCGGGTCGGGTCCGCCAGAGCGGCAAAGATCGCGCTGAGGTGATCGGTCTGCTGTGCCATTTCTCCAATCGGTTAATTAACCTAGTGGAAGAATACACCGTCTCAGACCGATGTCAACCTCTTCGCTGGGCCAGCCCGAATCGGGCTGGGCGACCGGGTTCGGCGACCGTCAGCCGAGGCTGGACAGGAAGTCGAGCACGCGACGGCTCAGCAGCTCCGCGGCGGCCTGGTCGTAGGACGGCAGCGATGAGTCGGCGAAGAGATGGACGTTGCCCGGATAGAGGAACAGCTCTCCCTGATCCGTCGACTCCACGAGCGCCCGCGCCGCGTCCAGGTCGCCCTCGTCGGCGAAGAGCGGGTCGTGGTCCATGCCGTGCACCTGCACCGGCACGCCGTCAGGCCAGCCCTCGGCAAACTCGTCGACGGGCATGCAGGCGTCGATCAGCAGCGCCCCTCGGGCGCCGGCACGGGTCTGGGCGAGCTTCTGGGCCGGCATGACGCCCATCGAGAAACCGAGATAGACAAGGTTGGGCGGCAGGGCTTCGCCCGCCGCGACCCCGCGGTCGAGGATCGTGTCAAACCCAACCGACCTTGCGTAGCCGATCCCCTCGTCCAACGTCTGAAAGGTCCGGCCGTCGAAAAGGTCGGGGGCGTGCACCGTGTGCTGCGCCGCCCGCAGCTCGTCAGCGAAGGCGACCATCCCCGGAGTGAGCCCCTGGGCGTGGTGGAATAGCGCGACGTCGGCCATCGAAATCCTCCTCTTGGGTAATGATCCATATTCCTGGAACATTCGAAGATGTTAGTCTGATACCCGATGACCAGCAAGTCGCCGGTGCCCGACTACGACCTGGACGAGAGGATGGAGCTGGCGTCCGCCGATCAGGTGCGCGCCATCGGCCATCCGCTGCGGACGACGATCCTGGGGCTGCTGCACGAGCGGGCCGCCACGGTGACCGAGATGGCCACGGCCGTCGGACGGCCGAAGAGCACCGTCGCGCATCACGTCAACGTGCTGCAGACCGCCGGCCTGGTGCGGGTCGTCCGGACCCGCCGAGTACGCGCCATCGACGAGCGCTACTACGGGCGCACGGCGCGGATGTTCCATGTCGGCGTCGGGTCGCGCCCGCGCGATGGGGTGCTCCCGTTGGATTTCAACGACTTCGACGTTGCCGCGAGCGAGTCGCAAGCGGCGTACCAGGCCCACCAGCTGTGGTCATTCATCCGGCATGCCCGGATTCCGCGCGAGCGCGCTGCCGAATTCTGGCGACGAGGCATGGATCTCGTGCAGGAGTTCGAGCGTCTGCCACGTTCGGGAGACATCACCTACGGATTCGTCGCCGGGGTCTACCCGATCCCCGACTATCCAGCACTCCCTGATCCGGAGAAGAAGGCGTAGTCGCTGGAGGTCAAGCGCGGAGGATCGCAAGTCCGGCCGCCTCCTCGACGTACCCGGCCACAACGCCCTCGGGGATCGGATCGCCCGGCTCAAAGGTGAAGTACCGGACCTTGCGCAACTTGAGCTCGGCCCCATGGAGCAGGCGCTGCGGATCGCTCATCAAGATGCCGTATTCGAACCCGAGATGGACGTGTGCGGGCTCTGGTACCACGAAGGCGAAGTACCTCGTCCGGCGTCCAGCCGGGACGTCGTAGCCGATGAGGCGCCAGCCGATCCTGACTCGCTCGATCGCGTCGGGCACCGCCGTCGTCACCACCGCGCGGAGCGCATTGGCCACCGCCTGGATGTCCGGCGGATAGTCGTCGAGGAGAATCTCGGGCGGAAGGGGCTCGTCAGACACTGACGGCTGGCTCGAGTCGTTCACCAAGCTGGAGGCGGCGCTCGCCGCTTGAGCGCGCTCGCCGCGGGCAACGCCGCAGGCGACGGTCCCGATCAAACGGGAGCCCTGATGTCTCCGCGCCGTCGAGCCGCATAAAGCAAGCCGTCCAGTCGGCGTGTCGCTCGACACCGGGTGGCGTCGCGCCGCAGCATCCATCGGCCCTCAAGCCTCACTCGGCCGCCTCAGCCTCTTCGCGGGTTTGATGAACCGTACCCGGCTGGTGGTGCGGCGGGGCATAGATGGTGATCAGCCGCAGTGGCTGGTGCCCGGTGTTCACGAAGTTGTGGCGGGTCCCCGCACGGACGAGCACGAGATCGTCCGTGCCGACTGGACTGGCCACCCCATCCAATCGCGCCTCACCCTGGCCCTCGACGAACAGCAGCGCCTGATCGGTGTCTGGATGGACTTCTTCGCCGATCTCGCCTCCGCCCGGGATCGTCATGAGCACCACCTGTTGGTGATCGCCGGTCATGACCTCGCGCCGGAACGCATCGTTGGTGCGGGCCGCCTCGACGATGGCCACCAGGCTGGGTTGCTTGGTCTGCATCGGTCCTCCTTCGTCATGTCGGTACGAAGCGATCGGCGGCTGCCGGTCACTCTCGCTTGGATGGGCCCTCCCTCGCGGCAGCCAAACGCGATCTGACGCGGGCATTTGACTCCACCCCGGCGATCATGGCCGCCAACCATCGAGTTTATCCCTCGGCGAAGAGCGTGACGAAGTCCATCGCCGAGAGGACGCCGAGCGGTCGCTGTCCGTCGTCGACGACCACGACCCGGTGCACACGCTCGTCGACCATCTTGCGCGCAGCCTCCACGAGGGGCGTGGAGAGCAGGACCGTCACCGGTGGCCGGCTCATCACTTCGCCGATGCGGATGCCGCTGGCCTTGTGGTGGATCAGGTTCCGGACGTCGGGGTTGGCGAGGTGCATGAAGTCCGTCTGGCTCACGACCCCCACCAGCGCGCCGCCCTGGTCGACCACCGGCAGGCCGCTGATTCCATGGTCAAGAATCAGCCGCTCCGCCTCCTCGATGGGCACATCGACGGCGACCATCACCGGCTCGATCGTCATCAGATCGCCGGCGCTCAGCTCGAACTGCGTGGCAGTCATCGGTCTTTCCTCTGAGTGAATGTCAGGCCCATCAAAGGCCGAATTCACCAGCGCCAACAGGGCCGAACGGCCCACAACCGGGGGCCAAATGCGAACGCCACCTGCGTCGATCGGCCGCGTTGGCCGATGTGGCGAGGGTGGCGGTCGTGCCAGCCGCTATCAGCGCGCCTTGACGGTGATGTGCCGCGGCTTGATCTCCTCCACCTTCGGGATGACGAGGGTGAGCAGGCCACGCTCGAAGGTCGCGTCGACTGCCTCGGTCTTCAGGCCGGCCGGCAGCACCAGGCTGCGGCGGAACTCGCCGCGCGGCAGCTTATGGAACAGGTAGCCGATCTATATCGGCGAGAACCACCCGTGGAGTAACGGATGGTAAGAGAGTTGGTACCGCATACCGGATTCGAACCGGTGATCTCCGCCTTGAGAGGGCGGTGTCCTAGGCCTCTAGACGAATGCGGCCCGTCGTCCGCGGTGTCCGGGACGGCAGCGAGTATAGCAACGGGGTCCCGGCAGTCTCAAACTGGAGCCGATGCCGACGATGCCAGGAGCCAACGTGGAAGCGACGATCACCGCCGCCGAGCAGGCCGCCCGCGACGAGCTGTCCGCCTACACGCTGCTGCGCGGCGACGCGGACTTCATCCATCAGCACGTCGTCGACGCCTTCGCCGCGCAGCATGTGACCGCGCAGTCGAAACCGATCGGCGTGGCCTTCGCGCTGATCGGGCTCTACCTGCACCTCGAGCGCGGCTACTCGGGCAGGAAGGTCCAGGAGGCGCACACCCGTCTCGCACGAATGCAAAAGCAGTGGCCGGCGTTCGTGCCTCCCGCCAATGCCGGCGAGCTCACCGGGGTCGACGTGATGCGGTCGCCGCCCGGCGCGGCGCGCGATCAGGCCATCGAGGCCTGGTGCCAGTCGGTCTGGAGCGCATGGCACGACAGCCACGCGC
>DATBRW010000155.1:0-16777 GCA_036560125.1 Candidatus Limnocylindria bacterium
CACCTCCCGCGGACGGCAGCTCACCGAGTCGGGCTGGCGGCACCTGGGCCTGATCGCCCCGGCGGGCGCCGCCGCGAACGCACAGCAGCCAGGCCTCTTCGACTAGGCCGATGTCTCCCGAGATCGGCCGGATCGTCCTGATCATCGGGGTGGTGCTGGTCGTCATCGGCGGCCTCGCGGTGATGGGGGTGAGGCTGCCGTTCGGACACCTGCCGGGCGACATCGCCATCCAGGGCGAGCACGGGGCGATCTACATCCCGCTGGGCACCATGCTGGTCATCTCCCTGATCCTGACCTTCATCTTCAACTTCTTCCTGCGCCGCTGAACCGGCAACCACACAGCCATCGGTGAAGCCCATGCGCAAAACGCCCTCGCGCGGGCGAGGGCCGGAGTAGCATCCGTCGCGGCCGTTCGCCCACGGACCCGCCGCGGAGACGGCTTCGGAGGAGTGGAGGAGGCAGTCCGGACGTGGAGAGCTGGTTCCACCTGAGCGAACGGGGGACGAACGTCGGCACCGAGATTCGGGCCGGCGTCACCACATTCCTGGTGATGGTCTACATCATCGCCGTGAACCCGGCGATCATCGCCGGGCCGCTGCAACTTGACCCGGTCGCCGTTGCCGCCGGCACGGCACTTGTCGCCGGACTCATGACCCTGCTCATGGGCCTGGCCACGAACTATCCGTTCGCCCTGGCCGCCGGGCTCGGACTGAACGCGGTGGTGGCCTTCTCGCTGCCCGCCCTGGGCATGACGCCCGCGCAGGCCATGGGCGTCATCGTCATCGAGGGCCTCGTCATCACGCTGCTCGTCGTCGTTGGCCTGCGCGAGGCGATGATGAACGCGGTGCCGCTTGGCCTGAAGCGCGCCATTGGCGTGGGCATCGGGCTCTTCATCCTGTTCATCGGCTTCTGGGATGGCGGGATGATCGTGGGGGTGACGCCCCAGTTCGCACCGCCGCCACCGCCGCTGGCCTTCGTGTTCCCGAACTCGACCCCGCAATGGGTGTTCCTGATCGGCCTGCTGATCACGTCCGTGCTGTGGGCACTGAAGATCAGGGGCGCGCTGATCATCAGCATCATTCTCACCACCGTCGTGGCGTTCATCACCGGCGTCGCGACGATACCGACCGAGTTCACCATCACGCCCAACTTCAGCACGATCGGGCTCGGCCTCCAGGACCTCGGCGGCATCTTCAGCATTCCAACCGGCGTGCTGGGCGCACTGCTGGCCATCTTCACGATCATGCTCAGTGACTTCTTCGACACCATGGGCACGGTCACCGGCGTGGCCGCCGAGGCCGGCCTGGCGGAGGAGGACGGAACGGTTCCCGGTGTCGGCCGCGTCCTCCTGGTCGACGGCCTGGCCGCCGCGGTCGGCGGGGCGGCGGGCATCAGCTCGAACACGACGTACATCGAGAGCGCGGCTGGCGTGGCCGACGGTGGCCGCACCGGGCTGACCTCGGTCGTGGTCGGCATTCTGTTCCTGGCGGCCATCCTGCTCTCGCCCCTGGCCGCCATCATCCCGACGCAGGCCACCGCCCCGGCGCTGGTGCTGGTTGGATTCCTGATGTTCACGCAGATCGGCGAGATCGACGCCCGAGACTTCCTGATCGGCTTCCCGGCGCTGCTGATCATCATTCTCATGCCGCTCACCTTCACCATCACCATCGGCATCGGCGCCGGCATGGTGGTGTGGGTGCTGTTGCAGACCGTAACCGGACGGGCCGGCCAGGTGCACTGGCTGATGTGGCTGGTCTTCCTGGCCTTCCTGCTCTTCTTCGCCCAGACCTGGGTCACGACGATGCTTGCGGGCTGACCGCGGGAGACTCACCGATGGCGCCCGGCCGGGCCAACCGGCCGGGCGCTACGCTTTTCGTCACCCATGCCGACTCCTACTGACGACGCGCGGCTGCGCGTCGATGACTTCGACTATCGCCTGCCGGCATCGGCCATTGCCCAGCTCCCGGCCGAGCCGCGTGATGCCGCACGGCTGCTGCTCCTGGATCGCGGCCGCTCCAGGGCGGGTCGCCCCCACCTGACGCACTCGACCTTCGCGCAGCTTGGCGACGCGTTGCGCGCCGGAGACCTGCTGATCGCCAATGATTCGCGTGTCATCCGTGCGCGGCTGCCCGCCCGACGCAGCACGGGCGGCGGCGCCGAGGTGCTGATGCTGCGCCCGATGGAGGACGGCAGCGGCCGCTGGGAAGCGCTGGTGCGGCCGTCGCGGCGCGTGGCGGTCGGGGACCCGCTGACCCTGCGCAGTGGCGACACCGTCGAAGTGGGGGAGCGGCTGGGAGGCGGCACCCGGGCAGTGCGGTTCGCGCGCGACCCGCTGGCCGTGATGGAGGTCGCCGGCGAGATGCCGCTGCCGCCGTACATCCGCGACCGGTCGAGCGCGCCGGAGCGCTACCAGACCGTCTACGCGAGGCCGCCGGGCTCCGCGGCCGCGCCGACCGCCGGGTTGCACTTCACCGAAGGGCTGCTGGCCGACCTGGCGGGGCGCGGCGTGGGACGGGCGACGGTCACACTGCACGTGGGACTCGACACGTTCCGCCCGCTGGAGGGCGAGTTCGTCGACGAGCACCAGATCCACCGAGAGTGGTACGAGATCCCGCGCGTCACGGCGCGAGCCATGCCGGCCGCGCGACGCCGTGGCGGGCGAGTCGTGGCGGTGGGCACGACCACCATGCGCGTGCTGGAGACCCGCGCCCACGGCGGACCAGCCAGCGGGTGGAGTCAGCTCTACATCACGCCGCCCCACGACTTCCGCGCGGTGGATGTACTGATCACCAACTTCCACCTGCCACGCAGCTCATTGCTCCTCCTGGTCACCGCGTTCATGCAGGCGGGCATGGGGCGCGCGACGCCATACGCGGCACGCGACACGCTGCTCGCCGCCTACCGCACGGCGCTGGACGAGGGGTATCGGTTCTTCAGCTTCGGCGACGCGATGCTGATCGTCTGATCAGCTCTCGGGACCGCGCAGGCCCAGCCGGCGCTCCATCTCCATGATCCTGTCTTCGGCCTGCAGTGGCGACCGGGTGGGTGCGGGACGGGCGGCCGGAACGGCCGCGGTCGCCGGCATTGCTGCGGACTCCGACGCGGCAGCCGGCTGCGGCGCGGGCCGCGGTGCCTGCGGGCTGTTGTTGTCGACCTGGATCGGAGCGCGCGGAACGTCCGCCTTGGCGGCCCGGCCCAGGAAGGCCGGTACGGCGTCCTCGACTTCCGGCGACGGGGCCAGCGCGGCCGGGCTCGAGGGCTCGGCCATCCGCGAGCAGGCGGCGGCGAACTCCGCCAGCGCCCGCCCCAGCTCGGGCGTGTCGGCCATGGTGTCCAGGGCGGGACGGCTCAGGCGCAGGCGCCATCTGCTCTGGTGCTCGTGCGCCCACAGGCGCGACGTCTCGCCGCGCAGGTCGACGCCGTGCACCGCGTGCCAGGGATAGAGCCGAACGCTCAGTGAGAAGCGGGCAGTCGAGCCGCGCGGCGCGTACCACGAGTCCAGGAGGCCGACCGATGTGGCGACCAGCACGCGCCGCTCCTCGTCCTGTCCGGCGGCGGCCTGGGCGTAGATCGCCAGGTCCTCGACGCCCAGGGAGGAGAGGTGGAGCGCCACCCACTCCCGCAGTTCGTCGTTGAGGTACGGGTTCCGGGGCCAGTCCGCCAGTCGCACCAAAGCGTCATCACCTCCCACAGATCGGCCTGCGCGCCACGTCTCAAGGCGTCGCGGGCACAACTCCTTGCCGAGTGCGCGGCCGGACGCGTGTCCAGCGGGATCGCGGTCAGATTCTAACTACCGTGTGTCGACATTCATACCCGGAGGTTTGGGATCGACGGCCAGTGTCAACGGCGTGCGGCCGGCGTGTGCCGGGATCTTCCCGTCGAGATACAAATGGATGGGAATGACGCCTTCGGCCAGCGGCTTGTCGCTGATCAGCTGCCAGGCCGCCTGCGACAGGTTCACGATCCGCTGCTGGTCCGTCCCGTAATAGCACTCACACACGTCGACCACGGGCAGCCTGGCGCAGCGGTCCGCGCATACGCCAACCCAGCGATAGGTCGACCCGGGCGAGGTGCCGCCGATGGCCACCGGCAACGCCACGGTCGGGGTCGTTTCGAAGCCATGCGTGTACCGATAACTGCTCGCCATACCGGTCAGCGATGAGGACGTGGGCGGCTGCGCTGGGGCAGGCAGCGGGCCGGCTCCGGCATCGGCCATATGGGCCCTGGGATTGCCGGCAAAGGCATACCAGTAGTCGACGTCGCCGTCGAAGTACGCGGACCGATGGAGCCAGATCTGCGTTTCCGGCACCTGTGGGTGGGCATGCCGGCTCAACGCTTCGGGGCTGAACTCAGGCTCCGAGCGGAATACATCGGCGAACGGCCGGTGCGCCTGGTCGAGCAGCGCATGCACCAGCCTGGCGGCTCCGCCGTAGAAGTCGATGGCGTAGTAGGCGGATGCGCCCATCGCGAATGCGGCGCGCGAGTAGTTCGCGACGTGGGTCAGCGCCTCGCGCTCGTCCGGCTTTGGCAGCCTTCCCTCCGACGCGCCGGGCGCATAGCAGGCGTTCGAGTAGATCATCACGAACCCAGGCGCCGGGTGGGCGTTAGCCGCCAGCCAGGCTTCGCCGTAGTACGCCAGCCGGCCTTTGCCCAGGTCGTCCTCGTGGGTGCCTCGCGCGCCGGGCCCCTGCAGGCCCCACCCGTTGACGACCTCCGGATTCAGCGTCTCGCTGTACGGGTTCGGGAAGCCCGTGCCGTGGCCGAAGTAGATGACGATGTTGGCGCCTTCGACGGCCCGCAGCACGCGCTCGGGCGTCGCCTTCGGCGAGTAGGCACGCATCACCGTGGCACCGCCACGTTCGGCCTCGTCGGCTGCCATCTCCGCCAGCTCGATGTACTGCGGGGTCAGCTTCTCGCCAACCGGACCCACGATGACCGCGACGCGAAGCGACCTGGCAGCAGCCGGCGACGAAGCGAACGGAAGAGCCGCCGCCACCAACACGACGGCGAGCACCGTCAGCCGTAGCAGGCGCTGCGCCCGACTGCGAATGCCGATGACGTCCATTGCTTACTTCGGCGCCTCGCGGTCCGATCATCCCGGGCATGGCCCATCACCCCGTTGTGATCGACTGGCCGGATCGGACGACCATTATCGAACGCGATTGCGGCAGGTGCCGGAGGCGGTGCGCCGCGGCAACGGAAACGGCTCGAATGCCTCTTCTCGTGCGGGATCGGGTAGGCTCGCCGGCGTGGCGGCCATCACCTTCTCGTCTCGCGCCACCGACGTGGGTCGCGCGCGCGTCGGCCGGCTCCAGACCCCGCACGGGGTGATCGACACCCCACAGTTCATGCCCGTCGGCACGCAGGCCAGCGTCAAGAGCCTGACTCCCACGGACCTGCGCACGGCCGGCACCCAGATCCTGCTGGCCAACACCTACCACCTCTCGCTGCGGCCCGGACACGAGCGGATCGCGACGCTGGGCGGCCTCCATCGGTTCATGGGCTGGGATGGCCCGATCCTGACCGATTCGGGCGGGTTCCAGGTGTTCAGCCTGGCGCACTTGAGCCGGGTCGACGATGACGGCGTGACGTTCGCCAGCCACCTGGACGGATCGAGCCAGCGATTGACGCCGGAGCGCGCGATTCTGATCCAGGAGGCGCTGGGCAGCGACATCGCCATGGCCTTCGACCAGCTGGTGGACGCGACCCTGCCGGGGGAGCAGGTCGCCGCGGCCATGGCGCGCACGCACGCCTGGGCCGAGCGCTGCCTGGCCGCCCACACGCGTGCCGACCAGGGGCTGTTCGGGATCGTGCAGGGCGGCGTCGACGGTTCCCTGCGGCGCGAGAGCGTGGCGACCATCGCCGGCTTGCCCTTCGACGGGATTGCCATTGGCGGCCTGTCGGTGGGGGAGTCGAAGGACGAGATGGCCGGCACGTTGGATGTGGTGGCCGACGCGCTGGGTGACGACCCGCGCGTGCGCTACCTGATGGGCGTCGGCTCACCGCCCGATTTCTTCGCCGCCATCGAGCGTGGGATCGACCTGTTCGACTGCGTGCTGCCCACCCGGGTCGCCCGCAACGGCCAGGTATGGACGCATGGCGGCAAGCTCAACCTGCGCAACGCGCGCTTCCTTGACGACCCCGGACCGATCGATCCGGAATGCGCCTGCGAGGCCTGCCGCAACCACTCACGGGCCTATGTCGCGCACCTGTTCCGGGCGGAGGAGCTGCTCGCGTATCGGCTCTCCTCGGTCCATAACGTCACCTATACTCTCGACCTGATGGAGCAGATCCGCGGCGCCCTTGCCGATGGGTCGTTCGCATCGCTGCGGGAGGTCGTCGCGGCGCAGTTTTCAAGCGCCGGCGCGGGTTCGATAAGCCGTCGCTAAGGGGCCGGTAAGGCCCAATCGACACGCTTGTCGATGAAACCGCGGCCGGCTCCCGGATCGGAGGTCTGCTGAAGATGGCGAAGGGCCGAGATCGACCGCGCCACCAGGAGAAGCGCAAGCCAAAGGCGAAGGCGCCGAAGGTGCCCCCGGCATCGGCCTATGAGCCGCCGGCATCGGTCGAGGTGATCAAGCCAAAGCGCAAGCCGCGCCACGAACCCGGCGACGAGGAGAGCTGACCCGAGAGCCGGGAGCGAAAAAGAAGGAGCCCACGAAACGCATGGACGCCCCGGCGGCAGAGGCCCAGGCCCAGTCGACACCAGAGAAGAATGGCGAGCGCGCCCGCGCGGTCGACGCCGCCATCCTCCAGATCGAGAAGCAGTTCGGGCGGGGCGCCATCATGCGCCTCGGCGACCGCGGCGCCCAGCAGATCGAGGTCATTCCCACCGGATCGGTGGCGCTGGACCTGGCGCTCGGCGTCGGCGGCGTGCCGCGCGGCCGGATCACGGAGATCTTCGGCCCCGAGTCCAGCGGCAAGACCACGCTCTGCTACCACATCGTGGGAAACGCGCAGCGCAGCGGCGGCGTCGCAGCATTCATCGACGCCGAGCATGCGCTCGACCCCGGCTACGCCCGCAACGTGGGCGTCAACGTCGACGAGCTGCTGGTCAGCCAGCCGGACACCGGTGAGCAGGCGCTCGAGATCGCCGAGACATTGATCCGCAGCAACGGCGTGGACGTGGTCGTCATCGATTCGGTCGCCGCCCTGGTGCCCCGCGCCGAGATCGAGGGCGAGATGGGGGACAGCTTCGTCGGCCTGCAGGCGCGTCTCATGAGCCAGGCGCTGCGCAAGCTGACCGGCGCCATCAACCGCAGCAAGACGGCCCTGGTCTTCACCAACCAGCTGCGCGAGAAGATCGGCGTCATGTTCGGCAATCCGGAGACGACGCCCGGTGGCCGCGCCCTGAAGTTCTACGCCAGCGTGCGACTCGATATCCGCCGCATCGAGACGCTGAAGACCGGGACCGATGCGGTCGGCTCCCGCACCCGCGTCAAGGTGGTCAAGAACAAGGTCGCCTCGCCCTTCCGCCTGGCCGAGTTCGACATCATGTACAACGAGGGCATCAGCCGCGAGGGTGGGCTGCTGGACGTGGGCATCGCCGCCGGCGTGCTGTCGAAGACCGGGGCCTGGTTCAACTACGGGGAAACGCGCCTCGGCCAGGGCCGCGAGAACGCCCGCGACTTCCTGAAGGCCAACGCCGAGATCGCCACCAAGATCGAGGACGAGATCCGGGCCAAGGTGGCCTCGATCGACGTCGGCGTGGAGGGGATCAGCGAAGCCGAGTAACGCCGGCCTGCCGTCAACGGCCGAGCTGGCGGCGCGGGCCGTCGCCTGGGCCACCGCCCAGCGCGGCAACCCCGACTACGCGCTGCGTTGCCTCGCCTTCGTCGAGGACGCCTTCGAGCGATCCAATGGCATCGAGCTGCAGGGCGCTGCCAGCGCCGCCGAGTCGGCCGCGCTCTACGACCTCCGCCCCTACGACGCCGACACTCCGCCGCCTGCCGGCGCCTATGCCTTCTACGAATCCGGCGGACCGGTGGACGGCGTCCGGCGCGAGTGGGGTCATGTCGGCCTGGCAAAGGGAGACGGCCGCGTGGTTCATGCCTGGGACGTCGTCCGCGTCGACGACGCGCGGGCCATCGAGGCGCTGCCGCCGGCGCCCGGCTGGGACCCGCCGCGCCTGATCGGCTCGGCAACACCCGAGCAGGTGCTGCGCGGCCACGTGCCTCGCGACTGGGACGCGACATCGTGAGCCCGGCGCGGCGCTCCGCCACGCCACGTCAGCCGCCGGATGAGGAGGGCGCCATGGAGGTCGCCGCCCGCTACCTGGGGGTTCGCCCACGCACGCGCTGGGAGCTGGAACGACGCCTGCGACGCGCCGGCGCCGAGGACGCCGTGGTGGATCGCACCATCGAGCGCCTCACGGCCCTGGGCTACCTCGACGACCGCGCGTTCGCCCGCTGGTGGGCGGAGCAGCGCGACCGCCACTCGCCGCGCGGGCGACGCATGGTGGAAGCGGAGCTGCGCCAGCACGGCGTGCCCCGCGAGATCATCGAGGAGCTGCGGGGTTCGGAGCTGGCCGAGCCGGCCCTCGACCACCACGGCCTGCCCGCCTCGGAGGACGAGCGGGCGCTGGCGGCGCTGGATCGGCACCTACGCGGGCGCGCGATCCCGGAGGATCGCAAGGCGGTGGAGCGGATCGGCATGTACCTGGTACGGCGTGGCTTCGACCCGGAGACCGCGCGCCGTGCGATTCGTACCCGGCGCGAGCCTGCTTGAGCGCATCGGCCGGCAGCCGCTACCGTTGACACCAGAAGCAAGAGGACGGGAGTCCATGGTCAGCAGCACCGCACAGAGCGCGGATGAGTACATCGCCAGCCTGTCACCCGAGCGCCGCGAGGCGATGGTGGCAGTGCGTGACGTGATCCGGCGCAACCTGCCCGACGGGTTCGAGGAGGGCATGGAGTTCGGCATGATCGCCTGGCACGTGCCGCTCGAGCGCTTCCCGGACACGTACAACGGGCATCCGCTGGGCCTGGCCGCGCTGGCCAGCCAGAAGCAGTACATGTCGCTCTACCTGAACACGGTCTATGGCGACCCGCAGCTGGCGGCGTGGTTTCGCGAGCGCTTTGCCGAGAGCGGCAAGCGGCTGGACATGGGCAAGAGCTGCGTGCGCTTCCGGTCGCTGGACGACCTGCCGTTGGATGTCATCGGCGAGACGATCGCCAAGGTGCCGCTCGACCGCTACGTGGCGCACTACCAGGCGGCGCGGGGCTCGTCGCGCAAGACCCGCCGCGCGGCAGGAGCCTGAGCGGCATGCGCCTCGCGCTCATGACCGAGCCCCAGCAGGGGCTCACCTACAACGACATCCGGGCCGCCGCGCGGACCGCTGAGGAGGCAGGCCTGGAGGCCTTCTTCCGGTCCGATCACTACGCCAGCTTCCCGGGTCCGGAGGACGGGCCCACCACCGACGCCTGGGCCACGCTCGCCGGGCTGGCGCGCGACACCACCCGGATCGCCATCGGCTCGCTGGTTTCGCCCATGACCTTCCGCCTGCCGGGGCCCTTCGCCAAGCTGGTGGCCACCGTCGACGAGATGAGCGGCGGCCGGGTGGAGGTCGGCATGGGCGCCGGCTGGAACGACCAGGAGCACGCTCAGCTGGGCGTCCCTTTCCCGGACCTCGACGAGCGCTACACCATGCTCGAGGAGTCGGTGGCGATCGTGCATGGGCTCTGGACGGAGCCCGATGGCTGGCGGTTCGACGGGACGCACTGGCAGGTGCGCGACGCGCTTTTCCGGTCCCGGCCCAAGCGCAACGGGCGGCGCCATCCGCCGATCATCCTGGGCGGCCGTGGCGGGCCGCGGCTGGCACGGCTGGCCGCGCAGTTCGCCGACGAGTTCAACCTGAACTCTGCCTCGCCCGCCAAGGCGCCGGAGGCCTACGCCCGGATCGATGCCGCCTGCCGGGCGATCGGTCGCGACCCCGGCGAGATCGCGCGCAGCGCCATGACCGGCGTGCTGATCGCAGAGACGCGCGAGGAGCTGACCGACCGCGTTCGGATCCAGCTGGAGCTCACCGGCGGCTCCGAGGTGGAGGCTGAAGCGTGGCTCGCCGGGCGGCAGGACCGCTGGGTGATGGGCACTCTGGAGGAGGCGGGGGAGCGGCTCCGCGCCTTCGAGATGGCAGGCGTACAGCGGGTCATGCTGCAGGACTTCATCCCGCGCGACCTGGACATGATCCGCCTGATGGGCCGCCTGGGAACCTGACCCGGCTCTCCCGGACGCCGCCACCGACCCTGGGCGCCACTTGCAGTACACTCCCCGGATCGGTCGGTCGCCCCGCCGTGGCGGCTGCTCGAGACACTGTGTACGTGATCGTCGCATCCGGATTATCGGACGCGAAACCTGCCCGTTCGGGCTCCCGTGATGGAGGAGCCGATGCCCAGTCCCGAGGTCATCATCGTGGCGATCGCCGCGCTGGCGGTGGGCATCGCCATCGGCTACGTCGCGCGCCGCTACCTGGCTGCCTCATCGGTCAAGCACGCCGAGGGCTATGCGGAGCGGCTCGTCGCCGAGGCACGGGCCAAGCAGAAGGAGATCGTGCTGGAGGGCAAGGACGACGTCCTCCAGGCGCAGCGTGCTGCCGAGGAAGAGGCGCGGGAGAAGCGCGCCGACCTGCAACGCCAGGAACGGCTGCTGCTGGATCGATCCGAGAGCCTGGACCACAAGCTGGAAGCGCTGGAGCGCCGCGAGGCCGGCTTCGAGGACCGGCAGCGCGAGGTCGAGGAAGAGAAGATCCGGCTGACGGCGCTGCAGCAGCGCCAGATCGCCGAGCTCGAGCGCGTCAGCGGCCTGACCGCGGGCGAGGCGCGGCAGGCACTCATCCAGCAGATCGTGGACGAGGCCCAGGCCGAGGCCCAGCACCGGGTGCGCGAGATCGAGCGCCACGCCGCCGACGAGGGTGACGAGCGTGCGCGTCGCATCCTGACCACCGTCATGCAGCGGATCGCCGCCGACCACACGTCGGAGGCGACCGTCACGGTCGTGACCCTGCCGTCGGAGGAGATGAAGGGCCGCATCATCGGCCGCGAGGGCCGCAACATCCGGGCGCTGGAGCAGGCCACCGGGGTCGACCTGATCATCGACGACACCCCCGAGGCGGTGGTGCTGTCCGGCTTCGACCCGGTGCGCCGGGAAGTGGCGCGCATGGCGCTCACCAAGCTCATCAGCGACGGTCGCATTCATCCCGGCCGCATCGAGGAGACGGTGACCAAATGCCGCGCCGAGATCGAGGTCGTGATGCGCCAGGCCGGGGAGCAGGCCGCCTACGACGCCGGCGTGCCAGGGCTGCATCCCGAGCTGATCAAGCTCATCGGCCGGCTCAAATACCGCACCAGCTACGGCCAGAACGTGCTCAACCACGTGGTGGAGACCTCCCGCCTGGCGGGCCTGCTGGCGGCCGAGATCGGCGCCAACGTGCCCGAATCCAAGAAGGGCGGCCTGCTGCACGACATTGGCAAGGCGGTCGATCACGAGGTGGAGGGGCCGCACGCCCTGATCGGTGGTGACATCGCCAGCCGCTACGGGGTCAGCACCGTGGTGTGCAATGCCATCGCCGCGCACCACCAGGAGGTGGAGCAGGAGTCGGTTGAGGCGACGGTGGTGCAGATCGCCGATGCCATCAGCGCCTCGCGTCCGGGGGCGCGCGGCGAGAGCCTGGACAACTACATCAAGCGCCTCGACGACCTGCAGCAGATCGCCCTCTCCTTCCCGGGCGTCGAGCGCTGCTACGCCATTCAGGCCGGCCGCGAGATTCGGATCCTGGTCCGTCCCGAGGACATGGACGACCTGGCCAGCTCGCGTCTGGCGCGCGACGTGGTCCGGAAGATCGAGGACCAGCTGCAGTACCCCGGCCAGATCAAGGTGACGGTCATCCGCGAGACGCGGGCCGTGGACTACGCCCGGTGACCGATCGCGCCGCGCTGATGCGGTGCATGGTCGTCGGGGACATCATCGGCAAGCCGGGACGCCAGGCCATCACCCACGCTCTGCCGGAGCTGCGAGCTGAGCTGGACCTGGACATGGTCATTGCCAACGGCGAGAACCTGGCCGCCGGGGCGGGACTGACCCCCAGCCTTTCGGAGGAGCTGCTGGGCCACGGCGTGGACGTCCTCACCAGCGGCAACCACATCTGGGACAAGCGCGAGGTCTACGACTATCTGGATTCCGACCGACCGGTGCTGCGCCCGATGAACTATCCCGATGACGCCCCGGGCCGCGGGTGGCTGGTCCATGTGCTCCCCGATGGGGGACAGGTGGCGGTCATGAACGCCATGGGCCGCGTCTTCATGAACCAGCTCGACTCGCCGTTCACCGCCATGGATGCGCTGCTGGACGGAGCCGCGGAGCCGCTGCCGCCGGTGCGCATCCTGGACTTCCACTGCGAGATCACCTCGGAGAAGAACGCCATGGGCTGGTACCTGGACGGGCGCGTCACCGCCGTGGTTGGCACGCACACCCACGTGCCGACCGCCGATGCGCGGGTGCTGCCCAAGGGGACCGCCTACATCAGCGACATCGGCATGACCGGTCCGCGCGACTCGATCATCGGCTTCAGCCTGGAGACCGTCCTGCCTCGCTTCCTGACGCACCTTCCGACCCGGTTCAACGTGGCCGAGGGACCGGTCAACCTGAACGCGGTGGTGATCGAGGCGGAGCGCGAGACCGGGCGGGCGCGCTCGATCGAGCAGGTGCAGCGCCTGATCGAGGTCTAGCGGGCCTCCGGACCGATGCCGTCGCCGGCCGCGCGCCGCCAGCCGACCCCGCCGCCGCTGGCCGCCATCGTCGGCCCCACCGCTTCCGGCAAGACCGATCTCTCCCTGTCCCTGGCGGAGCGCCTTCCAGTCGAGATCCTGGTCGCCGATTCCCGCCAGGTCTACCGCGGCATGGACATCGGCACGGCCAAGCCCGATGCGGCCACGCGCGCCGCAGTGCCGCACCACCTCCTGGATCTGGTCGATCCCGATGCCTCCTTCACGGTGGCCGACTGGGTCGCGCCGGCACGGCGGCTTGTGCCGGAGATCTGGGATCGCGGCCGGCTGCCGCTGCTGGTCGGGGGGACCGGCCTGTACGTCAGTGCCCTGGTCGATGGCTATCAGCTGGGCGGTGCCGCTCCGTCACCGGCGCTGCGTCGTGAGCTAGCCGCCGAGACGGAGCAGGTCGGCCTGGCGCCGCTGGCCGAACGGCTCGCCCAGCTTGACCCCGCGGCCGCGGCGAGGACCGACCTGCGCAACCCGCGCCGCGTGCTACGGGCGCTGGAACGGGCCATCCAGGCGGGGGGCGCCGTTGACGAGCCGGCCGCCGAACCGTGGCCGGGCAGGTTGGCGCTGATCGGCGTGGTGCGGCCGCGTGGCGTGCTCGTCGAGCGTATCGAGGCGCGGGCAGCCGAGATGTTCGCGGGCGGCCTGCTGGACGAGGCCGCGCGCCTGCGCGGCGCCGGCTACGGCCCGGAGCTGCCGCCACTGAGCGGGCACGGCTACCGTGAAGCGTTCCGCGTGCTGGCGGGGGAGTGGAATGCGGAGCGGGCGGTAGCCGAGACGGCGCGCCGCATCAGGCAATACGCCAAGCGCCAGATGACCTGGTTCCGTCGCGATCGCCGCATCGTCTGGCTGGACGCGGGAGATCGCCCCACCGCCGACCTGGCCGAGCAGGCAGCCGAGCTGGTCCGGCGCCTGACGGCGTGAGGCGCTGTCTCTAGGCGACCGGCAGGCCGATTGACTGGCGCCAGGCGGACATGCCGGGTGCGCCGGCTTCCGCCTCCTCGTCGACCGACAGCGGGTCACGGCTGACGGTCGGTGCCTCCTGCCCAGGCAGCGATCCGGGCCGGCCAAGCAAGAAGCCCTGGCCGACGGTGATCCCCAGCTGGTCGAGCTGTTCCAGCTGCTCGGGGTGCTCGATCCCTTCGGCCACCACCATCGCCCCCGTGCGGCCTGCCAGCGACACCACCGATCCAACCACCGCGCTGGACGCGGCGCTGGAGGCGCTGCGCTGCACCAGGGTCAGGTCGACCTTGATGATGTCGAAGTTGAGCTCGGCCAGCAGGCGCAGGCCGGCGTTGCCGGATCCGACGTCGTCGGCGGCTACCCGCATGCCCGCGGCACGGCAGGTCTCGAGCTTGAGCCGGATCTTCTCGATGTCCGTCACCGGCTGCTGCTCGGTCAGCTCGATGACCAGACGCTCGGGCGGGAAGCTATGGCGCGACAGGATGTTCAGCAGCGCGGCGGTGCTGAACTCAGGCGCCTCCAGCGTGGCCGGTGACAGGTTGATCGACAGGAACGGCCCGCGCGCCAACCCGGCCGCGCCGGCCACGATGGTCTCGACGCACGCCAGCTCCAGTGACAGCAGGTGGCCGCTGGTGGCGGCAGCCTCGAACAGGCTCTTGGGATCGGCGAACGGCGCCGGTGAGATCGGCCGGATCAGCCCCTCGACGCCCAGCATGACACCAGTGCGCAGCTCCATGATCGGCTGATACACCGGACGGAGCCAGGCTCGCGCCACGACCTCGGCCACCGCTGCGCCGAGGCCGTTTGGATCGGCGGTTGGCGTGACCGCACGGTCGAAGACCATCACTTCGGTGCGTCCGGCACGCTTGGCGGCATACAACGCCGCATCCGCCTGGCTGTACAGCTCGGCGCGCCCGGTGGCAGAGTCGGGGAGCGCTGAGATGCCGGCCGAGAAGCTGAGGCTGCCGGGGTCGACGTGGCTGCGCAGCGCCGGCTGCAGCGCGGATGCCAGCAGGCGCCGGATCACGATCTTGGCCGACTCGGCATCGGCCTGCGGCAGAAGGATGGCGAACTCGTCGCCGCCGACCCGGAAGGACCGATCCACCTTCCGCAGCCCGCGCTTCACCAGCGCGCCGAAGTGGGTCAGCGCCTGGTCGCCGAAGGCGTGGCCCTTGGTGTCATTGACGGACTTGAAGTCGTCGAGATCGATCAGCACCAGCGCCACCGGCGCGCCGTAGCGCTGCGCGGCATCGACCTGGCGATCGAGCTCCTCCTGGAAGGCCCGATGGTTGCCCAGCCCGGTCAGGGGATCGGCCAGGGCATCGGCCAGGGCAGCCTCATAGCGGACGGTCAGGTCGGCGCGCGACTTGCTCAGCGGCGACACGACCAGGTGGTGCAGCGCGACGCCCACCAATCCAGTGGCGACCAGCGAGCTGACGAGGTAGCGCATGGCGGCAACCGGAACGAGACCGACCAGCAGCCGTTCGAGCACGATACCGACCAAAGCGCTGGCGCCCAGCGCCATCGCCAGGCGCAGCCCAAGACCCGCCCGCGACTCGTGGGCGGTCGTTCCAGCCGTCTGATCCGGCAGGGCTTCTTGCACGCGTTACTCCTGCGTCCCCCGATGTGCGGTGAGGTATGGCACAGGCGGGTCACCCTCGCTACAGCCCGAAAGTACCGATCCCGCTCGCCGCCGACCCCTTGTCAGAGCGGCGGCCGGTGATGGGGGATCGGCTAGCATGGACCGAACAAATGTCCGAACGCAGCCGCATGACCGACCTCACCGAGCCCGTCGAACGGGCGTTCCTGATCGGCCTCGACAACCCGCGCGACGGGCAATGGCCGGTGGCCCGCAGCCTGGCCGAGCTCGGCGCGCTGGCCGAGACCGCTGGCGCCGCCGTGGTCGGCAGCGCCTTCCAACGCCGCGCCGCGCCCGATCCGGTCTGGTATTTCGGCAAGGGGCGCGCCGCGGAGCTGGTCGATGAAAAGGCGGCCAGCAACTTCAACCTGCTCGTCGTCGATGACGAGCTGGCACCGAACCAGCAGCGCAGCCTGGAAACGCTGCTCGACTGCAAGGTGCTGGACCGATCGGCCCTGATCATCGACATCTTCGCCCGCCATGCCCGCACCCGCGAAGGCCGCCTCCAGGTTGAGCTGGCGGCGCTGCAGTACCACCTGCCACGGCTGACCCGCCTGTGGACCCACCTCTCGCGGACCGCCGGTGGTATCGGCACCCGAGGACCCGGCGAGAGCCAGCTCGAGACCGACCGTCGCCTGATCCGCGAGAAGATTCGCAAGGTCCGCACCGAGCTGGACGAGGTCAAGCGCCACCGCGCCACCACCGGCCGGCAGCGCGACCGGTCCGAGGTCGCCACGGTGGCGCTGGTGGGCTACACCAACGCGGGCAAGAGCACCCTGCTGAACGCCCTCGCCGATGCGGACGTCTACGCCGCCGACATGCTGTTCGCCACGCTGGATCCAACCGCCCGCGCAGTGAGCCTGCCGACGGGCCAGCGGATCGTGCTGAGCGACACGGTCGGCTTCATCAACAAGCTGCCCCACGACCTGGTGGAGGCCTTCCGCGCCACGCTGGAAGAGGTGATCCGCGCCGACCTGCTGCTGGAAGTGGTGGACGCCTCCGATCCCAACTTCATCGGCCAGCAATCGGCCGTGCAGTCGGTGCTCGACGAGCTCGGGGCCGGCAGCAAGCCGCGCATCACCGTCTTCAACAAGATCGACCTGCTGGATGCCGATCTGCGCGCCGCCCCGATGCCGGCCAGCCGCGACACGGCCTTCGTCAGCGCGACCACCGGCGAGGGATTCCCGATGCTCATGGAGCGCGTGGCGGATGCGCTGCGCGCACAGATGGTGGCGATCGACACGGTGGTGCCGTACGCCCGCGGCGAGCTGGTGGCACGTGCCAAGGCCTCTGGCCACGTGGACGAGTCGTTCATCGAGACGGGCATCCGGCTCGCCGGTCACCTGCCACCCGCGATCGCCGCCGAGGTGCGCAACGCGGAGGTCCGGGCGACCCCTCGCGGCCGCAG
>DATBRW010000156.1:0-10301 GCA_036560125.1 Candidatus Limnocylindria bacterium
CAAGGGTGATGCGCTGGGACACGTCGAGATGCTCGGCGTGCGACATGACGTGCGCGCTCCACGAAGCGGCACGGTCCGCAATCTGGTCACGGAAGCGGGCGAGCCGGTCGAGTACGGGCAGGTGCTGATCGAGCTGGAGCCCGTCGAGTGAGCGTCGCGCTCCTCTTTTCGCCGCAGGGCTCCCAGTCGGTCGGCATGGGCCGCGACCTGGCCAATGCATGGCCGGAGGCGGCGCGCATGTTCGAGCAGGCTGACCGGGCGCTCGGCTGGAAGGTGAGTGAGGTTGCCTGGGAGGGGCCCGAGGAGCGCCTGAACCAGACGCAGCAGACGCAGCCGTGCCTGGTGACCACCTCCCTCGCCTGCCTGGCGGCGCTGCGGGCGGCATCGGCGCGATCCGGCGTGGACCTCAAGCCGGCATTCGTGGCCGGGCACTCGGTCGGTGAGTACGCCGCACTGGTCGCCGCCGGGGTGCTGGCTCCGAGTGATGCCATTCGACTGGTGGCGCGACGTGGCGAGCTCATGGGTGCCGCGACGGTCGACGGCGGCATGGCGGCCGTCATCGGCCTGGACCGCGCAGCCGTCGCGGATGCCATCGGTGCTGTGGCCAGCCCGGCGGACCTGGTAGTCGCCAACGACAACGCCCCGGGCCAGGTCGTCATCTCCGGGACGCGCGCCGCGCTGCGCGATGCAGAAGGGGCGCTCAAAGCGGCCGGCGCCCGCCGCGTGATCCCGCTGCCAGTGTCTGGCCCGTTCCACTCGCCGTGGATGGCCGGCGTCTGCGATGCGCTGGCCGCGGCGTTCGACGAGGTGGACTGGTCGGAGGCAGCACCGCCCGTGGTCAGCAACGTCACCGCCGAACCGATCACGGACGCCGAGCGCATCCGCAACCTGCTGGCCGAGCAGGTGCGCTCGCCGGTCGAATGGGTCTCCAGCGTCCATCGGATGGCGGAGGACGGCGTCGACACCTTCATCGAATGCGGGCCGGGTGGCGCCCTGACCGGCATGGTGAAGCGCATCGCCCCGGAGGCGCGCACCCTCAACGTCAGCGACGTGGCGACGCTGGAAGCCACGGTGGCAGCTCTGGGCGCCGTGCCGGCGGAGGCATCGGCTTAGATGTTCAGCAAGATCCTGATCGCCAACCGCGGCGAGATCGCGGTGCGGATCCTGCGCGCCTGCCGCGACCTGGACATCCCGGCAGTGGTCGCCTACAGCGAGGCCGACCACGACACGCTTGCTGTTCGCATGGCGGATGAAGCCATCTGCATCGGGCCGTCGGAGGCCCGCAAGAGCTACCTGAACCAGCCGGCGGTGGTGTCGGCGGCCGTCATCACCGGTTGTGACGCGGTGCATCCGGGCTATGGCTTCCTCTCGGAAGACGCCGGCTTCGCCGAGGTCTGCGCCGCGCATGACCTGGCCTTCATCGGGCCGCGGGCAGAGGTGCTGGAGCGATTCAGCAGCAAGTACGCGGTGCGCCGCATGCTGGCCGCCAACGGGCTGCCGACCGTGCCCGGCAGCCGCGGCATCATCACCGACCTGGGTGACGCCATGGACCAGGCGCAGGAAGCCGGCTACCCGGTGCTGCTCAAGCCGTCGGCCGGAGGCGGAGGACGAGGCATGCGGCTGGTGCGCTCGCCCCGTGAGATGGAGACGTCGCTGCCGCTGGCCCGATCCGAGGCACAGGCCGCCTTCGGCGATGACAGCATCTACTTCGAGAAGTGGATCGAGGAGTCGCGCCACGTCGAGGTCCAGGTGCTGGTCGACCAGCACGGCAACGGCGTGCACCTGGGGGAGCGGGACTGCAGCATCCAGCGTCGCCACCAGAAGATCATCGAGGAGGCGCCATCGCCCGCCATGGACGACGCGGCGCGCGAGCGGCTGCGCGACCTGGCCATCCGCGCCGTGGTGGCCGCCGGCTACGAGAGCGCCGGCACGCTCGAATTCCTGCTCGACAAGGACGGGAGCTTCTACTTCATCGAGATCAACTGCCGGATCCAGGTCGAGCACCCCGTGACCGAGATGCTGACCGGCCTTGACCTCATCTCGGAGCAGATCAGGTTGGCCGCCGGCGAGCGGCTCGCGTTCACGCAAGAGGAGGTGCGCCTGGAAGGCCATGCCATCGAGTTCCGGATCAACGCCGAGGATCCCGGCGACAACTTCTCGCCCCAGACCGGCGTGGTCGACGAGCTGCTGCTGCCCGGCGGGCCGGGCGTGCGGGTGGACACGCACCTGTATGCCGGCTACGAGGTGCCGCCGTTCTACGACTCGCTGCTGGCCAAGCTGGTGGTGTGGGGCGACACCCGGCCGATGGCGCTGGCGCGGGCGCGTCGTGCCCTGGCCGAGTTCAAGGTCGGCGGCCTGAAGACCAACCTCCCCTTCCATCGTGGGATGATCGACAACGCCGCCTTCCTGCAGGCGGAGATCAGCACCAACCTGCTCGACCGGGTTGGGCCGGCGTCATTCGTCGCCGGCAGCGCATAGGGTCGTCGGATAGCGTCGTGGAGCCAATGTCCGAACCGTTCACCGCACCGCTGGAAGCGGCCGACATCATGCGGATCCTCCCGCACCGCTATCCGTTCCTGCTGGTCGACCGCGTGATCGAGCTGGAGCCGGGCAAGTTGGCGGTCGGGATCAAGAACGTGACAGCCAATGAGCCCCAGTTCACCGGGCATTTCCCCGGGCGCCCGATCATGCCGGGCGTCCTGATGGTCGAGGCGCTGGCGCAGACCTGCGGGGTGGCGGTGCTCACCCTGGACGAGTATCGCGGCAAGATCGGGCTCTTTGCGGGCATCGACGATTGCCGCTTCCGCCGCTTGGTGCAGCCCGGCGACACGCTGGTCATGAAGGTGGAGATCGAGAAGCTGCGCGGCATGTTCGGGCGCGCGCGAGCCGTGGCCAGCGTCGATGGCGAAGTCGCGGTGGAAGGGACCCTGTCGATCATCATTCCGCGCGACCAGTCGCTGGCCGGAGGCGTGACCGATGGGTGACAACAGCGCGCGCCTGCGTGAGGAGCGCCGGGTGGTGGTCACCGGCATGGGCGCCGTGACCCCGATCGGCAACGACGTTGCGTCGTTCTGGGACGGCCTCATGGCCGGCCGGAGCGGTATCGACCGGATCACCTCCTTCGACCCGAGCCGGGTCGACAGCAAGGTGGCCGGCGAGATCCGCGGCTTCCAGGCCGACGAGGTGATGCCCAAGAAGGAGGTCCGGCGTAACGACCGCTACGTCCACTACGCGTGGGCGGCCGCGGCCGAGGCGCTGCGCGACGCCGGCCTCGACAATCCCATCACCGACGAGACGCTGGCTGAGCGCACGGGCGTGATCGTGGGCTCGGGGATCGGCGGGATCAACACCATGATCCGGGATGTGATCGAGGCCCACGATCTGGGCATCGAGCGCGTCGGTCCGTTCCTGGTGACGGCGCTGATCGCGGACATGGGAGCGGGATACATCGCCATCTACGCCAATGCCCGTGGGCCGAACTACGCCACCGTCAGCGCCTGCAGCAGCAGCAACCACGCCATTGGTGACGCGCTGAACATCATCCGTCGGGGCGAGGCGGACGTGATGATCGCGGGCGGCGCCGAGGCGGGAATCGGCGAGATTCCGGTCGCGGCGTTTGCCGCCATGCGCGCGCTGTCGACCAAGCGCAATGACGACCCATCCAAGGCCTCTCGCCCGTTCGATGCCGATCGTGACGGCTTCGTCATGGCCGATGGTGCCGGCGTGCTCGTGCTGGAGGCGCTGGACCACGCGCAGGCGCGGGGCGCGCGGATCCACGCCGAGGTGGTCGGCTACGCCGCCACCGATGACGCGTCGCACATCACCCTGCCGGCCCCCGGTGGGCGGGGTGCCGCCGGCAGCATGACCAGGGCCATCGCCGATGCCGGCCTGACCATCGACGACATCGACTACATCAACGCCCATGGCACGAGTACCGGCCCCAACGACAAATCGGAGACGGCCGCCATCAAGACCGTCTTCGGGGAGCGGGCGTACGCCATCCCGGTCAGCAGCACCAAGAGCATGACCGGGCACCTGCTGGGTGCGGGAGGCGGCGTGGAGGCGATCGCCTGCATTCGCGCCATCGGCGAGGGCTGCATCCCGCCCACCATCAATTACGAATTTCCCGACCCGGAGTGCGACCTGGATTACGTGCCGAACCAGGCGCGACGCGCCGAGGTGGGCATCGCGATGAGCAACTCCTTCGGCTTCGGCGGGCACAACGCCACGCTCATCTTCCGACGGTACGAGTCGGATGCATCCACATGACGGAGCGCCGTGCCGGCGACCCGATCTTGGCCGCCATCGACCTGCTGACGCCGGTCTTCGAGGCCAGCGGCCTGGACGAGCTGGAAGTCGAGTCCGGCGAGCTGGTGGTGCGCCTGGCCAGGCCGATGGCGAACGTGGTGCTCGCCCCGGCTTCCGCACCGTCAGCGCCCGCCCCGACCGCCCCCGATCGTCCGGCCAGCCCGTGGAGCGACCCGGCGCCGGGCATGCGCTTCGTGGTCGCGCCGCTGACCGGCGTCTGGTACTCGGCGCCGTCGCCCGGCGCCCGTGCCTACGTCCAGGCGGAGGACGAGATTGGAGTCGGCTCGGTTATCGGCCTGATCGAGGCCATGAAGCTGTTCAACGAGATCAAGTCGGACGTGGGTGGCAAGGTGACGCGCACCCTGGTCGAGAGCGGGACCCTGGTCAAGCGCCAGCAGCCGTTGATCGAGGTCGACCCGCGCGGATGAATCGGTCCATGAGGAGGATGGCATGACGGCGAATGCGGTCATCACCGGCTGGGGGATGTACGCGCCGCTGCGCGTCATGACCAACGACGAGCTCTCGACCATGGTCGACACCTCGGACGAATGGATCGTGTCCCGCACCGGCATCCACGAACGTCGCATCGCCGCCGACGACGAGACGACCACAACCCTCTCCGTGCATGCCGCGCGCGACGCGCTGGCCGTCGCCGGCGTGGACGCCTCCGAGGTCGACCTCGTGATCGTGGGGACCTGCTCGCCCGACTATCCGCTGCCCGCAACCGCCGTGCTGGTGGCCACCGAGCTGGGGGCCACCCGCGCCGCCGGCTTCGACCTGCAGGCGGCCTGCTCGGGGTTCCTCTTCGCGCTGGCCACCGGGGACAGCTTCATCCGCAGCGGCATGTACCGCAACGTGCTGGTCATCGGGGTGGAGGTGCTCAGCCGGTTCCTGGACTGGACCGATCGCAGTACCTGCGTCCTGTTCGGTGACGGCGCCGGGGCCGTTCTCCTCTCGGCGTCCGACCAGCCCGGCGGAATGCTCGGCTCTGAGTTGTTCAGCGATGGCGCGGGCTGCGAGGGGATCATCGTCCCGGCCGGCGGCAGCGTGCGCCCGGCGTCGGCGGAGACGGTGGCCGGTCGGCTGCACACCATCCACATGCTGGGCAGCGAGGTCTACAAGTACGCGACCCGGCAGATGGCCGAGTCCGCGGTGTCCGCCCTGCGCAAGGCCGGCCTGTCGGTGGACGACGTCGACCAGTTCGTCTTCCACCAGGCCAACCTCCGGATCATCAAGAGCGTCGAGAAGCAGCTCAACATCCCGGAGGAGAAGGTCTTCATCAACATCGAGAAGTACGGCAACACGTCAGCCGCCTCCGTGCCGATGGCCCTGGTGGAGGCGGTGGCGGCCGGCCGCATCCACCCCGGCGATCGGGTCCTGATGGTCGCCTTCGGCGCCGGCTATACCGCCGGCGCGGCGGTGGTCGAGTGGACGGCCGATCCGGCGCGTTCCTTCCTGGCGCCCGGCGAGCAGACCCGCCTGGGTCGACCGATGGCCGCGGCGCCCGAGCTGGCCGCCGCGCGCTGATGTTCGACCTGACCGGCAAGGTCGCCCTGGTCACCGGCGGCAGCCGCGGTCTGGGCCGCGCCATCGCCCTGGCCTTTGCCGCACAGGGCGCCGACGTGGCCGTCAACTTTCGAGGCGACCGGGCCGCCGCCGACGAGACGGTGGCCGGCATCAGCGCCTCGGGGCGCAAGGCTGAGGCGATCCAGGGCGACACGTCCGCCGGCCGGGCGTCGTGTGAGGAGATCGTGAAGGCCGCGATCGCGGCTTTCGGCACGATCGACATCCTGGTCAACAACGCCGGCATCACCCGCGACAACCTGCTGATGCGCATGGACGAGGAGGAGTGGGACGCGGTCATCGCCACCAACCTGGCCGGTCCCTTCTGGATGACCCGCGCCGTGGCCCGCCCGATGATGAAGGCGCGTGCCGGGCGAATCATCAACATGTCGTCGGCCGCCGGCAGGATGGGCAACCCGGGGCAGGCCAACTATGCGGCAGCCAAGGCCGGGCTCATCGGCCTGACCAAGACGACCGCGCGCGAGCTGGCCAGTCGCGGCATCACCTGCAATGCCATCGCACCCGGCCTGATCGAGACCGACCTCACCGCAAACCTGCCACCCGCCGCCACCGAGGCGCTCACCACGTTGACGCCGCTGGGCTACGTCGGCAGCGTGGACGACGTCGCCGCCGCGGCCGTCTACTTCGCCTCCGATGAAGCGCGCTACGTCACCGGCCAGGTGCTTGGCGTGGACGGCGGCATCGTGATGGGGTCCTGACCCACCGGCCCGAAAATCGCGTAAAGCGATCGGACACGCCGCGCGTCATCTCGTCGTGACGGTCGGAACGTTCGATCAGTTCTATGCGGAGACGCGTGATGCCGTCTTCCGGGCGGTCGTGCTTGCCACCCGCCGGCCCGATCGGGCCGAAGAGGCCGTCGCCGAAGCCTTTGCCCGTGCGCTCGCGCACTGGGACGACGTCGCCGTCCATCCGAACCCGGTTGGATGGGTCATCCGCACCGCGCTGAACCAGTTCGTCTCGGGGTGGCGCATCTGGCGTCGCGAGACGTCCGTCGCCGCGGAGGTCGTGGCCGTTCCTGACGAATCGCGCTCACTCGACCCATTCCTGCTCCGCCAGCTGTGGCGACTTCCCCAACGACAGCGAGAAGTGGTGGCGCTCCGCGTCCTGGCCGACCTGAACGGCCGCCAGACCGCAGAGGCCCTTGGCCTGGCCGAGGGGACGGTCGGTGCCCATCTGAGCCGCGCACTCGCCACGCTTCGCCTCGCCTTGCGCGGCACGGACTATGAGGAGGCATCCCGGTGACCGACAACCTTCCGCCTACCGATCGCGAGCTCGCCGAGCGCATCCAGCGGTCGATGGATCACTATCGCTTCCCCCGTTCGTCCGTCGAGCCGGTCAGACCACGGATTGCGTGGGGGTCGATTGCCAGCTTGTTTGCTGCCGCGGCGGCTGGCGCCGTGGTGGCGATCGCCGTCATCGGGGCGACGGGTGGCCTCGCGCGCATGGCCACGTCCACGTCTCCGTCAGGGACACCCTCAAGCGGAGCAGCGTCGCCGACCGCCCGCCCGACTCCCGCTCCCAGCGCGCCGGGCATTCTGCCCATCACCGACGCGGACGCGACCGCTGCCTGCCTGGCGATGGAGCCCAGCGGCGTCCAGGCTGATTGGCTCCGGTCTGGCGAATCGCGCGCTGAAGTCGTTGAACGCTTCGGCCGCCTCCCACTGCTGATTGCCGATCGGCGGGAGGGAGCCTCGATCTTCGTGTTCGCCGATGACCAGTTTGTTACCACGTGCGGCTTCACCGCCGAGCAGGAAGGACCGAGCTCGACCATGCGCGGCATACGCCAGCTCCCAGAGAACGCGGCAGCTGACGTGCTCTACATCCGCAGCTCCCCGATGACGGTGGACGAGGACGGCACGATGGTCCCGGGAGGCGAGCCCGAGATAGTGGCGGTCGGGACCGCTGCGCCCGACGTCGCGCGCCTGGCGGTCGTCCTCCAGGACGGCACGCTGCTCGACGCGCGGCTCTCGAACGGAGTCTGGCTGGCGTGGTGGACGGAGCCCCTGTCGGGCGTTGCCGTCCGAGCATTCGACGCCGAGGGCCGTCGGATCGACCAGATTCCTGCTGACCTCAACGTCATGACCTTCCCCGAGGGTGGGGTGGAGTTCTCGGTCCCACCCGATCCCAGTCCCTCGCCGTAGGGCGGTCGTCTGTGGTGGGCCCGGTCAGCAGGCGGGCGTTTGACGGCTCGCCGCAGCGGGCGGAAGATCGGCATGCCATATGCGGGTTGGTCACACGAAGCCAACCACGATCCGATGGAGGACCCACCGTGTTCCCGATCCGTTCCCTGCTGCGCCCCACGCGGCTCGTCCACGCTCATTGCGACATCCCATGCGGCATCTACGACCCGGAGCAGGCCCGCATCGAGGCGGAGTCATGCCTGCGCATCATCGAGAAGCACGATGCCAGCGACGACAAGCTCTTCCGGGCCCGATGCGTCCACGTCAAGGAGGAGCGCGCCGAGCTCGTCAAGCACCACCTCGACGTGCTCTGGCACGACTACTTCAAGCCGGAGCACCTGGAGAAGCACCCGGGCATCCATGAGACGTTCTGGAAGGCTGCGAAGCAGGCCTCCAAGGTGAAGCAGTCGATGGATGTCGCTGCGGCGCAGGAGCTGCTGCTGATGATCGACTCGGTCGACGAGATGTGGAAGACGACCGGCGGCCCCGAGAAGACGCGCGTCAAGGGACGCCCGGCCTGAGCCAACAGGACCGATGTCGACGGAGAGGGGCCCACGACGGGCCCTTTTCCTTGTCCTGGGCGGGCTGGCCGCCATCGGGGTGGCGGCCGTGGCCGGAGGCCGATGGTTCGACCTGGTCGAAGTGCGCGGCCGCTCGATGGCCCCGGCGCTGCTGCCCGGGGATCGCCTGCTCGTCGAAGGCCTGACCTACCGCCGTCGCGCTCCACGCACCGGCGAGATCGTGCTCGCCGCAGACCCGCGGCAGCCATCGCGTGAGCTGGTGAAGCGCATCGGCCGGGTGGATCCCTCGTCGCACAGCGTTGAGCTCCTGGGGGACGCGCCGACAGCCAGCACCGACTCGCGCGCCTTTGGGCCCGTTGAGCTCGGGGACCTTCGCTGGCGCGCCGCACTGCGGGTTTGGCCCCCTGGCCGGATCGGGCCCGTCGAGTGAGGGATTAGGCCGCGAAGGCGGCGATCGCCTCCACGCACGCTTCGTGCTCGGCGGGGAGCATCTGCACCCCCGCGCCAGCCTCGGCGGCCACCAGCCATTCCGCGCCGGCGTTCGGTCGCACCGCCAGCCTCGCCAGCGGCGCCCGGTCCCGCAGGAACGCGACCACCGGCCCCAGCCCGGCGTCGCCGTACTCCTCGCGCACGGCGCCGGTATCGATCAGGACAACGTCCGGCTGACGCAGGATCACCGCCTGGTGCAGGCGCGCGGCATCGTTGTAGAAGAAGGCTAGCGACTGCAGCAGCCGGGTTTCGACGGCTACCGCCAGCTCTCGGTCGCGGGTCAGGCAATACACGAGCTTCGACATGGCCACCCCGAAGGATAGTGGCGGCCCCACGCGATGAGGCTACGATCGCCGCATGCGGCTCCGGCGCGGGTTCCTGGTCCTGGCCGGCGCGGTTGCCACAGTGGCCATCGGCGCCGTGGTGGATGCATCCTCGCACTCGGTGAGCGACACGCTGTACGGCGCGGCCGCTCCAGTGCTGATCCTCTGGCTCGTCATCGGCCTGGTCCTGCTGCTCGGGCGTCAGCGGTCGGCCTGAGAAAGGCGGCGTGCTCTAGGGCGCCGCGTACAATGGGCGGCCCATGGTCACCACAAAGCCCGCGCGTCGCGATCCGGCGCGCGACCTGAGCGCGCCGCGCCACCAGGCGCTCGGCAGCCTGCTCGGCCGCGTGTGGGCAGTCGACCAGGTCGGGGTCGAGGAGCGGGCAGCGTCGCTCGCCAAGCGCAGCATCAAGCGCGAGGCGAAGCTCTGGGCGCTGGACCTGACGATCCGGATGATGGACCTCACCACCCTGGAGGGGAAGGACACGCCGGGCAAGATCCGCGCGCTGGCCGGCAAGGCGCGTCGGCCTGATCCGACCGACCCGTCGATTCCGTCGGTCGCGGCCTTATGCGTCTACCCGGCGATGGTTCCGGAGGCGCGGGCGGCGCTCGAGCGTTCCGGGGTCAAGGTTGCGGCTGTCGCCACGTATTTCCCCAGCGGGCAGGCGCCGCAGGAGGTGAAGCTCGCAGACGTGCGGGCCGCCAAGCGGTTCGGCGCCGACGAGATCGACATGGTCATCGACCGCGGCGCGTTCCTGGCCGGCGAGTACGCCCGCGTCTTCGACGACATCGTGGCGGTCAAGGAAGCCTGCGGCGAGACGCACCTGAAGGTGATCCTGGAGACCGGCGAGCTCGAGACCTACGACAACGTGCGCCGCGCCTCGGTGCTCGCCATG
>DATBRW010000157.1:0-13772 GCA_036560125.1 Candidatus Limnocylindria bacterium
GTCGACTACGCCTTGCTGGTGCGCCGCCGAGCCGCCATGCGTCGCCAGTGGCGCGAGGCGTCGGCGCGCCAGGCCGGTCGGGCTCTCTTCTAGGCGATCGCCCCGTCTAGGCGTTCGCCGCGCGCCGATCCTGAAGCATCAGGTTGATGGTGAAGGGCATGCTGCCCAGCAGGCGATCGCCGGCGCGCAGCTCCAGTCGGTGCTTGCCGATCTCCCGGATCTGCAGCCCTTTGAGGTCGGCCACGATGTTGGCGGTGATCGCCTTGGGCGGCACCTCCAGCCGCATCTGCGGTGGGCGGGCGAGCATCGGCTGACCGGATGGCCCGAGCACCTGGAAGGTGAGCTGGTGCTGGCCCGGATCGGCCTCCAACACCGCCACGATGAACAGGCGGCCGTAGACGGTCGGCAGCCGGGTGACGTTGATCTGGCTGAACATGCCAATGGCGCTCACCTTGCCATCCTGGCCGGTGATCGCGTGGTCGCACAGCAGCAGGGTGTGGAGCTCAAGATGGGGCTCGGGCATGCCGGCGAGTCTAGGCCGATGCCCCATCGAAGGCCATGCGGACGGCCTCCCGCGCCAGGTCGACCAACGGTAGTGCCACGGCCTCGTCGACGGTGAACCAGGCAGCTTCGTCGGTCGACCCGCCCACCTCGGGGCGCAGCTCACCGCCCAGGATCCGCACCTTGTAGATGACCTGGAGCCCGTGGAACGCCTCATCGGCGCCGTCGCGTGGGTGGCGCCAGCGGTCCGACCACGACAGCACGTCGGCGATCTGCAGGATCTCGCCCCGCAGCCCTGTCTCCTCCGTCAGCTCGCGCAGGGCCCCGTCGCGCGGGTCCTCCCCGAAGTCGAGGCCACCGCCGGGCAACGTCCACTCGCCGACGCCTGACCAGTAGCCCGGCGCAATCCGGGTCAGCAGAATCCGTCCGTCGTCGACGCACAGGGCGTAGGCTCCGATGCGGGTGACCTCGCGGTCCGGCGGTCCGGTCGCGACGTCGGCATCACCCATGCTGCGGGTCGTCGCGGTAGGCATCCGGGTCCAGTAGCCAGCGTAGATGGGCCGTGCCCGGCCGCGGCTCACCGTCGAACTCCAGGCGGGCCATGCCGCCCTTGCGCAGGCCGATCGACGCCGCCCCGCTCAGGTCGGCGAGCGCCTCCGACAGATCGGGATCGTGCCCGACCAGGGCGATCCGTTCCGCTCGGCCGTGATCCGCCATGGAGGTGGCCAGGTCCGTCCAGCTGGCGCCCGGACGGAGCCGATCGTCGACCGAGATCTCCAACGGCAGGCCCAGTCCGGCGATGAGCAGCTCCGCGGTCTGGTAAGCGCGCGGCAGCGGCGAGCTGATGACAACGTCGGGCGCGACGCGCAGCCGCCGCCACAGCCCGGCGGCGTTGTGCAGGCGCTTGCGCCCCTTGTCCGACAGCTCGCGGGCATCATCGTTCTGCGGCCGCGGATCGCCGGCATCGCCATGCCGGAGGAGATAGATGATCACGACGCGGAGTTGTGCTCGGCGCCCTCGGCCATCAGGCCACCGGTCCAGGATCGGCGTCACCCGACCGACCGGCGTGGCCGCCGGTGTGGCCTCGCGCATGGCCGGTCGAGGCCACGGCCAGCATGGCCGGTGCGGTGGTGGCGGCCTTGGGGAAGGAGACCGTCAGCACGCCGTTGCCATAGCTCAGGTTGGCGCGTCCCGCGTCGACCGGACAGGGCAGGCTGATGGTCCGTTCGTATGGGCCATAGCTCCACTCGCGCAACACGTAGCTGATGCGTTCCTGCCCCTCGCCGTGCTGACGGGCACGAATGGTGAGCGTGCCGTCGTCGCGCACGTCGACGCTGATGTCCTCGACCGCCACGCCGGGCATCGGCGTCACCAGGATCAGCTCGCGGTCGTTCTCGAAGATGTTCAACGGGATGGCGGTGACGTCGGTCATGGCGATTCCTCCTGCAGGACCGATGCTAACGCCGCGACCCGACCATCAGAAGCAACGCCTCAGTCCGGGAACGCCTCCGGGCCGCGCTCCGAGAGCTCGCGGGCGTGCTCCTCGTGGTCCTCCGGCGGGATCCACGAGTACGGGTAGCGGTCGTCTTCCAGGTCGACCGCCTGGCGGGTCAGGTGCAGCGGATGGAAGGTGTCGATCATGACCGCCAGCTCCTCCGTCGCCTCCTTGCCGATCGACGCCTCGACCGTGCCCGGATGCGGCCCGTGCGGGATGCCAGCCGGATGGACGGTGAAGCTGGCGATATCCACGCCGCGGCGGCTCATGAAGTTGCCGGCCACGTAGTAGATGACCTCGTCGCTGTTGATGTTCGAGTGGTTGTACGGCGCCGGGATGGCCAGCGGGTGGTAGTCGAACTTGCGCGGCACGAAGCTGCAGACCACGAAGTTGCGCGGCTGGAAGGTCAGGTGCACGGGCGGCGGCTGGTGGACGCGCCCGGTGATCGGCTCGAAGTCGCCGATATTGAAGGCGAACGGCCACAGGTAGCCATCCCAGCCCACCACGTCGAACGGGTGATGGTGATAGTGGTACGGCGTGATCCGATCGCGGCTGCGCACGCGGATGACGAAGTCGCCGTGGGCATCGGTGACCGGCGCCATCTCGTCGGGCGGGCGGATGTCGCGGTGGTAGTACGGCGAGTGCTCCAGCAGCTGGCCGTACTCATTGCGATAGCGGCGCGGTGGCTCGATCTCGGAGGGGCACTCCAGCCACAGCATGCGCTGCTCCACGCCCGCTGCCGGCATGAGCCGATAGGTGGTGCCGATGGGGATGACCAGGTAGTCGCCGGGGCCGTAGTCGATCGGCCCGAAGTTGGTATCCAGCGTGCCGGTTCCCTCGTGCACGAAGAACATCTCGTCCGCGACGCCATTGCGGTAGTAGTCACCCATCGGCTCCGCCGGACGGACCACCCCGAAGGTCACGTCGGCGTTGAAGAAGAGAGGAACGCGCCCGGACAGCGCGTCACCGGTCGGTCCCAGGGCCTTGGTGTTGACCAGGTGATGCCGATGCGGCGCGCTGCCGCCGGGGTCGGCCGACTCGAGCTTGACGGGGGTCGGGTCGTCGATCTGGTGCGTCTGGGTCGGCGGGGTGTGGTGGTAGAGGAGCGACGAGCGGCCGGCGAAGCCCTCGACGCCGAAGAGCTCCTCCGCGTACAGCGTTCCGTCGTCGCGTCGGAACTGGGTGTGGCGTTTGTGGGGCACGCGCCCGCGCTGCACGTAGAACACATCGTCATTCTACGGACGGCCGCCGATGGAATGTGGCGGTTGCGAGGTTGCGCAAGTACGTGAGATAGTTGCGCCGTCAACTACGTCAGGAGAACCGATGCCGATCACCCGCCTGAACCATGCGGTCCTGTTCGTCCGGGACGTCGACCGCGCGTCGGCGTTTTATCGGGAGGCCTTCGGCTTCGAGGAGATCGAGCGCCCCGCCGGCATGCGCGCCGCCTTCATGCGCTCACCGACGGGCGGCAACCACCACGATCTGGGTCTGTTCGAGGTTGGGCCGGCGGCCACGAAGCCGCCGCGCGGCTCGGTGGGGCTCTACCACCTGGCCTGGCAGATCGACTCCATCGAGCAGCTGGCCGAGATGGCGAAGTCCCTCACCGCGCTGGGCGCGATCACCGGCGCCAGCGACCACGGCGTCAGCAAGTCCCTCTACGGGCGAGACCCCGATGGCAACGAGTTCGAGGTGATGTGGCAGGTCCCACAGGAGGCGTGGGGCGAGTTCGCTGAGCAGGCGACCATCATGCCGCTGGACCTGGATGCCGAGGTCGCGCGCTGGGGTGCGGGAGCCGCCGTCCAGTAGGTCTCAGCGCTCGGCGCGCCGGTCCAGCGCGTCCAGGTCGATGATGATCAGCTTCTCGTGCTCCAGCCGCAGGATGCCGTCGTCGATGAGGTCGGCCAGCAGCCGGTTCACGCTCTGCCGGGTGCCGCCGATCATGGCCGCCAGGTCCGACTGGGTGTAGGGCCAGTCCAGCTCGATCGATTGGGTCGTGCCGGGGTGCGACTGGCGCGCCAGCTCCGACAGCCGAGCGGCCAGACGGCCCGCCAAGTCGAGGAAATGCAGCTCCTCGACGTGCTTGGTGAGCCGTCGCAGCAGTCCGGCCAGCGCGGCGAAGAGCGCATCCCGCAGCTCCGGGTGCTGCTGCACCAGCTCGCGGAACACGTCACGCGGCAGGCTCAGCGTCTCGGTGGGCTCGACCGTGGTGGCGGTGGCCGAGCGCGGCCGCCCGTCGAGGAGCGACAACTCTCCGAAGAAGTCGCCGGGACGCAGCGTGGCGATGATCGCCTCGTCGCCCTCGGCCGACGGCAGCAGGATCTTCACCGCCCCGCCGATGATCACGTGCAGCGCGTCGCCCGGATCGCCCTGGTGGAAGATCACCTCGTTGCGCCGGAAGTGGCGGTGCCGAAGGCGGCGGCCGACATCGGCCAGCACGGGCTCAGGACAGGGCGCGAAGAGTGGACAGCCTCGCAGCGCCTGGACGGCGGCGCGATCATCGATCGAGGTCATTGCGCCGGAGTGTACGACGCGCGAGCGATTCGCCCCGCGGCCGCTCGGTACACTCGCGGCCCGTGAACGAGCGGCCACCGCCCACCTCCGTCATTCGCAGCGACGCCCACCTTGGCCACACCGGCCTGGTGGAGCTGATGGCCGGTCGCGAAGTGCCGTGCTTCGAGGCGCCGGAGCGGGCGATCGAGATCGAGCGTGCGCTCGCGGCCGATGGCGGCTTCCCCATGCTCGAGCCGGAAGCCTTCGGGACGGATCCGATCACGGCGGTCCACGACCCTGACCTGGTCGCACTGGTCGACGCGGTCTGGACCGATGCGCTGGCCGCCGGCGACATCGACGGCTCGCGCCCCCTGCTCCCCGACACCTTCAAGCTGGCGGCCTACGCAGGCCCGATGGCACTCACCGAGCTGCCGGCGTCGGCGCACCATCGGCTGGGCGCCTTCTGCTTCGACACCGCCACGCCGATCGTGGCCGGCACGGCCGCGGCAGCGCGTGCGGCGGTGGACGTGGCGCTCAGTGCGGCGGCGCGCGTGGTGGGCGGCGAGCGGCTGGCCTATGGCCTGTGCCGGCCCCCCGGACACCACGCCGCCCGCGGCATGCTGGGCGGCTACTGCTTCTTCAACAACGCGGCCATCGCGGCGGAGTGGCTGCGGCGCGAGGGTGGGTTCGCGCGGGTCGCGATCCTGGACGTGGACTATCACCACGGCAACGGCACGCAGCAGATCTTCTGGGAGCGTGGCGACGTGCTGTACGTATCGCTCCACGCCGACCCGGACCGCGCGTATCCGTATTACTCGGGCTACGCGTCGGAGAGGGGCGCCGGCGACGGCGACGGGCGGACGCTCAACCTCCCACTGCCGGCCGCGACCGGTCTGGATGGCTACGCGACGGCGCTCGGCCGCGGACTGGAGGCCATCGGCTCGTTCGCGCCCGACGCACCGCTGGTGCTGTCGCTGGGCTTCGACACCTTCGAGCGTGACCCCATTGGCGACCTCGCGCTGCGCACCGCGGACTACCACGAGCTGGGCCGGATGATCGCGGGCGCAGGCCTGCCAGTCGTGGCGCTGCAGGAGGGCGGCTACGCGATCGATGCCATTGGTGCCAATGCCCGGGCCTTCCTGCGCGGGCTGCGTGGGGAGGACGCCTAGGGCTGGTCGAAGCCCGCCTCGGTTGGGCCCAGCGTGCCGTCCGGCGCCACCCACTGGGTCACCACGTACTCGCCGGCCGCGCGATCCCCAAGGGACGGCCAGGCGTAGCGCAAGCGCACGCGGTACTGGTTCCAGCGCGTGGCTTCCGCGCGCAGGGAGCACGCCACGGCCAGCGGCTGGGCGAACGGCTTGCGTCCCGGCAGCTGCTCAACGACCCCCGGGCGCGTGCCTGCCTGCTCGTCGAAGCACTCGAACTGGCGACGTCCCTGCGGATCGTGCCGAAGGTCCGCCAGCGCAGCCGCGGCGATCTGGGTCAGGGTGACGCGGTCGTCGGCGGGCGCCACCGGCGCCGGTTCGAAGCTGATCGAGTCAACCACCGACTCGAGCTCGCCTCGCAGCGCATCCTGGCCCGGGCCACGCAGGCGGGCGTCCAGCCGATACCAGCCGCCCGCCGTCTCGGGGCGAGCGATGGTCCAGCTCAGCACCTGGTCGTCCCCGTCGGTCGATTCCCGGAAGAGAGCTGGCATTCCACCAGCCGTCGTTCCCTCGGCATCGGCGGGTGGCTCGTCCTGCCAGACATCGGCGGTGAGGGAGCTGCCGCTGGACATCTCGACCGCCAGCGAGCCGGCGCCGATGTCCTCGGCGGAGAGTGCGCAGGCCTCCGCGTCGCGGGCCTCGCACTGCGCGGCCGCCTCGACGCCCGGCGTGACGAGATAGCCGATGACGTCGCCATCCTCCGCCGGGACGGGTTGGTCGAGTGCCGACCATTGCCAGGTGGAGGGATGCGAGAAGGCCAGGTCGTCGACCTGCTGGGCAACGCTCGCCACGTCGCTCGGCCCCGCGTCGGACGGGGTGCCACCGCCGCAGGCAGCCATGAGCAGCAGCAGACCAATCGTCGCCGCGGTGACACGCGCCGGCGTCAACGGAATGGTGCGCCTCAAGCCGACAGGAACTCCGCCAGCGTGCGCGGATCGATGTTGCCGCCGCTGATGACGACCACCCGATGGTCGTCCCCGACGGGTTGAGGAGCAGCGCCGGCAAGGTGAGCGGCCATGGCGGCGGCGCCCGAGGGTTCGACCACCAGGCGCGCGCCAGTGGCCAGGCGCCGAATGGCGTCGACCATCTGGTCCTCGCTCACAGTCACGATCTCGTCCATGTATCGCCGCAGGTGCATGAATGGAAGGCGCCCAAGATGCTCCACTCGCAGACCGTCGGCCATGGTACGGGTGGTCAGACTGGAGTCCCAGTGGACCACTTCCCCGCTGGCCAGGGACTCGCGCGCATCGGCCGCCAGCTCGGGCTCGACCCCGATCACGCGCGCCTGCGGCGCGAGGGTCTTGATGGCGGTCGCGATGCCGGACGAAAGTCCCCCTCCGGAGACCGGTACCAAAACGCTGCTGACCTCGGGCAGATCCTCGGCGATCTCCAGCCCGGCCGTTCCCTGGCCAGCGATGATGCGGCGGTCGTCGTATGGCTCGATCATCACCATGCCGCGCTGCGCCACCAGGTCGAGCGCAACCTGGTGCCGCTCGTCTGAGCTCGGTCCGGTGAAGACGATCTCGGCTCCGTCGCGGCGCACGCCCTCGACCTTGACCTGCGGCGCGGCCTCGGGCATCACGATCACCGCCGGGGCGCCCAGCAGCCGCGCCGCGCGCGCGACCGCCTGGGCGTGGTTGCCCGATGAGTAGGTCACGACGCCCCGCGACCGCTCATCGTCAGACAGGGAGCGGATCGCGTTGTAAGCGCCGCGCATCTTGAAGGCGCCGACCGGCTGCAGGCTCTCCGGCTTGAGCCACGTGCGGTCATCCCAGCGCAGCAGCGGTGTCCGGGTGGCCACGCCCCGGATCCGCGCGGCCGCCTCCCGGATCTCATCGAGGGTCACCAACTCCAGCCCGTCGAGCTGGTCGGCATGCTCCTCCAGGTGCTCGACGATGAAGCGATCCACGATCTCCGAGACCGGCATGGCCCCGCGGATCGGATGTGTGCCGCGCACCTCCCAGTCGGCCGCGGGCAGGGCGCCGAGCGCGGTCGACACCTCTGCCAGCTGGGCCGAGACCCGGCGCAGCAGCTCGGCCGGATCGGTGCGTCGTTCACGCTCGATGGCGCCCAGCCGGCCCGCATCGGTCTTGGTTCGCCCGAACGACGGCTCCGCGGTGCCGTCATGGGCTGCCGTCAGCACCGCGCGGACCTGCTCCAGCCAGTAGCCGGGGAACTCGGCCAGGTGGGCCCAGACCTGCCCGGCCTCCCAGCGCTCCTCGGCGCCGGGGTCGGGATCGGTCAGGGTGGCCGGCAGCGGAAGCGCCGCGTGATCGGCGAGCCGCCGCTCGGCCCGGCCCAGGCGCGAACGGATGGCCTCGACCCCGGTGGTCGCCGTCATCGGTCCACCGGCCGTTCGACGATCGGGGTGGTCAGCGATCCCAAGCGTTCGACAGAGAGGGTGACGCTGTCGCCGGGCTGCAGCCAGCGCCCGAACGATTCGTCCTTGATCTCGAGCAGGCAGCCGGTCCCCACCGTGCCGCTGCCGAGCAGGTCGCCCGGGCGCAGCCGGACGTCGGCGCTGGCGCGCGCCACCATGTCGGCGTAGCCGAACTGCGCGTCCGACCATCGGCCCCGGCTCAGCTCCGCGCCGTTGACAGAGGCCGTCATGGCCAGGTCGTAGCCATTGCCCTGGCGGGCATCAGCCAGCTCGTCCGGCGTGACCAGCCACGGACCGATGGAGCTGGCGAAATCCTTGCCCTTGGCGGGTCCCAGTCGCACGGTGGTCTCCTCGCGCTGCAGGTCGCGGGCGCTCCAGTCATTGAAGACCAGGTAGCCGCCGATCGCCTCCTCGCCGTGCGTCGCGTCCAGGTCGTGCACCGGCGTGTCGATCAGGGCCGCCACTTCCAGCTCGTAGTCGAGCTCGAATGACGCGGCCGGGCACCAGACCGCCTCGCCGGGCCCGCGGATCTCGGACACGTTGCTGAAGTAGAAGATCGGCAGCCGGTACCAGGCCTCCGGCACGGTGCCGCCACGCCGTTCCCACATGGTGCGTACATGGCCTTCGAAGGCGTAGAAGTCGCGCAGGCTGGGCGGTTGCAGGATGGGCGGGCCGAACACCAGGTCGCGGGCGTCCAGGACCGCCTCGTCATCCTCATCCGCCGCCGCGTAGCCGTCGACCACGTCGGCCAGCGCCTCCACCCGCAGGCCGCGCGCGAGGTGCTCGTCCAGGGTGGTGATCGGCTGCCGGAAGAGCAACGCGTTGTGCGCCCGCCGCGGGTCCTCCACCACCAGACCCTGGCGCGCATCCTCCAGGTCCAGCCAGCGCTGTGGATCCGGGCCCGGCGCGCGGGCGGCAGCCAACCGCCAGGGCGTTCCCGCCGGGGCGTTGCGCTCCCGGACATGGGCGATCTTCACGCGGTCGAGTCTACCGTCCAGCAGGTCCGGGCCGATCCGCCGATAGAATCGGACACGGTGAAGCGCATTGGGTTCCTGTCCTTCGGCCATTGGTCGTCGTCGCCGCACTCGGAGACGCGGTCCGCGTCGGATGCGCTGCTGCAGTCGATCGAGCTGGCGGTGGCGGCCGAGGAGCTCGGCGCGGACGGCGCCTACTTCCGCGTGCACCACTTCGCCCGCCAGCTGGCCTCGCCGTTCCCACTGCTGGCGGCCATCGGCGCCCGCACCAGCCGGATCGAGATCGGCACCGCCGTGATCGACATGCGCTACGAGAACCCGTTCTACATGGTCGAGGACGCCGGGGCGGCCGACGTGATCGCGGGCGGGCGGCTGCAGCTGGGCATCAGCCGCGGCTCGCCGGAGCAGGTGATCGACGGCTTCCGCCACTTCGGCTACCTACCGGCCGAAGGCGAGGACGACGGCGACATGGCGCGCCGGCAGGCCAATGTCTTTCTGGAGCTGCTGTCGGGCGAGGGGTTTGCAGAGCCCAACCCGCGCCCGATGTTTCCGAATCCGCCCGGTCTGCTTCGCCTGGAACCGCATTCCGAGGGCCTTCGTGACCGGATCTGGTGGGGGTCGGCGAGCAACGCGACCGCGGAGTGGGCCGCGCAGCTGGGCATGAACATGCAGACGTCGACCCTGAAATTCGACGAGAGCGGCCAGCCGCTCCACGTCCAGCAGACGGAGCAGATCAACGCCTTCCGGACGGCATGGCGCGAGGCGGGACACGCGCGTGAGCCGCGCGTATCGGTCAGCCGCAGCATCTTTGCCCTGGTCGATGATCGAGATCGGATGTACTTCGGGCGCTCCCAGGAGGTCGACACCATCGGCTACCTGGACGAGACGACGCGCGCCGTCTTCGGGCGAACCTACGCCGCCGAGCCCGACGCCCTCGTGGAGCTGCTGCGGGCCGATACCGCCATCGCCGCGGCGGACACGCTGCTGCTCACCGCCCCGAACCAGCTGGGCGTCGACTACAACGCGCACGTCATCGAGAGCATCCTGACCCACGTGGCCCCTGCGCTGGGTTGGCGCTGAACCGATGGCGAAATTCCAACATCGGCGCGTTGACCAACCGAACGAGGTAAGGCCGTATCCGCTCGGGCGCAACGAGATCTTCGAGATGGACGACTTTGTGGTCGGGCGGATGGTCCACGAGCCTGGATGGCAATGGAGTCGACACGTCCGTCCGATCGCCGGGACCGAACGATGCATGTATCACCACCTCGGCTACTGCGTGTCGGGCGTTCTCCACATCCAGCTCGAGGATGGGACGGAAGGCGAGATCCGCGCGGAGGAGATGTTCGAGCTGCCGCCCGGCCATGACGCGTGGGTCATCGGCGACGAGCCTTGGATTGCCATCGACTTTCGCGGTGCGCGCTCGTATGCGCGCCCGCTCGCGAGCGGCAGCGACCGGATCCTGGCCACCGTCCTGTTCACCGACATCGTCGAATCAACCCGCCGCCTGCGGGAGATGGGAGACACGGCCTGGCGCGACGTTCTGGGCCAGCACAACGAGTTCGTGCAGTTCGAGCTCGATCGGTTCCGCGGCCGTCAGGTCAAGCAGACCGGCGACGGGATCGTGGCACTCTTCGACGGCGCTGCCCGGGCGGTCGAGTGCGCAGCCGCCATCGCAGCGCGGGTGAGGACGATCGGCCTCGACATTCGCGCGGGCATCCACACGGGCGAAGTGGAGCTGGTCCCCGACGACATCCGGGGTGTCGCGGTGCACATCGCCTCGCGGATCATGGACGAGGCAGGCCCCGGTGAGGTGCTGGTCTCGGGCGTCACCCGCGAGCTGCTGGCAGGCTCAGGACTCGCGTTCGAGTCCCGCGGCCAGCACGCGCTGAAGGGAATCGACGGCGAGCGGGAGCTGTTCGCGCTGGAATCGGCCTAGAGGTTGCCCCGGCGCTCCTGTTCGCGCTCGATCGCCTCGAACAGGGCCTTGAAGTTGCCGACCCCGAAGCCGCGCGAGCCGTGGCGCTCGATGATCTCGAAGAAGAAGGTCGGTCGATCCTGCACCGGCTTGGTGAAGATCTGGAGCAGGTAGCCCTCTTCGTCGCGATCTGCCTCGATACCCAGCTCCTCCAGCACGTCCATCGGCACGCCCACGTCGCCCACCCGATCGGGGAGTGACTCGTAATAGGCGTGCGGCAGCCCCAGGAACTCAATGCCGCGCTCGCGCAGCGCCCGCACCGTGCCGACGATGTCCTCCGTCCGTAGCGCGATGTGCTGCGTGCCGGCCTCCAGGTAGTAGTCCAGGAACTCCTGGATCTGGCTCTTCTTCTTGCCCTCGGCCGGCTCGTTGATCGGGAACTTGACCCGGCCGTTGCCGTTGGTCATGACCTTCGACATCAGCGCCGAGTACTCGGTGTGGATCACCTTGTCGTCGTAGTGGATCAGCTGGCTGAAGCCGAGCACGTCGCGGTAGAAGTCCACGAAGCGGTTCATGTCGCCCAGCTCGACGTTGCCGACGCAGTGGTCCACCTCGAGCAGCTGCTGGCCGGTGGCCGCCGCGGCCGGTGTGCGCACCTTGTGATACCCCGGTGCGAAGGTGCCGGCGTAGTCGCTCCGATCCACGAAGGAATGGATCACCTCGCCGTAGGTGTGGATGGCGCTGCGGCGCAGGACGCCCTTCTGCCCTTCGATGGTGGTGGGCTCCAGCGCGGACCGCGCCCCGCGCGAGGTCGTCTCGCGCCAGGCCGATTCCACGTCGTCGACGGCGAAGGCGATGTCATGCACCCCGTCGCCATGCCTGTGGACGTGCTCCGCGATCTCGCCATCCGGCGAAAGAGGACCGGTGAAGACGAAGCGGATGTCGTTCTGGACCATCACGTAGCTGGCCCGATCCCGGACGCCAGTCTCCAGCCCGGCGTACGCGACCGGCGTGAAGCCCCACAGCGCGCGGTAGTAGTGCGCCGCCTGCTTGGCGTTCCCAACCCAGAACTCGACGTGATCGATGCCCTTCAACGGCAGGAAGTCCTGCGCCTCGGCGGCTGCGTTGGGGTTGATGACGGCCCCGGCCTGGTTGGCAGCGCCGCGGCTGATGGTGTCGGTCATGACTCGCTCCTGGTCGCCCGATGCTTGAGCCGATCCACGGTGGGGGCCGCGATCAGCGTCACCTCGATCATCTTGTCGACCGCGGCATTCAGGTCCTCCGGGGACAGGTACGTCTCCTCCGAGGAGACGTCCTCCGACAGCACGTCGCTGACGGTCAGCATGCACGCGGCCTGGATCCCCTCCCGCGCGGCAAGCACGAAGAGTGCCGAAGCCTCCATCTCGAAGGCCAGCACCCCGCGGTCGCGCCACTTGGTCGTGTAGTCCGGATCAGGGTTGTAGAAGACGTCGACCGATGCGACCGGCCCGACGTGGACCGGTATGCCGGCCTCCTGGGCGGCGTGATAGAGAGCGTGGGTCAGCGCGAAGTCCGCGGTCGGGGCGAACGGATCGCCATGCAGGTAGGTTCGCGTGGCGCCGTCGACCGGGCAGGCCGAGATGGCGATCACCAGGTCGCCGGTGCGCAGCCCCGGCGCGATGCCGCCGCAGGTCCCCACCCGGATCAGCTGCCGCGCGCCCAGCCGCAGCAGCTCCTCCGCCACGATGGAGAAGCTGGGTGTGCCCATGCCGCTGGTCTGGACGCTCACCGGGCGGCCGCGGTAGGTGCCGGTCCAGCCCAGCAGGCCCCGATGCTCGTTGACGGGCTTGCAGTTACCGATGCCCCCGTCGAAGCGCTGCGCGATGCGCTTGGCCCGGTTCGGATCACCGGGCAGCAGCACCAGCGGTGCGTAGTCTCCAGGCTCGGCGTGCAGGTGAATCTGCGGCACGCGCGTAGCGTACGCATCCGGGGACGCGGTGGCCAGCCCGGGCTCGGCTAGGATCGGTGGCCGATGACCCGTTCGACCGCATCCGACCTGACCGACGCGCTCGCCTTCACCGAGGCCACGGTGCGGCGTGCCGGCGCGCTGCTCACCGCCAGCTATGAGCGGGTCGAGCGGATCGACTACAAGAGCGCGCGCGACGTGGTGACCGAAGTCGACTACGCGTCGGAGAAGTTGGTGATCGCCGCGATCCGCGATCGCTACCCCGACGACGGCATCCTGGCGGAGGAATCGGGCCATCACCGGCGCCAGAACCGCGAGGCGTTCGCCGGCCGCACCTGGGTGGTCGACCCGCTGGACGGCACCGTCAACTACGCCAACGGGATCCCGTACTTCTGCGTGTCGATGGCCCTCGTCGATGCCGATGGGCCGCTGCTGGGCGTGGTCCTGGATCCCCTGCGCGACGACCTGTACGCCGCCACCCGAGGCGGCCCGGCCACCCTCAACGGGGAGCCGGTGCGCGCATCGGAGAAGGAGCAGCTGGGCGACTACGTGGTCAGCCTGGCGGTGATCGGGCGTGGCGGGCTCGGCCGCGAGCGACGGATCGCCCGCTCGATTCGGATCCACCGGCGCATGGGATCGGCCGCGCTGGCGCTGGCGTATGTCGCCAACGCGCGCTTCGACGCCTTCGTGCAGAACGGCGGGCTCTCGCTGTGGGACGTGGCCGCCGCCGGCCTGATCGCCGAGCGTGCGGGCGCAACGGTCAGCGACCTGCACGGTGGTCCGTGGTGGGATCCCACGTCCCGCGGCGCGACGATCAGCATCGTGACCGCCCCGCCACCGCACCACGCCGCGCTGCTCGAGCTG
>DATBRW010000158.1:0-7878 GCA_036560125.1 Candidatus Limnocylindria bacterium
GCAGTCGACCTCCCGCCGCACGCCCAGCACGCCCGCCTCGACGTCCGCCAGGCGCGCGCCGCCAAGCGGCCGCCGGAACAACCGCCGCGCCGTCGGCAGCAGGTCGTCGTGGGCATCAGGGACAGCGGCCTGCTCACGAAAGAGTCCGTGGAAGGTGAGGCGCGCTGCCAGCATTGGCATGTCAAAGGTGCGTCCGTTGTAGGTCACCAGGCGATCGGCTGCCGCCAGGTCGGCGGCCAGGGCGCGCAGCAACGGTCGCTCGAACGGGTAATCGGGGAGCAGGTACTGGCGCACGATCATGGTGTCGCCGCGCACCCGCGCCACGCCGGCCAGGAAGATGACCGTGCCGGCGCCGGTCGACAGGCCGGTCGTTTCGGTGTCGAAGTAGGCCGCCGCCGGACGCTCTGCCACCGCGCGGCTGACCTCGGCCGGCAGCGGCAGCTGCCGCTCCACCACCAATGCGCGACCGTCCTCGACCACGAGGGTGCGGGCGCCGAACCAGCGGGCGAGCAGCTCCAACCGGTCCTCGCGAACGACCGCCGGCCGTGCAACTGGCTGCCGGAAGGAGGCCAGCCGATCGGCCAGCGAACGCCCGGCCACCGCTGGCTCAGCCATCGAGGGCGGAGAGCAGCTCGACCACGACCTGCTTGCCCCGCCGCCCGACCTCGATCGCCGGTCCGACGCAGGCCGGGCAGCCATCGGCGCACGGGCAGGACTCGACCGCCTGGCGGGAGGTCCGGATCAGCTCAGGCGTGAGCGTGTAGAGGCGCTCCGTCAGGCCGACGCCGCCGGGCGTCGCATCGTAGAGGTAGAGCGTCGGCTGGCCGGTGAACGGTGCCTGCACCTGCGCCAGCACGCCCAGGTCGCGCGGGTCGCACATCAGCAGCAGGGCGCCGGTGGTGCGCGCCACTCTGGCGAGCCCGATGAGGGCGCCGTCCAGCGTGTCGCGGTCATAGCGGTTCACCAGCTCCGCCGGCGGCACCAGCCACGTGGCGGTGGTGTGCATCTCCTGCTCGGGGATGCTGATCGAGCCCCAGCCGACGTTCTCGTGGGTGTGGAACTTGAGCTTCTTGAACATGGTCACCTTCCAGGCGACCATCACCTCGCCGCGCTGCCGCTTGCCGGCGGGGCGCTCATCGGCCTCCTCGAAGACCTCGAGCACCTTGAGCGTGATGCCCAGGTCGGCATCGGTGTAGTAATCGACGTCGGTGCGCGTGACATAGGCCTTGCGTTCGTCCCAGTCCAGGCGGTCGACGTGGTGCTGCACGCCCTCGTGGATGTAGATCGCCTTCTCGTGGACCAGCAGGGGAGCGGCGAACAGGTCGACCTCGCCGAGCACGCGGTGTCGCTCGCCGGTGGTATCGACGATGACGACGTTCTCCGGCGCTCCCGAGCGCAGGCTGAAGTCGCTGGCCGGGAAGTTGTCGTGGCTCCAGTAGTAGCGGTCGTCATCGGCATGGCGGAGGTACCCGTCCTCCTCCAGCACGTCGAGCAGAGTCGGTGTCTCCTCGATGCCGAAGCGCTCGCTGGCGGGCACCGGCAGCTCGAAGCTGGCCGCACGCAGGTGGTTGAGCAGGACGTGCAGGTTGTCGGGGTTGACCAGGCCGTGCTCCGGCGAGCTGTCGAACAGGTATTCCGGATGCGCGGCCAGGAACTGGTCGATGGGAGCCGATGAGCAGACCAGCGCGGCCAGGCTGGTTCCCGATCGCCGACCGGAGCGTCCCATCTGCTGCCAGGTGGAGGCGATGGTGCCGGGGTAGCCGACGCTGATAGCCGCGTCCAGGCTGCCGATGTCGATCCCCAGCTCCAGCGCGTTGGTGGCCACCACGCCGCGTACCCGGCCGTCGCGCAGCCCCGCCTCGATCTCGTGGCGCTGGTTGGGGAGGTAGCCGCCGCGATAGCCGCGAATCGTGTGCGGATGGCCGGGAGCCGGCTCGAACGTCTCCTGCAGGTAGGTCGTCAGCACCTCAACCTGGGTGCGCGAGCTGGCGAAGGCGATGGTCTGGACTCCGCCGCCGATCAGCCGCTCGGCCAGCAGCTGCCCGGTCAGCAGCGCCGAACCGCGGATGCCGAGCTGCGGATTGGCGACCGGCGGATTGACGACCAGGATGTGCTTCCGCCCGCGTGGTGCGCCGCTCTCGGTGATGACGTCGACCGGTGCCTCCAGCAGCCGCTCCGCCAGCTCGCCCGGGTTGGCGATGGTCGCACTGGCGCAGATGAAGATCGGGTCGGCGCCGTAGTGGCGGCAGACGCGCCGGAGGCGGCGGATGACGTTGGCCACGTGGCTGCCGAACAGCCCACGGTAGGTGTGCAGCTCGTCGATCACGACGAACTGCAGGTTCTCGAAAAGCTTGAACCACTTCGTGTGGTGCGGGAGGATTGCCGAGTGGAGCATGTCCGGGTTGGTGATCGCCACCTGGCCCGCACTGCGCACCACGCTGCGGATGGCGGTGGGCGTGTCCCCGTCATACGTGTGCGTCTTGAGGGGAATGTCGGCCGCCTCTGCCAAGGCGCGCAGCTCGACCAGCTGGTCCGCGGCCAAGGCCTTGGTGGGGAACAGGTACAGGGCGCGCGCCGCCTCGTCTCGAGCCACCGCGTCGATGACCGGCAGGTTGTAGCAGAGTGTCTTGCCGGAGGCAGTGGGTGTCACCACGCACACGTTGCGACGGGCGCGGACTGACTCGACCGCCGCCGCCTGGTGCGTGTACAGCGCCTCGAACCCGCGACCCCGCAGCGCGTCGACCAGGCGAGAGTCGAGACCCTCCGGCCACGGCGCGTAGCGCGGCGGCTGCGGCTCGATCACGCGATGCGCAGCGAGCAGCCGCGTGATGGCCGGGTCGCCAAGCAGGGCGCCGATGGCGTCGTCCACGGAGCTCGGGCGGTCGAGGATCATTGCGCGCCTCCTGGTGACTGGTGTCTGGTCCTGATCCGAACGGGCGTTCGGTTACGGTAGCACGCCTGTTCTATTACTCGCGAAAAATGTGGATAACTGACGGTAGGAATCGTTTGCACGGTGGAAAACGCGGCCGGTAGACTCGTCGCGATGACCGGCATCGACCTTTCGGCGGGACGGCCAGGGCCCACGAGGCGGCGATCGGGCTACACGCTGCCTGCGTCGCGCGGTGGCATGGCCTGGCTGGCCGTGCTGCTGGTGATCGGTGCGCTCGTGGTATTCCAGGTTGGCCGCCAGGTCTACGCCAGCTGGTCGATCAGCCAGGAGGCGGATGCCATCCGCCAGGAGATCGCCGACACGGAGGCCCAGAACGCCGAGTACCAGCGGGAGCTGGACTATCTGCAGTCCGACGCCTACGTCTCGGTCGAGGCGCGCAAGCTTCTGAACCTGGGCTACTGGAACGAGCGGCTGCTGATCATCCCGCCCGGCAGCGCTGCGCAAGCCCCCGAGACGCGGAGTCGGCACGCCCCCGCCGAGCCCTTGCTGCAACAGTGGCTCGACCTGTTCTTCGGACCCTAGCCCTCGCGTCACCGAACCATCTGGCAACGCGCCTGCGACAGCTCGACTGTCGCGAACGGGCCGGCCGTCGGCGGGTGAGACCGCCAGCCCTGCGTGGTATGGCCACTCCCTGACCGGCGATGTACGGTACGCGCCTCATGCAGGTGCCGCAGTTCGGGATCTTCGCGCAGGGCACCATCGCCCACGAGTTCATCGAGTTCGACCTGCGTCCGGACGTGGAGATGACGGTGGCCACCGCGGCGCTCAGCCGCCTGCGCGCCCCGGCCGTCGCCGCGGGCGGCGTCAACCTGGTAACCGGGTTTGGCAGCGACCTGTGGCGCGCCGTGGCCCCGGATCAGGCGCCGGATGAGCTCCGGCCGTTCACGCCCATCAGCGCGGTCGGCGGCCATCGCGCGCCGTCGACCCAGCATGACTTCTGGCTGTGGATCAGCGGCAGCTCGCGCGACGTGGTCTTCGAGCATGCCCGTGCGGCCGTCCAGGCGCTCGCCGACGTGGCGGTGCTGGCCACCGACCAGCCGGCCTTCGTACACCGCGACTCGCGCGACCTCATCGGCTTCATCGACGGCACCGCCAACCCGATGACCGACGAAGCGCCGGAGGTGGCGCTGGTTCCCGAAGGTCAGCCCGGCGCCGGTGGCAGCCACGTGCTGGTCATGCGCTGGGTCCACGATCTGGACGCCTTCGAGCGCCTGCCGGTCGCGGAGCAGCAGCTGGTCGTGGGCCGCACCAGATCCACCAGCCGAGAGCTGGCGGATGACGAAAAACCACCGGATGCGCACATCGCCCGCGTCGAGATCACCGACGAGGCCGGCGAGGAGCGGGCCATCTACCGCCGCAGCGTGCCGTACGGCACCGTCGCCGAGGCCGGGCTCTATTTCGTCGCCTTCTCGGCGGACCGCACCCGATTCGATCGGATGCTGGCTCGGATGTTCGGCCTGGAGGACGGCGTGCACGACCGCCTGACTGATTTCTCGCGCCCGGTGACGGGCTCCTTCTACTTCGCTCCGTCGCTCACCTTGCTGGCCGAACTGGCCGAGCGTTGGGGGTCGTCAGTCGAGGTCGGCGCCGGTTCCACGTGAGTTGCCGCGGCCATCGGTGCTGGGTATCCTCGCGCTCAGCGGCGGAGTAGCTCAGTGGTAGAGCAGGGGACTCATAAGCCCTTGGCCGGTGGTTCGAATCCGCCCTCCGCTACCACCCCGCCCTCACCCCTTGATCGGCTGGCAGCTGCCGTCGCCGCCGGGACCGATGGGCTGCCCGACGACGCCAGGCTGATCCTGGCCGTATCCGGCGGGCCCGATTCCACCGCGCTGCTCCAGGGTGCATCGCGTCTCGTGATGACCGGGGCTCGGCACTGGAGCCTGGCGGTCGCCCACGTCGACCATCAGCTGCGTGCCGACTCCGGCTCGGATGCCGCCCAGGTGGCGAGCATGGCATCGGCCCTCGGGCTGGAGTGCACGCTGCACCGAGCCGATGTCGCCGCCATCGCCCGCGCGGAGCACCGCTCGCTCGAGGATGCCGGCCGCCTGGTGCGCTACCGCTTCCTTGAGGAGCTGGCCTCGGGCCTCGGGCCGACGGCGCTGATCGCCACCGGACATACTGCCGACGACGTGGCCGAGACCTTGCTCATGCGTATGGCGCGCGGCAGCGGCCTGCGTGGGCTGCGCGGGATCCCCGCGCGGCGTGGACGAATCGTTCGCCCGCTGCTCGCCGCACGGCGAGGTGAGTTGCGCGCCGCGCTGGACCAGGCCGGCATCGCCTATCTGCTCGACCCGACCAACGACAACGCCTCGGCGGCGGCCCGCAACCGGGTGCGGGCAGACGTGCTGCCCGCCCTGGAGCGGCTGAACCCCCAGGCGGTGGAGGCGTTCCAGCGGCTGGCCAGGCTCGCGGCGGATGATGACGATGCGCTGGACGCTATCGCGACGGCGGAGCTCGCGCGCCGCCGAACCGACGAGAGCATCGACTGGCGTGAGCCGCCGATGCGCGCCATCGGACGTCGCGTGCTGCGCCTGGTGACGGGGGAGCCGTCGCCGTCGGCGGAGCGCATCGAGGCGGTGCTGGACGCGGCCGAGGGCCCTCGTGGCGGTCTGACCATCGAGCTCGGCGGCGGCCGCAGCGCATCTGTCCGGGATCGGCGTATCACGCTGCATCAGGCACAGGATTGACCCGCGGAGTGCCCTGGCGCGTATCAATTCACGCAGGGGAGCGTGACTGGCATCGGTCCTGCCATGGCATGGGCGTATCGGGCCGATTGGTCCGGATGCCATGGCACACATATACTTCGCTGACCTGCGTACGCGCAGGCAGGCGTCTGACCGGACTCCGGCCGGGCGTCGATCCCTACGGAGGATAGAAGACACAACTCTTGAGCAGCCGACTCGTTCGCAACAGCGTCCTGCTCGTCGTCCTCGCCGTCTTCGGGCTCGCGCTGCTCTGGACGTACATGCTGGGCGACAGCGGTGAGACGCCGTATACCTACAGCCAGCTTCTGACCGATGCCGGCGCCGGCAAGATCCAAGCCATCACCATGGATGGCGACCGCCTGGCCGTGACCTTCCAAGGCGACCAGGAACCGACCAAGACCGCGGTCGCCCCGCCCGGCTCGCAGGGCACCGAGATCTACAACCAGATCTGCAATGCCGCCGGGCACACGACGACGCAGGAATGCGCCGCCGAGATCCAGTTCAACCCGGTCGAGCCGAGCGCCGCCGGCAGCATCATCACGCTGCTGATCACCGCACTGCTGCCGGTGCTGCTGATCGGCGCGTTCATCTTCTTCATGATGCGCCAGGCGCAGGGCACCAATAACCAGGCCATGAGCTTCGGCAAGAGCCGGGCGCGCATGTTCCTTGGCAACAAGACCGTCGTCACCTTCAACGACGTCGCCGGTGTCGACGAGGCGAAGCAGGAGCTGACCGAGGTGGTCGAGTTCCTGAAGTACCCGGAGAAGTTCAACTCGCTCGGCGCGCGGATCCCGCGTGGCGTGCTGCTGGTCGGCCCGCCGGGCACCGGCAAGACGCTGCTCGCCCGCGCCGTGGCCGGCGAGGCCGGCGTGCCGTTCTTCTCGATCTCCGGCTCGGAGTTCGTGGAGATGTTCGTGGGCGTGGGCGCATCGCGCGTGCGCGACCTGTTCGAGCAGGCCAAGCGCAACTCGCCGTGCATCGTGTTCGTTGACGAGATCGACGCAGTCGGCCGCCAGCGCGGCGCCGGCCTTGGCGGCTCGCACGACGAGCGCGAGCAGACCCTGAACCAGATCCTGGTCGAGATGGACGGCTTCGACACGAACACCAACGTGATCGTGGTGGCCGCCACCAACCGGCCCGATGTCCTTGACCCTGCCCTCCTGCGCCCGGGCCGCTTCGACCGCCAGGTCGTGCTGGACCGGCCGGATATCAAGGGGCGCAAGGAGATCCTCAACGTCCATATCAAGGGCAAGCCGCTCGACAAGACGGTGGACGTCGAGGCGCTGGCCCGCCGTTCGCCGGGGTTCAGCGGGGCTGATCTCGCGAACCTCGTGAACGAGGCCGCCATCCTGGCGGCACGACGCAACAAGAAGTCGATTGGCGCCGACGAGTTCAACGAGGCCATCGATCGGGTCATCGCCGGACCGGAGCGCCGCAGCCGGATCATCACCGAGGAGGAGAAGGCGATCATCGCCTACCACGAGGGCGGTCACGCCGTCGTGCAGCGCGTCCTCCCCAAGTGCGACCCGGTGACGAAGGTCACGATCGTGTCGCGGGGCATGGCGCTCGGCTACACGATGAGCCTGCCGGACGAGGACCGATACCTCCACTCCAAGTCGGAGTTCGAGGACAAGATCGCCGGCATGCTGGGCGGCAACGTGTCCGAGCAGCTCGTGTTCGGCGATACGACCACGGGCTCGTCGAACGACATCGAGAAGGCCACCAACCTGGCCCGCGCGATGGTCACCCAGTACGGCATGAGCGAGAAGCTCGGTCCGCTGACCTTCGGCCGCAAGGAGGAGATGATCTTCCTGGGCCGCGAGATCAGCGAGCAGCGGAACTACTCGGACGAGGTGGCGGCCAAGATCGACGCGGAGGTGCGCGAGATCATCGACCGCGCCTACGACCGCGCCAAGGAGGCCCTCACCGCGCAGCGCGAGGTGCTGGACAAGCTGGCCGCCCTGCTGGTCGAGAAGGAGACCATCGAGCACGACGAGTTCGAGTCACTGTTCGAGGGAGTGCTGCCGCCGCGCAGCTCCGGCCCCACCACGCCGCGCCGCATCACCGAGGGCGAGACCCCGGAGGCCGGCGACGTCGAGGCGGAGCCGGCTGGCGACGAGCCGCCGACCAAGCGCCGACGGGGACCTGCTCCGCAACCCGCCTAGGACTCACCGCGAACCCGCAAGCCCGGCCCATCGATGGGCCGGGCTTGTTCTTGGTGCG
>DATBRW010000159.1:0-4347 GCA_036560125.1 Candidatus Limnocylindria bacterium
GTGCTACTGCCGAATCGGCCCACCCTGCGCTGATCGGCGCTACTGGTTGACTGCGGGCCGGCCGGGGAGGTCGTCCGCGGCCTGGTGACCGCGATGGAGGGCCTCCGCGCCGGCATTGGCTCCGACCCGATGGCGGAACACCAGCTGCCAGCCGACCAGGGCCACGAACACGATCGAGATGGTCGCACCCAGCAGGAAGCCGGCTGGCGCACCCCAGATCTCGGCCACCGCACCGGCGAAGAAGCCGCCGATCGGTGCCGAACCGGCGAAGACCGTGACGTACAGGGACATCACCCGACCGCGCAGCTCGTGTGACACCGAGTTCTGGATCATCACGTTGATGGTGTTGACCATCACCATCGAGCTGAAGCCGATGACCAGGATCAGCGGGTAGGCTCCCGCCGGGGTGCGGGTGACGCCCAGGATCAGCTCGAAGGCGACAAAGGAAATGGCGCCACCCAGCATCAGGGCCAGCATCGGCCGCCGCGAGCCGGCAAAGGCCAGGCTCAGCGAACCAACCAGCGATCCCGCGCCCATGACCGCGAACAGGGCCCCGTAACCCTCCGCCCCCAGGCCCAGCGTGTCGCGGGCAAAGAGCGGCAGCAGCGTCTGGAAGTTCATGGCGAAGGTGGCCATCCCGAACAGCAGCACCAGCGGCCACAGCACCGTGGGCGTGCGCAGGGCATAGCCAATCCCCTCAGCCAGGCTCTGCCGCACCGAGTCGAAGCGCGACGGGCGCTCCATCCGATGCAGCTCGTGAGGGTTCATGCGCCACAGACCGATCAGCACGGCCAGGTAGCTGATCGCATTGATGCCGAAGTTGAAGGCGGGGCCGAAGAAGGCCAGCGCCAATCCAGCCACCGCCGGGCCGATCACGCGCGCGAGGTTGAAGCTGGCGCTGTTCAGGGCGATGGCGTTGACGAGATCACGACGAGGCACGAGCTCCGCGGCGAATGCCTGACGGACCGGCATCTCAACCGCGCTGACGAAGCCGAGCATGGTCGCGAGCACCATGACGTGCCAGATCTGCACGGCGCCGGTCACGGTCAAGGTGAAGAGGATGGTGGCCTGCAACGCGGCGACCACCTGGGCCACCATCAGGATCTTCCGCTTGTCGACCCGATCGGCCAGCACGCCGCCCAACGGCGCGAGGAACATGGCCGGCAGGAATTGCAGCGCCAGCACCGTCCCCAGCTGCAGCGGCGAGCCGCCCAGCAGCAGCACCAGCCACGGCTGGCTGACTGACTGCATCCACGTCCCGATCAGGCTGACGATCTGCCCGTACCAGAACAGGCGGAAGTTCCGGTGGCGCAGCGCGGCCATGCCACGCCGGAAGGCCGAGGCGGGAGCGGGGGTGCTGGATCCCTCCGGCTGCGCCTCGTCGGCACCAACCAGCCTCAGACGGGGCGGTTGGCGGTCGGCGGGCAGCCGGGGATCGTCGGGGCCGGACATCGTTAGCAATGCTAACAAATCGACGACCGCGGCGCCACCGCTGACCCACCGCGAGTAGGCACCGGATTGCAGGCGTGGGCTACCATCGGCGGCGACCGATGACGATCAGGCCGCTTCGGCTCGCCGCCGGCTGGTCACTGGCCCTGGTGGCGGCGCTGCTCCTCAACCTGGTGCTGACGCGAACCACCACCGCGCCCGAAGGGGCGGTGCTATCCGCGCAGCAGCCGCACGCCACCGCGCAGCCGTCGGTGCCATCGAATGCGCCGCCGCGCATTACGGGCGACCCAATCGACCGGCTGCCGCGGGTGGTGGCGCTGCCGCCGGGCGCCGACACCGGATCCGGCACCGCCCGGCCACAGGAGCTCATCCCGTTCAGGACGCGACAGGCGGCGGCGCTGCAGGCGGCCACCCATCGGGCTCGCGTGGCATTCGGCCTGGACGCCCTGGCAATCGGCGTGTCGGTTCATGGCACGAGTGGCTGGACCGGGGCCAGCGGCTGGGCGCGCGACGGGCTGACGCGACTGGACGGTAGCTCGCCGTTCGCCATCGCCAGCATCACCAAGACCTTCACCGCTGCGCTGGCCCTGCAGCTCGTCGAGGAGGGGCGCCTCGAACTGAACGACCGCGTCACGGACCTGCTGCCAGGCGTTCAGGTGCCGGACAGCGTGCGAGTGACACACCTGCTGCGCCACACCTCCGGCATCGCCGACCTCTTGGAGCCGATGCGTGACGAGCTCAACGCCGACCTCGAGCGGCTGTGGCAGCCGCACGAGGTGATCGGCGAGGTGCCTGGGCCGTGGTTCGCGCCGGGCCTGGCCTGGGCCTACTCGAACACCAACTACGTGCTGCTGGGCATGATCATCGAGCGCGTCAGCGGCCAGCCCTACGCCACGCTGCTGCAGCAGCGCCTGCTGGACCCGCTGGGGATGAGCGGCACCGGCGTGCTGCTGGGCAAGGGTGCGCCGTACCTGATGGCTCCGTCGTGGGCATCGGCCTTCGGCACCTCCGGCGACATGTACGCCAGCGCGCACGACCTGCTGCGCTGGGGCGATGCGCTGTACGGCGGCCGGGTCCTGTCGGCGAAGGGCATGGCCCATATGCTCGACTTCCAGCGCCACGGGTACCAAGACCACGTCTATGGCATGGGTGCCGAGCGCATCAAGGTCGGCGACGCGACCGGCTACGGGCACTCGGGCCTGCTGCGCGGCTACACCTCGTTGATGGTCCACCTGCCGCACCGCGATGCGACGCTGGTGCTGATGGGCACGACCCTGATGTTCGACCCGGCCACGGTGCTCGCCTATCGGGCGCCAGGTAAGCCCTCGATCCTTGACCTGGCGGAGCGGGCCGCGGAAGCCAAGGCAGCCGCCTAACCCCGGCCAGGCCGGTCAGTCGGGGGTCAGGATGTCGCGGATCACCGGCAGCGACGGCGTGCCGTGCGCCAGCACCGATTCCAGGAACGGGCGATACACGAACTCCTGGTTGCGCTCCGCGGCGCGCCGCCGCGCATCGGCCTCAAGGTCGTGCATGCCAATGCTGCCGAGGAAGTACTCGCACAGCTGGGTCGACGACAGGCGGGCGCGATCCCACTTGTTGGCCGCCTCCCCCTCCTCCTGGAAGCCACCCTCGACCATCAGCTCCATGGCCTGCGCCTCATCCATCGAGCCGGCGTGGATGCGCAGGTCCATCAGCGTGTTGGTGATGGACCGCAGGTAGAACTTGAGGTGCACCAGCATCAGCGCCGGGTCCTCCGACCCGTAGCCGATGTCCATCATCACCTGGGTGACGTACACCGCCCAACCCTCGGCGAAGACGCCGGAGCCGAAGATGGCGCGCACCAGCGAGTCGGTGCGATTCGAGTAGGCGAGCTGCAGGTAGTGCCCAGGCACCGCCTCGTGGATGGTCAGCAGCCGCAGCTGACGTGCGTTGTTCTCGCGCATGTACGAGGCACGCCGCTCGTCGTCCCAGTTGTCGGGGGTGGGCGTGATGGCGAAGAAGCTGTCCAGCCCGCGATCCAGGGGCCCGGGCGGGATCAGCATGGCGCCGCCGAAGGCGCGCAGGAACTGCGGGGTCCAGACGATCTGCAGCGGCTCATCCGCCAGGCCGATGAGGTCACGCTCGGTGATGAACGCCTCGATTCGCTCGTTCTCGGCGCGGCACCAGTCGAGCAGCTCTTCCGCCTTCGGGTGGTCGGTGGCAATGGCGTCCAGCACGCTGCGCACCGTCCGGTTGTCGTCCTCCGGCATCGGCTGGTCGCCCATCCAGGTGGGCCACAGTTCGCGGGCCAGGCGCAGCATCTGGGCCCGGACTTCGTCGTAGCCCGATGCGGCGCGCGCCTCCAGCTGATCCGGCGTCAGGTCCGTCTTCAGCGCGTGACGGAACTTCTGTGCGTAGAGCTCGGCGCCGAGCCGGAAGTCGCCGGTGGCGCGTGGCTGCAGGTCGTCACGGAGCCAGGCGGCGAAGGCGTTCACCGCGTCACGCGCCGGTCCGGCGGCACCCTCCACGTCCGCGCGGAGCGCCCCGTCGTCCAGGTCCGACGCCTCCTGCACCGCGGTGTCGACCAGGTCGATCAGACCCGACATCCGTTCCGCTGCCTTCTGATTGTGGAAGGTACTGATCGGCCGCGCGCCGCCGGCATCCAGCGTGGCGCGGGCCTGGTCGAGCGCGGCCGGCAACGCTGCCAGCCGGGCGGCGGTACTTCGCATGCGGTCAGGCAGCGGCGCGAACTCGCGTGCCAGCAGGCCGAACAGGCCAGTGCCGAAGAGGTAGACGTAGGTCATCGGGTTCCAGGAGCCCTCGTCCAGCGTCTCTTCGCCGAAGCGGATGGCGGCCAGGTTCTCGAGCAGGATCCGCCGGTCGATGGCGTCGTCGCGGCTTAGCGCCCCGGGCGACGCC
>DATBRW010000160.1:0-6761 GCA_036560125.1 Candidatus Limnocylindria bacterium
GACGAGATGTCGAGGACTCCATCCATCGGATCCTCTTTGGTGATGAGGGTGACGACAAATCCGGCAATCATTGCCCCGACAATGCCGAGCACGACGTGGCCAATGACTCCCATGCCTTCGTCGCCCTTCACCAGCAAACCGGCAACCCAGCCGGCGATGGCGCCGAGCACGACCCATCCTATGATGCTCATCCACTTCCTCCTTGCCGCAAGGTCACGGCTTCGCGACGGGACTGAATGCAAGACGCGGGCCAGACATCGCTGCCCGCAGGAACGGAACGTGCATAGGGAGGCGGTTGACCACTCCGTCCACAGATCAGGAGACCCGCCATGGATGCCATCACGCTGCTCAAGGCAGACCACGACCGCATTAAGCCGCTGCTCGCAGAGCTGAAGGAGACGACGGACCGCGCCGAAAAGACGCGCGGCGAGCTCTTCAGCCGCATCAAGCAGGAGCTCACCGTCCACGAGATCATCGAGGAGGAGATCTTCTACCCGACCCTGAAGGCCCACCCGAAGGCGAAGGAGATCGTGCTGGAGGGCTACGAGGAGCACGACGTGGTCAGCCGCCTGATGGGCGAGCTGGACGGCATGGATGCCACTGACGAGCGCTTCGGACCGAAGGCGAAGGTGATGGCGGAGAACGTCGAGCACCACATCGAGGAGGAAGAGGGGGAGATGTTCAAGACCGCGCGCCAGGTCTTCGACGACGACGAGCTGGAGGAGCTGGGCGACCGCATGGCCCGGCGCAAGGAGACGGCCAACGAGGAGCTGTTCGGGGCGGTGCGCTAGCCGCGCCGCCGGCCATCGTCGGCTTCCGGCGATCGCTACAGTGAGCCCATGATTGACCCACAGCCGATGGAGACCTGGGACCTTTGGTACCCGGGCGCCGCCGCCACCGGCCTGCCCTTCGCGCGCGGGCGCCTTGATCCGACCGATGTGCTGTGGGTCCACAGCGCGCCAAAGAAGCTGGACGTCAGCGTTCGTCGCTTCGACGGCAGCGTGCGGGCCCGCGGCCAGGTGACCCGGGACGGCGACTACTTGCCGATGACGCGCCTTGCGCTGGCCGACGGCCAGCTCGCCCGCGAGGATCGCTGGCCGACCGCCGACGACCTGAGCTCGCTGGTGATCCTGCCGGGCGGCGAGGTCGGGACGTTGATCGAGTGGTGGAATGCCCCGGACGGCTCGGAGTGGCGCTGGCGAGTGGAGTTCTACAACCGTCGCTGACGCATCGCCCGGTTGGCGGGTGGCCCGCCGCTTGCACTCAGGGCGAGCGACATGACCCATGACCCCGGCCCGAAGGTCGCGCTGCGCGCGACGCTGTACGACGCCGATGGTCGCGACAGTGAGGTCGACCTGCGACCCGGCATTGTTGACGGCCTCGGTGAGCGGCAGCTGCTATGGATCGACCTCGATGGCCGGGACGACGAAGCGATCGCTCGGCTGGTCGAGCTCGTGGGGCTGCCCGACGAGACGGCGAGGGTGCTGGCCAGCGACCAAAACGTGGCCCAGCTCCTTCGCTACCCCGACCGCGTGCACCTGCGGTTGGTGGCGATGCAGCCGAATGAAGACTCCCACAGGGCCTCTAAACGTCGTGCCACCCCGTTTGGGCCGACCTCGATCGACATCATCGTCGCCCGGAACGTGGTCATCACCGGCCATCGAGGCCAGCTGACCGCTTTCGACCAGTTCCTTGATCACATCCGCGGCGATTCGGCCCTCGGCGCCCTGAACGCCGCCGACTTCCTGACCGTCCTGGTCGACTCGGTCCTGGCGGTGTACCTGCAGTTGGTTGAAAGCATCGAGCGACGGATCGACGCCCTCGATGAATTGGCGCTGCGCGCCAGCGATGCAGACCGGTTCCTGCGCGAAGTGGTTGCCCTGCGCCGCCGTGTCGCCATTCTGCGCCGAGGGCTTGCCCCCCATCGGTGGGCATTCGCGCCGCTGGCCCGTCCCGATTTCGCGCTGGAGGGCCTTGGCAAGCCGTGGCCTGGAATCATGGATCGCCTGGACAAGGCGGTCGACTCCGTCGAGAACGCGCGGGAGCTGCTGATCGGCGCGTTCGATGTGTACATGGCGACGTCCGCCCAGCGCACCAACGATGTCATGAAGGCGCTCACCATCCTGAGCGCCATCCTGCTGCCCGCGGTAGTGCTGGCGGGCGTGATGGGCATGAACTTCAAGATCGGTTTCTTCGACAGTCCGAGCAACTTCTGGCTGGCGGTCGGGGCGATGGTGACACTCGCCGTGGCTGTGCTGGGAATCGCGCGCTGGCGCGGCTGGATCTGATCCCGGCGCTACCATCGGTCCATGGCTTCGGCTGACATCAACGACGTGGTGGGTTGGCTGGCCCGTGCCCGTCACGCGGTGGCGCTGACCGGTGCCGGTGTCTCGACCGAGTCGGGGATCCCGGACTTCCGCGGCCCGCAGGGCGTTTGGACGCGCGACCCGAAGGCGGAGGCGCTGTCCGACATCCGCTACTACCTGGCCGATCCGGAGCTGCGTCGGCGGGCCTGGCAGGGCCGGCTCAACCATCCGGCGCGCGACGCGACACCGAACGCCGGGCACTTGGCGCTGGCCGAGCTGGAGCTGATGGGTCGCCTTCAGCTGCTGATCACCCAGAACATCGACGGTCTGCATCTTGCTGCCGGCAGCTCGCGCGACCAGGTGATCGAGATCCACGGCAGCATGCGCGACTACGTCTGCCTGTCCTGTGGCAACCGCGGCCCCATGACTGATGCGCTGGACCGCCTGCGTGCCGGCGAGGACGATCCGGCCTGCCTGGACTGCGGAGGGCTCCTGAAGTCGGCGACCATCTCGTTCGGCCAGTCGCTGGTGGCCGAGGATCTCGAGCGTGCCGAGCGCGAGTCCGCGGCCAGCGACCTCTTCCTGGCCATCGGCACTTCGCTGACGGTCTACCCGGTGGCCTGGCTGCCGGAGCGGGCGCTGCAGAACGGTTCGCGCCTCGTCATCGTCAACGCCGAGCCGACGCCCTTGGACGACCGCGCCCATGCGGTCCTGCGTGGCCAGATCGGCGAGATCCTGCCACACCTGGTGGAGCAGGTCGCGGCGCTGCCGGCATGAGCGACGAGCTCATCGCCTCGGAGCGGCTGGAGCTGCCGCTGCTGTCGCTGGAGCAGCTGGACGCGATCGCAGACGGCGACGCCGGCCCGGTGGCTTCTGGTCTGGACGTCGCGATCTCACCGGAATGGGTGGACGAGGTCCGCTGGCTGGCGGCCTTCCGCGCCAAGCAGGTGCGTGAACGTCCACATGATGGGCCCTGGATGCTGCGACCCATCATCCGCACCGAATCGGGCCATCCGCGCGAGGCCATTGGCTACCTGAACTTCCATGCGGCGCCGGACGAGCACGGCATGGCGGAGATCGGCTACACCCTGCTGCCGGCGGCCCGCGGACATGGCTACGCGCTGGAGGCGGTCAGGGCGGCCTTCGGCTGGGCCACGCGCGAGCACGGCGTCCACCACTTCCGCGCCAGCACGGCGCCCGACAATGAGCGCTCGCAGAACCTGCTTGGCAAGCTGGGATTCGTCAGGACCGGCGAGCAGTGGGACGAGCGCGACGGCCTGGAGTGGGTCTACGAGCTCGAGGTGTGACGGACCGATCGGCTCCTACAGCCAGTCGTCAGCGACCAGGACCCCGGGGGCGACCTCCGACTCGAATAGTGCGAACTCCTCGTCGCTGATCGGGTAGGTATGCTCCTCGGCCGGGTAGGTGCCCGCTCGCACCTCTGCGGCGAATGCCTCCAGTCCGCGACGCGTCTCTTCGGCCACTGACGCGAAGCGCTTGACGAACTTCGGGGAGCGGCCGGTGTTGATGCCCAGCAGGTCGTGCCAGACCAGCACCTGGCCGGCGCACTGCGCGCCCGCTCCGATGCCGATGGTCGGGATGTGGAGCGCCTGCGTGATCCGCTCCGCCACGCGCGCCGGAACGGCCTCCAGCACGATCGCGAAGCAGCCGGCCGCCTGCAGCGACAGCGCGTCCGCGAAGAGCTGCCGCGCCTTGGCCGCGGTGCGGCCCTGCGCCTTGTAGCCGCCCAGCATGGTCGCGCTCTGCGGCGTCAGGCCCAGGTGCCCCATGGTCGGGATGCCGGCCGCCACGATGGCCCGCGCCCGCGACACCATCGCGCCGCCACCCTCGATCTTCACCGCCTCGGCGCCGGTCTCCTTGACCAGCCGAACGGCGTGACGCACCGCATCCTCGTCGCTGACCTGGAAGGCGCCGAGCGGCATGTCGATCATGAAGAAGGCCCGATGCGTCCCACGCCGAGCGGCGGCGCCCAGCATTACCATCTCGTCCATGCTGATCGGGGTGGTGTCCACATAGCCCAGGACGTTGTTCGCGGCCGAATCGCCGGTGAACACGATGTCCACGCCCGCCTCGTCCGCCAGCTTCGCGCTGGGGAAGTCATAGGCGGTGACCATCACGATCGGCGTGCCATCGCGCTTCAGCGCGGCCAGCTCCACGAGCCCCACCTTGTCCGGACGAGACGGCGTGCCATTGCTCATGCGCGACATTGTGCCACTGGGGGCAATCGCCGCGGCCGCGAGTGCCAGGGTCCCCATCCGCGAACGGTCAGCCAGCCGGTGGCTGATATGACCAGGGAACGCGCCACGGAAGCCGAATTGCGCCGCTCGTGCGTCAGGTCAGCCGCGGGCTGGCTGGGATGATCGGGGAACCCGCCTTCAGGGGCCGCCATTGGAGGCTCGTCGGTTGTATCAGCCGCGGGCAGGCTAAGCGGCAAACCTCACGATGCTTCCGCGAGACGGACGTTGTCGATCAACCGCGTGTCCCCCACGCGGACCGCGGCCGCGAGCGTCGGCTCGTCCAGGTCGGCGACCGCCACGTAGTCGATCCTCAGGGCCGGCTCGGCCGCCAACACCCCTTCTGCAGCTGCGACCGGATCGCCGCCATCACGGTGCGCCTTCAGCCCTGCCTCGAGGGCGCGCGGCAGCGCCAGGGCGCTTGCGCGCTCATCGGACGAGAGGTAGGCGTTGCGCGAGGAGAGCGCCAGCCCGTCAGGGTCTCGGACGGTGGGGCAGGCGACGATCTCCAGCGGCATGGCCAGATCGTGCACCACCTGCTTGACGACGGCCACCTGCTGCGCATCCTTGCGACCGAAGTAGGCGTGCGCCGGCTGCACGATGTCGAACAGCTTGGTGCAGACGGTGGCGACGCCCCGGAAGTGGCCGGGACGCACCGCGCCCTCCAGCACGGTTCCCAGCTCACCCGGATCTACCCAGGTGTCGAATCCGGGCGGATAGATCTCGTCGGCGGACGGCACGAACAGGATCCCTACGCCTGCCGCCTCGGCGGTCGCGGCGTCGGCGGCCTCGTCGCGGGGGTAGCGCGCGAGGTCTTCCGAAGGGCCGAACTGCGCCGGGTTGACGAACAGGCTGACGACGGTGACATCGTCCCGCGCCGCGCTGGCCGCCATCAGCGCCAGGTGGCCGGCGTGGAACGCACCCATGGTCGGAACCAGCCCGATCGAGCGGCCTGCGGCCCGGTCGGGAACCAGCGCCGATCGCACCTCCCCCGCCGTGCGGAGCAGCTTCACGGACGGGTCGCCTCCGCCAAGGCCCGATAGAGCGGCACCAGGTCCGGCGCCCGCTCCTCGAGCGCACGGAGGTGGGCCTCGACCGTCGTCCAGTCGCCGCGGGCAATCGGTCCGGTGAGGGCGAAGCCGTTATCGATGGTGCGCTGCATCAGGGGCACCAGCGCCTCCGGCGGCACGTTGCTCTCCTCCAGCAGGCGCGCGGCCGCCCGGTACAGGGTCACCAGGAAGTTCGAGGCGATGGCGGCGCCGGCGTGGTAGAGGGGCTTGTCGGCATCGGCCAGCGGGAAGGCACGGAGGCCAAGGGTGCCGGCCAGCCATTCGGCTGCGGCACGCGCGGCGTCGGACTCGAAGGTGATGGCAGCCCACGCCCCGTCAAGCTGCTCCGGCCCACGCTGCTGGGAAAGGGTCTGCAAGGGGTGGACGCTGAAGCGTCGCTCATGCGGGTCCAGGGCGGTCAGCGAGGTCGCCCCGCTCACGTGTGCGACCCATGGGCCGATGGGAACCTGCTGCGCGACCTCGGGGATCGCAGCGTCCGGGACGGCCAGCAGCACGAGGTCGGCATCACCAAGCGGTTCTCGACCGGTGACAACGGAGATCCGGCGCTCACGAAGACGGCCCACGATCGCCGATCCCGCGCGGCCAGTACCGACCACTCGCACCGAGCCGATCATGGATCGGAGTCTGCCACACTGCGCTCGATGCGACGGCTCAGCCTGCAGGACGCCCGCCGCCTGACCATCATCGCCAACCAGCTTGCCGGGCCGCGGCCTTCGACGCTGCTGGAGGTGGTGGAGCGGCTGTGCAGGGTCCAGCTGGATCCCACCTCCGCCGTCGAGCGTGCCGAGCGCCTGACGTTATGGAGCCGGTTCGGCGCCTACGACCGCGACGACCTGCGGCGCCTGCTGGAGGAGTCGCCTCGCCAGCTGTTCGAGTACCGCGCCTTCCTGGTACCGCTGAGCGACCTGCCGCTGCAGCGACCGGCGATGCTGCGTTACCCGCGGAACGACTACGGCCGCGGTAACTACGTCGGGGAGTGGCTGCGCGACAACGCCGGGTTCCGCGAATACGTCCTGGACGAGCTGCGCCGCCGCGGCCCGCTGCTGAGCCGCGACCTCGACGACCGCGCCGAGGTGCCGTGGCAGACGGGCGGCTGGAACGATGGCAAGAACCTGGGCCGCATGCTGGAG
>DATBRW010000161.1:0-8228 GCA_036560125.1 Candidatus Limnocylindria bacterium
CCGTCGGCGGCCGTGAATCGCGCTCCTGCGTCCAGCTTCCGCAGATCCTCGAGCGTGAAGCTCGCGACCTCGCCGGTGCCATCGGTCGTGCGGTCGACCGTCTCGTCGTGGATGACCGCCAGGTGTCCGTCGCTGGTGAGATGAACGTCGAGCTCGATCGCATCGGCCCCCGCTGCCGCACCCAGCCGGAAGGACTCCATGGTGTTCTCGGGCGCCTGGACCGGCGCGCCGCGATGCGCCACCACCAGGGTCATCAGGGCACCTCGCCGGGCGGCACGATGGCTGGCTCGAGTGGCGCCGCCAGCGGGATCTCGTCCGGCAGCGGAGGCGTGCCCTCCGGCACCAGGCGCACGATCCAGAAGCCGATCACCATCAGCACCAGCAGCGACAAGATGGCGACCTGGTAGGCGATCACGCCGTTCTCCTCCGGGTCGAGCGCGAACACGATGGCGCCGAACATCAGCGGGCCGATCACGGCCGACAGCTTCCCCGCCATCCCGTACAGGCCCAGCATCTCGCCCACCTCCTCGGGCTTGGTGAGGCGTAGGAGGAGCAGCCGGTCGGTGACCGCCACCCCGCCCAGCCCCGAGCCAAGGATGGCGCCGGCCACCAGGAATGCGATCTTGTCCAGCCACAGGCCGATCAGCAGCAGGCCCACCGTCCAGCTGGCCAGCACGAACATCAGCGTCCGCTTGGGACCGATGCGGTCGCAGGCGATCCCCCAGAAGAAGCTGGCAATGACGGCCACCACGATCAGCCCGATCAGCACGAAGCGCGCCTCGCCCTGGGTGAAGCCAACGGCGTTGATGGCGAACAGGCTCATCACCGCGATGGCGGTGTTGATCGGGTCGGTGTAGAAGAAGCGGCCGACCACGAAGCGCAGCAGCCCGGGCCGCTGGCGCGCATGCGCGATGGTGACCCTCAGCTGCGACCAGGAGCGCAGTGCTTCGCCCGGGCTGAAGGATCCGCCCTGGCGCTGGCGTTCGCGGACGATGACGAAGATCGGGATCGCGAAGACCGCGAACAGCGAGCCGATGAGCAGGAAGCTTGCGGCGGTGATGTTGCCATCGGCATCCGTGGTCGTACCCAGCAGCAGAGCCGAGACGATGCTGCCCACGTAACCGAGCGCGACCCCCACGCCGGAGAGCCTTCCGCGGGCCGCCGGCAGCGCCACGTCGGGGAGCAGCGCGTCGTAGTAGATCAGCGCGGCCTGGTAGGCGAAGTTGGCGATGGCGAAGAACAGGAGGCCGAGCCAGATGTTGACCAGGCCGATCACCAGGGTCGGCACGATGCAGCCGATGGTGAAGACGGCCAGATACCGCTTGCGGCCGCCGGTCCGATCGCTCATGGCGCCGAGCACCGGTGAGACGGCCGCGTTCAGCGCCACGGACAGGCTGGCCGCGGCGGTGAAGGCGAAGGTGCCGTTCGTCTCGCCCAGGGCGTCCGTCGTCCACGGCCCCATGGCGAAGCTGACGATGGCGAAGCTGAAGATCGTGTTGGCGAAGTCGTAGAGGGCCCAGGAGAGGCCCTCGACCGAGCTGCCGGAACGCGTCAGCCGGCCGAGTCCCTGCCACCACGACACCGGGTTCAGCGACTGGGCGGACACGGTCACGCCCGGATCATACCCAGCAGGTGTCTTCTCTCGGACCGACCTCAGCCAGCGGGCGGCTCATCCGACGAACGCGACGTCCTTCGCTGGTCGGCTTAGCCAGTTGGTGGCTGAAACAGCAAAGCAGCGTTGCGTGGGTGTTCTGCTAGCCAAGCGGTGGCTGAAACGGCGATGGAACGGGTCGGATCGATCGGATCGGTGGTCCAATCAGCCGCCGGCTGGCTAAGCGCTGCCGCGCGCAGCGACATTAGGCGGGAACGGCTTCCGTTCCCGACGACGAGGCGGTTCTACTGGCCAGCGGCCACGAGAGGACGGTGGTGATGGCACGGACCACGGCCTCGGGATCCCAGGCCGTGCCGCGCTCCGCTTGATGCGCCACCGCCCCGTGGAGCAGCAGCGCCACGGCGAGGCTGGCCGAGTCCACGTCCATGTCCGCCGGCGCCTCCCCGCGCGCAATCAGCTCGCGGATGAACATGGCCGAGAAGCCGCGCTGCTGGTCGGAGATGCGGGTCAGCATGTCGCGCAGTCGCGGGTTGCGGTCCGCCTCCGCCTGGGCGTGGATGATGATCGCGCCCCAGCCGTCCTCGATCAGGGAGTCGACGAAGAACCGGACCGCTGCATCGAGCCGCGTGTGGGGGTCCGAGATGCCGGACAGCACCGCGGCCAGCTCGTTGAGCTGCAGGTCGGACTGTGCCTGACAGACGGATAGGAACAGCTCTTCCTTGCTGGCAAAGTAGCGGTAGATCAGGCCCACGCTCACGCCGGCCTCGCCGGCGATGACCGGGATGGAGGTGCCGCGATAGCCACGCGCGCGGAAGGCCCGATGCGCACCCTCCAGGATGCGCTGGCGGACCTGGGCGGTATGCTCGGTGCTGGCTCGTGGCACGCGGACGGCTCCTAGCGAGGCGTGAATGAGCATTCATTTTGCACTTGACGCCCGCGAAATGCAAGGCTAATGTGGCCACCACACAACTGAACGATCATTCATCATCCGCACAGATCACGACGGAGCGTTCCTGAGCACCATGGTTACTCCTCCCGCTGCCCCTCCCTCGCCACAGCACGTCCTGGAGCCGCATCCGACCGGGATGTTCGCCGCCCTCGGCCGGTTCGACTACCGGTTCCGCAAGGTGCTGCCGATCATCGGTCTGGCGCTGGTCATCGGCCTGAACGTCTGGGCCACCGTTGGCGGTGGCACGCTGATCCAGGGTGGCTGGGTCATCCCGGGCTCGGAGGAGCAGCAGGCGGCTGACGTCCTGACGGACCGATTCGGGCCCACCGAGACGACCATGCTCCTGATCTTCAAGGACCCCGATGGCGACGCGGCCTCGCCCGCCTTCCAGTCCACCGTGCAGGGCAGCCTGGCCGACATCACCGACGACCCCGATGTCGAGCGCGTCGTGACCTACGCCGATGCCCCCGCCCCGGCCCTGCTTTCGGAGGACGGCGCCTCGACCCTGGCCATCGTCTACCTGAAGGAAGACGTGGAGTCGGCGGTCGAGGATTCAGCCCGCCTGGCCGATGCGGTCAATGTGCCGGCCGGCGTGGACGTGCAGGTCACCGGCGTCCCGCAGCTGTACCACGAGTTCAACCAGAAGATCGAGCAGGACCTGGTCATGGCCGAGACGATCAGCCTGCCGATCGCGCTGCTCATCCTGCTGGCTGTGTTCGGCACGCTGGTGGCCGCGGGGCTGCCGCTGCTCATTGCCGCGCTCGCCATGCCGACCGTGTTTGCCGTCATCGCCCTGCTGGCATCGGTGATGGAGATGAGCATCTTCGTCAACAACCTGGCCACCATGATCGGGCTGGCGCTCGCAATCGACTACTCGCTGTTCATGGTCAGCCGCTTCCGCGAGGAGCTGCGCCATCACTCGGTGGAGATCGCCATCGAGCGGATGATGGGCACCGTCGGCAAGGCCGTGGCGGTGAGCGGCGTGGCGGTGGCCGTGGGTCTGTCCTCGTTGGCTGTCTTCGACGCCGCCGCGCTGCGGAGCATGGGCATTGCCGGCGTGATCACCGTCGCGTCCACATTGCTGTACGGCCTGACCGTGCTGCCGGCCCTGCTGGCGGTTCTCGGCCCGCGGGTCAACCGCCTGCGCATTCCGCTGCCGAGCTTCCTGCGCCTGCACGAGGACGACGTGGGCGACGCAGACCGACGCCAGGGCCACGGCGTCTGGGCCTGGATCGCGGCGCGCGTCATGCGCCATCCGCTCCGCATCGCCGGTCCCGTCCTGGCACTGCTGCTGATTGCGGGCATCCCCTTCTTCCAGATCCAGCTCTCCACCGGGCAGAACCTGGAGGACCTGCCGCCCACCCCGGCGCGCATTGGCTTCGAGACGCTGCTCAACGAGTTCCCGGGCAGTGACAACGATCCCATCACCGCGGTCCTGATATGGGACGACACCGACCTGCAGGAAGGCATCTCGCCGGAGCGACAGGATGCACTGGCGGCCTACGTGGACGAGGTAGCCGCCCTCAACGGCGTGACCGATGTCGAGAGCGTTCTGGACGCGCCGCCCGGCATGGCCGACGCCGACTACCGGGCAATGCTGGCGATTCCGCCCGACCAGCGACCTGAGCAGGTCCGGGCCGCGCTGGACACGTACCTTGCTGACTGGATCGCGGACGACACCGCCAAGGTGCGCGTCTTCGCCACCCAACTGCCCGACTCGAACGAGGGCCGCGCCCTGGTGGGCGAGGTCCGCGCCGTGCCGTCACCCGACGGGGCGGTGGTGCTGACTGGCGGCCTGCCGTCGCGATCGGCCGACTTCATGGCCAGCTTCAGCGCATCGGTGCCGTGGGCGGTCCTGATCGTGGTGCTGGTGACCGCGCTGGTCCTGTTCCTGACGTTCGGATCGGTCCTGCTGCCGATCAAAGCCGTGCTGATGAGCCTGATCAGCATCAGCGCCAGCTTCGGCGCGCTGGTCTTCATCTTCCAGCAGGGCCACCTGGAGAGCCTGCTCGGCTTCAACGCCTCCGGAGCGCTGGGCGCGTGGTTACCGGTGATCATGTTCGCGATCCTGTTCGGCCTCTCCATGGACTACGAGGTGCTGCTGCTCTCGCGCATCCGTGAGCGCTACCTGGCCCACGGCGACAACACGCGGGCGGTGGCCGAGGGGATCGGGCTGACCGGCGGGATCATCACGGGCGCTGCCCTGATCATGGTTGCGGTGTTCGCCGCCTTCGCGCTGTCGAGCATCACCTTCATAAAGGCGCTGGGCTTCACCATGGCGCTGGCCGTGCTGATCGACGCCACCCTCGTGCGCGGCATCCTGGTGCCCGCCTTCATGCGGGTGATGGGCTCGGTCAACTGGTGGGCGCCGCGCTGGATGCAGCACGCCGTCGCCAAGCTGGGCCTGTACGAGGAGCCGGTCGTGACCGATGGAGCGGCCGCAGGCGGCTCCGCCACTCCCGAGGCTGCCGCAGCGCGGTAGTCTGCGCGGCAGATGCCACGCCGCTTCGCGGGCCAGAACACCCGCACCAACCTCGACCGCCTTACGTCGCGGTGGCGCTCGCGCCACGATCTGCGCCGCGAGGGCGACCCGTTCAGGCCGCGCGCGAACCCCGGCCGCGAGGCGCTGGCCCGCCGCGGCTTCCCGTACCGCGACGTCACGCCGGCGGACTACGTGGCCGAGCACGGTGCGGACATGGTCGGCTTCACCTACGACGACGAGTCGTACGTCGACGCCGAGCTGGACGCCTGGATCGTCGAGGTCGGCGAGCTGCTGCGTGCGCAGCGCGACGGTGGGAACAAGCCGAAGCCCGATCCCGAGGCGCCGCCTGACAAGCCGAAAGCCGCCGCGGAAGGCGCGGATGCGAAGCCCAAGGCCGCCGCCAAGCCACGTGCCAAGCCAAAGCCAAAGCCCAAGCCCTCGACCGATGGCTGAGGCCCCGGCCTGGGCTCGCAGCCTGGTGATGACCGTCTGCGCCGAGGCCGATGCGTCCCTCCCGCGCCTCACCTGGCGCCATCGCGACCGCCCAACCTCATCCGGCGTCACGCGGCAGAGCGCCGGTATCGTGTCTGTCGTGGCCGGCCGCGATCCGATCGACCAGCGGCTCACCCTGCTCCACGAGCTCGCCCACTGGGTGACACCCATCCCACGGAATCGCCGCCGACGCATCAGCCACCACGACGCGGCCTTCTACGACGCCGCCTTCGCGCTCTATCGCCGCCACGGGGTGCCCGATGCCACCGCCCTAGCCGGCGAGTCAGCCCGATATCCGAGCTCGCTGGGGCACGCGCGGCGGCTGGGGGTTCCCGGAGCGGAGGAAGCCTGGCGCGGCCGACGTTCCGCCCTGCGCGAGCGGGCACAGCGCCGGCCACCGATGCGCGTGTTGGTGCCCGAGCACGGCGTCCGTCTCGTCCGCGACGGCCGCTGGACCCGGTGCGCCGTCTGCGGCATCCGGGTGGTTGGGCCGAACCTGCGTCGTCTCCGCCGCCGTCCCGGCCGCCACGTGCTCCTGGGAATCGCCTGAAAGCGCGGAGTGCCGCGGATTCCCACTGGGTGGGACTAACGACGAAGAAGCCTTCGTAACTTGGCGTGGAATCCCGTACCGGCGGAATCGGTGCCAAGTTTGGGTCCGAAATCGGCCCCAATTGCGCAGTTCTTCTCCGTTAGTCCCGTGGGGTGGGAATTGCCGCAGGCGACTCGGCCCGTAACAGCTCAACCGCCTTCCCGAGGTGCGCGATGGCCGGCGGGATGGTTGGTTCCAGGGCCACTTGGATGTGGCCGACGCCCATGTCCGCGTAGGCTCGCAGCTCAGAGGCCAGCTCCTCCTGCGAGCCGGTGATGGTTTCGGGCGTGACTTCCAACGCCGGGTGGTCATCGTCCGCGTACTCCGGCAGCACCACATTGATGCCGACCGTGATCTCGAGCGAGGCGGGGTCGCGTCCGGCCTCGGCCAGGGCGGCGTGGAGGCCCTCGAGCCGGGGCGGCAGCTGGGACGCGGGGCCGATCCAGGCCGTGTTCCAGGCGTCGGCGTGGCGCACGACCAGTTGCAGCATCCGCGGTCCGCGGCCTGCAATCAGCAGAGGCGTGCGGCGTCCGTCCGGCCGCGAGTAGCCCGGCAGGATCTCGAGGTCGGAGGCGGAATGCCACCGCCCGGAGAAGGAGGCGCGACCCTCTCGCAGCGCCGGCACCAACACCGACAGTGCTTCCTCGAATCGGCCAACCCGGTGATCGAAGGGGAAGTCGAACGCGGTGAACTCGGGCTCGTTCCAGCCACACCCAACGCCCAGGATCAGCCTGCCACCCGAAATGTCCTCGAAAGTGGCCGCCATCTTGGCCAGCAGTCCCGGATTCCGGAAGGGCATGGCCAGCACCAGGATGCCCAGCTCGACCCGCTGGGTGATGGCGGCCATGGCGGACAGGACCGTCCAGCACTCGTGGATGCCTACCGTGGGATCGGTCCCGAAGCGGAAGAGCAGGTGGTCGTAGACCCAGGCCGAGTCGAGGCCCGCCTCTTCGGTGGCCAGCGCCGCCAAGCGCGTGGCCTCCCATGGGGGGACCACGCCGGTGCCATCCACTGGACCGATGGGCATCACCACCCCGACCTTCATCGCCTCACCTCCTGCGCTCACCTACGCCTCGGGCGCCCGCGCGGTTCACGCGACGGCTAGCCTACGGCCGATCATGGACCGATCCCTCCCACTCCACGGCCTGCGCATCGTCGACTGCGCCCGCGTGCTGGCCGGCCCCTTCGCCACCATGCTGCTGGCCGATCTCGGGGCGGACGTCATCAAGCTTGAGCCGCCTGGCGGTGACGAGAGCCGCGGCTGGGGGCCACCCTGGTGGGGCGCCCCGGAGGATCGACGCAGCGCCTACTTCGGGTCGGTCAACCGCAACAAGCGCAGCATCGTGGTCGACCTGCGGACCGATGCCGGCCGCGACCTGCTCGATCGCCTGGCCGATGGCGCCGACCTGCTGATCCACAACGCCCGTCCGTCCAGCGCCGGGCGCCTGGGGCTCGACGCCGACCGGCTGCGCGCCGCCCATCCGGGACTCGTGGTGGCAGTGGTCGGCGGGTTCTCGGGCCGCGATCGCGAGCTGCCCGCCTACGACCTGTTGGCGCAGGCCATGAGCGGCCTGATGTCGGTCACCGGTGAACCGGATGGTCCGCCACAGAAGGCTGGGGTGGCGCTGCTCGACCTGCTGGCCGGATTGGAAGTGGCAGTCGGCGCGCTGGCCGCGCTGCTGGGGAAGGCGCGCGGAGCGGGGACCGCGCCCGCCGTGGAGGTTAGCCTGATGGAGGCGAGCGTGGCGGCCATGGGCAACGTGCTGGCGAACCACCTGGCGACCGGCGAGGAGCCGCGGCGATGGGGAAACGCCCACCCGAACATCGTGCCGTACCAGTCCTTCGCGACGCGGGATGGCCACGTGGCCATTGCGGTCGGCAACGACGCACAGTTCGTAAGGCTGCTCGAGGTGCTGGGACTGGACGCCGAGGGACGCTATGCGACGAATGCGGAACGGGTTGCCGCGCGGCAGGAGCTGGTCGCCTGGCTCAGTGGCGCGATCGAACAGCGCAAACGGGACGAGCTGGTGGAAGCGCTGCGTGCAGCGGACGTGCCCGCCGGTCCGGTGGCCGGGGTGGGGGAGGCGCTGCGCAGCATGGAAGC
>DATBRW010000162.1:0-5263 GCA_036560125.1 Candidatus Limnocylindria bacterium
ATCCCGCGCTGGTCAGCATCGGCACGCGACCCACCTTCCATGACGCGGGCCAGTTGCTGGTCGAGGTCCACCTGCTCGACTACGACGGCGACCTGTATGGGGCCGTGCTCGAGCTGGAGCTGCTCCATCGGCTCCGCGAGGAGCGTCGTTTCGCGTCAGCCGACGAGCTGGTGACGCAGATGCATCGGGACGAGGCCGACGCGCGCGCTCGCCTGGGCCTTGGCTGAACGGAAACCGGCCAGATCTGGTACGATCGACCGCGATACGGAAAGGAATGTGGAGGACGCTGTTGCCGCTCGCCAAGGATGCGAAGAGCGCGATTATTGAAGACTACGCCACCCACGAGGGCGATTCCGGCTCTCCCGAGGTGCAGATTGCGCTCCTGACCGAGCGGATCCAATCACTGCAAGAGCATTTGCGCACGTACCAGAACGACAACCACTCGCGCCGCGGCCTGCTCAAGCTGGTCGGGCAGCGCCGGCGGTTGCTCGCATATCTCGTGCGCAATGACGTCGACCGCTACCGCGCCGTCATCGGCCGGTTGGGGCTCCGCCGCTAGGCATCGCGCCACGACCCAGGTGCCGCCAAGGCCCTGGGTTTCGCGTATCCGGCGTTCGAAACCCCGAATCAACCCCTTACTGCCGCCCGCGCCGCCCGCCGTCCTCCCCTCGGAGCGACCAGAGCGGGACGGAGCGCAGGCTCAATCCCGAACATGACTCAACTGGAGGACTCAGTGGCAATCAAAGTAGAGGCCCCGATCGGCGGCCAGACCTTCTCGCTGGAGGCTGGCAAGCTCGCCGAACAGGCCGATGGCGCAGTGATCGTCCGCTTCGGCGACACCGTGCTGCTGGCGACCGCCGTCTCGGCGGAGCCGCGCGAGGGGATCGACTTCTTCCCCATGACCGTGGACTACGAGGAGCGCATGTACGCCGCCGGCAAGATTCCGGGCGGCTTCATCAAGCGCGAGTCGCGTCCGTCGGAGGCGGCCATCCTGGCCATGCGCCTGACCGACCGGCCGATCCGCCCGCTCTTCCCCAAGGGCTACAAGCAGGAGGTCCAGATCGTCCTGACCGTGCTCAGCGCGGACCAGGAGAACGATCCGGACATCCTGGCCGTCAACGGGGCGTCCGCCGCCCTGTCGGTGAGCAGCATCCCGTTCCTGGGACCGATTGGCGCCGTGCGGGTCGGCCGCATCAATGGTGAGTTCGTCACGAACCCCACCACCAGCCAGCTCGACGAGAGCGATCTTGACCTTGTCGTGGCCGGCACGCGTGACGCCGTGATGATGGTCGAGGCGGGTGCCAAGATCCTGCCGGAGTCGGTCATGGCCGATGCCATCGTCTTCGGCCAGGCGGAGCTCCAGCAGAGCATCAACCTGCAGGAGAAGCTGGTCGAGACCGCCGGCAAGCCGAAGAAGCTGCCGTTCCTCGGCCCGAAGGCCGACTCGGTGGTCAAGCTCGGCAAGGCGCTGGGCGAAGGTTCGTCCGAGTTCGTCGTCTTCGACCTCGAGACCACCGCCATGAAGCCGGAGAACGGCTACATCGTCGATATCGCCGCGCTGAAGGTGCGCAATGGCGAGGTCGTCGATCGGTTCGAGTCGCTGGTGAACCCCGGTCGCTCGATCGTCGGGCACCAGATCCATGGCATCAGCGACGAGGACGTGGCCGGCGCACCGACGGCCGCCGAGGTGCTTTCGCGCTTCGCCGAATGGGTGGGCGAGGCCCCGCTGGTCGCGCACAACGTCGCCTTCGACGTGCCCTTCATCCTGCGTCACCTGCCGAACGACACGGGCTGGAAGCCGAGCGCCGTCTTCGACACCCTGGAGCTGGCCTACCAGCTCTACCCCGATGCGGGCGGCTACAAGCTCGGCGACCTGGTGAAGTTCGTCTTTGGCCGCGACCACGTCACCGCGCATCGGGCGATGCCGGACGCGGAAGCCACCGCCGAGCTCTTCATCAACCTGACCGATGGCCTGGCGGGACGGCTGGACGCGGTCCGCACCGACATCGCCGACGAGGTCCGGCGCGCGCGAGAGAGCTACAACCGCAGCGAGCAGGGCGACCGGCTGGAGGACATCCGCCGCCGCCACGGCATCGGCTCGGCTCTGATGGACGTGCTCACCAAGGCAACGGTGCGCGAGCTGGTGCTGAACGAGAACATCCGGATCGACGGTCGCGACACGACCACCATCCGGCCGATCAGCGTCGAGGTCGGCGTCCTGCCCCGCACCCACGGGTCGGGCATCTTCACCCGCGGCCAGACCCAGGCACTGAGCATCGCCACCCTGGGACCGGGCAGCGACGTGCAGCGGCTGGACACGATCTCCCCGGAGACGGAGAAGCGCTACCTGCACCACTACAACTTCCCGCCCTACTCGGTGGGCGAGGCGCGCCCGATGCGTGGCCCCGGACGCCGTGAGATCGGCCATGGTGCGCTCGCCGAGCGCGCGCTCCTGCCGGTCCTGCCGAGCGTGGAGGAGTTCCCGTACATCATCCGCGTCGTTTCCGAGGTGGTCAGCAGCAACGGCTCGACCAGCATGGCGAGCACCTGCGGGAGCACCCTGTCGCTGATGGACGCCGGCGTGCCGATCAAGGCGCCGGTGGCCGGCGCGGCGATGGGCCTGATCACCGATCCGGCGACCGGCCGCTACGCGGTGCTGACCGATATCACCGGCAAGGAAGACGCGTACGGCGACATGGACTTCAAGGTGGCCGGGACCGCCGATGGCGTGACCGCGCTGCAGATGGACATCAAGGTGGCCGGCATCACCAGCGAGACGCTGCGGGATGCCCTGGAGCAGGCGCGCCAGGCACGGCTCCACATCCTGGGCAAGATGACCGAGGTCATCAGCGCCAGCCGCGAGGAGCTCAGCCCGTTCGCCCCACGCATCACCACGATCAAGATCCCGGTCGACAAGATCCGCGACGTCATCGGCGCGGGTGGCAAGGTGATCCGTCAGATCACGGCCGAGACGGGGACCCAGATCAACGTCGAAGACGACGGCACGATCCAGATCGCCGCCACCGATGGCGAAGCCGCCAAGAAGGCGATCGCCTGGATCGAGGGCCTGACCAAGGACGTCGAGGTCGGCAAGGAGTACCTGGGCAAGGTCACCCGGATCATGAACTTCGGAGCCTTCGTCGAGATCCTGCCCGGCAAGGAGGGACTGGTCCACATCAGCCAGCTGGCCGACTACCGCGTGCCGCGTGTCGAGGACGTGGTCAGCATCGGCGACGAGCTGATGGTGGTGGTCACCGAGATCGACCGCATGGGCCGCGTCAACCTGAGCCGCCGCGCGGCGATGGAGCGCCACATGGCCAAGGCTGGAGCCGGTGCCGGCACCGGCAACGGAGAGGGGTCCGACCACTCAGACTCCTGACCGATGCCGCGGCCGCGCGGACGCGGCGGCGGTCCAGGCCGCTCCGGCGGAGGGAGGCAGCCAGGCCGATGGGCGCTGAAACGGTGCTGACGGCAGTGGCGAGCGAGGTGCGAGCCTGTACCCGCTGCCCGCTGCATCGCGGCCGCACCCAGGCCGTGCCCGGCGAGGGCAACCCGATCAGCGACGTCCTGCTGGTTGGCGAAGGCCCTGGCGCCCGCGAGGACGCCACCGGGCGGCCGTTCGTCGGCCCGGCCGGGCAGCTGCTGACCGAGCTGCTGGGCACGCTGGGCTGGGCGCGCGAGGACGTCTTCATTGCCAACGTGGTGAAGTGCCGTCCGCCGAGCAACCGAGACCCGGAGCCGGAGGAGATTGCGGCCTGCTCGGGCTACCTCGACCGACAGGAGGCAGCCCTCGACCCGGCGGTGATCGTGACTTTGGGCCGTCACTCCCTGCAACGCTACCTGCCCGGCGCCCGCATCTCGGCCGTGCACGGGCAACTGCGCCAATCGGGCGGCCGCTTCATCTTCCCGATGTACCATCCTGCTGCCGCGCTGCACCAGGCCTCGCTGCGGGAGACGCTGTTCGCCGACATTCGTGGGCTGCCGGCAGCGCTGCTGGCCGCTCGCCAGGCACTCGAGGCCGAACGGGTGGCAGCGGTCCAGGACACGATTCCCGAGCCGGAGCCCGAGCTGGTGCCGAGCCCCGACGACGCTGAGCAGATGACGCTCTTCCAGGAGCCAAGATGACGGAACCCCTGCGCATCATCCCGCTGGGCGGGGTGGGCGAGGTCGGCAAGAACATCACCCTGATCGAGGCGGGCGGGCGGATCCTGGTCGTCGATTGCGGGCTGGCCTTCCCCGAGCCGGAGATGCTGGGCATCGACCTGGTCATCCCGGACGTGACCTACCTCGAAGCGAACCGCGATCGGGTCATTGCCATTGCGCTGACCCACGGCCACGAGGACCACACCGGCGCCCTGCCCTTCGTGCTGCCCAAGCTGCCTGGCGTGCCGGTGTACGCCGGGCGCCTGACCAGCGGCCTGGTGCGCGGCAAGCTGAAGGAGCATCGGCTCCTGGACCAGACGCCGCTGGAGCCGTTGGAAGCCGGCGTCGAGTGCCAGATCGGCCCGTTCAACATCCTGCCGTTCCGCGTGAACCACTCGATCCCGGACGGGATGGGCTTCGCCATCCGCACCGAGGCGGGGACGGTGGTGCATACCGGCGACTTCAAGTTCGACCACACCCCGCCGGACGGCGCGCGCGCCGACCTGGGCCTGATTGCCGAGATCGGCAATCGCGGTGTGGACTTCCTGCTCAGCGACTCCACCCGTTCCGAGAAGGAGGGCTACACCCAATCGGAGGCCACGGTGGGGGAGTCACTCCACCAGCTGGTGGGCGAGGCGGCCGGGCGGGTGATCGTGGCGACCTTTGCCAGCAATATCGGGCGGGTGCAGCAGGTGCTCGACGCGGCCGCCGCGCACGGTCGCAAGATGGTGGCCCTGGGGCGCAGCATGGAGCAGAACATCGGGATCGCCGTCGAGCTCGGCTACCTGGACCCCCGTGGTGACACGCTGGTGCGCAAGGACCAGCTGCAGCGCCTCGCCATGGAAAAGCTGGTGGTCATGACCACCGGTTCCCAGGGTGAGCCGATGTCCGGCCTGACCCGCATGAGCAACCGCGACCACCGCAACATCACCATCGAGCCGGGGGACACGGTTATCGTCTCCGCCTCGCCGATCCCCGGCAACGAGGAGGCGGTGGCGCGCACCATCGACAACCTGTTCAAGGAAGGCGCGATGGTGCACTACGAGCCGCTGAAGCACTGCCACGTCTCCGGCCACGGCTCGCGCGAGGAGCTCAAGCTGATGCTGGGCCTGGTCAAGCC
>DATBRW010000163.1:0-5225 GCA_036560125.1 Candidatus Limnocylindria bacterium
CGTCCCGTAAGACGGCTCGGCCCGGACGACGAGCAGATCGCCTGAGACGTACCTCGGCTCCATCGAGTTGCCGCGGATGACGACGTACATGACCGACCCGCCCAGCGAGACCGGCCGCAGGAACACGAACCACGCCGCCAGCAGCGCGATCAGCAGAGCCAGCCCGACGCGTCCGGCGTTCACGGGAACGCCACGTAGGTGATCACCAGCTGGGGACCTTGGGCCGCCGTGCCCAGGTTCTTCGCGCTGAACGTCGTCGTGCGGGCGGTGGCCGACCCTTCGGCATCGTCGCGCAGCATCCAGCCGAAGTTGGTGGAGCTGCCGGCCACGAACGCCGCGACATCGGTGGTGACCGTGCCGCCCACGACGTACGCGTTGGCGGTGCGGTTCTGGCAGCCGACTGGCGTCCCGACATCGAAAGTGCCGGTCCGACTGGCGGTGGCCGGGTTGTTGATGGCTGCGCCGAACGGCTGGTTGTTCCAGGTCAGGCCCGCTTCCGTCCAGGTTGCCGTCGACCGAAAGAGGTCGACCGTGCGGCAGACGGCCGGCAGGGCGGAGACGAACAGCCGCAGCGTCGCCAGCCGGATGATGGCCGTGGCCGGGATGGCCGGGCTGCATCGGGTCAGGTCGAAGCGCAGGTAGGTGCGCTGGTTTGCCGCGCTGGCCGATGAAACGGTCAGCGTCGTGAGCGTCCCGAAATTGGTGGTCGCTGACCCCTGCCGCGCGGTGGTGTCGATCTGGACGGTGGCCGCAGCGGGAGTCGCCGTCAGGGTGCAGGTGCGGTACGGCGTCAGCGTCTGAGAGGTGAGCGAGATGCTCGCCGCTCGACCGGTCACGAAACCGGCACCGATCAGAACGCCGACCAGCAGGGCTGCGGCTGCCACGCGGCGCCCGATCACGGGCCGACCACCACGATGTCGGTCTCGGCCGCTTCGCTGACGGGAACCGTGGCCGCCAGGGTGACTATCACGGATCCACCGCCGGCCGGAACGGCCGCGGAACCGGTGCTGTTGGCCGTGCCGTTGTTCACCGCCGCCTGGAGCGTTCCGCCGCCGCAGGCCGCGGGCAGGCCGCTGACCGTCACGCTGGCCACATTGCTGCCAGAGAGGTTCTGCAGGACGCTCAGATTGGCCGCCGTGCAGCGCGGTGTCGCCAGGCGGTTGGCCCCCAGGGTGCTGGAGGTGAGATTCAGCGAGGCAGCAGCACCGATGACGGTGCCGCTGAGCACGATCGCTAGGACAAGGCCGAGCCGGCGCCAGGACGGCATGGGCGCCTCCGTTGTCGGGACCAGAAGAGCCCCCGCCAGGAAATCAATCGACCGACGGGCCCCAGCCCGCCGGTCGAAGTGCGGGTTCGACGGACTAGCCGCTCAGCACCACGCTGATGCCGGTCACGGATGCGGCACTCACCGCAGGCGCGAAGGCCGCCGCGAAACTGGTGCCGGCGGCAGGCGTGGTGCCCGTCGCCTCACCGAGCGAGACGCTCGCTGCGCCCGAAAGCGTGATCTTGTACGCCTTGCTGTAGCAGCTGGCGGCCAAGCCGGTGACAGTCACCGTGCCGACCGTGTAACCCGGCGCAGTGGCCGAGTAACTGGTCGTATAGGTCGCGTTCAAGGCCCCCGCCTGACAGGCGGCGACGGTTGCATTCCCTGCACCCAGGCTATCGCTGGTGAGGTTCAGGCTCGCCGCCAGACCGTAGATCCCCCCGAAGGTAATGAGGCCGGCAAACAATGCCGCCAGAACACGCTTCATATGGACTCCGTATCGAATATTTACCGGAGTCCAGCATCGCCGCGACGCCCCACGACGGCGATAGTACTTTCAGCCGCGGCCGGCTATGTCTCGGGCTGGCCTGCAGCGACAGCGGCGTCGGACGGGAGCCGGCGGCGGCGCTCCGGATCCCGGACACCGGGGTAGAAGAGGAGCACGCCCATGAGGACCGCCCCGACCAGGCCGGCGGCGATGATCGTGTTCTGCGGGCCAAGCGCGCCGGCGACTGGGCCCGTCAGGGCGAACGAGACCGGCACCAGGCCGGTTGACACCAGCCAATCGAGGCTCGAGATCCGGCCGAGAAGATCGCGCGGCACTTCGGTCTGCAGCAGCGTCACCCAGATGATCGAGCCGACCTCGAACAGCGAGGCGGTCAGGAGGCCGATGAGCATCCCCTGCCACAGCGTCGTCATGAGGCCGTAGCCCGCGAGCAGCGCGACGCCGAGCGCCCAGCACGCATACATGACGGTCACGTAGCGCCGTGGCAGGCCGAGCTGGCCGATGGCGATCGCCGAGACCACGGAGCCGATGCCGCCGACCGCGAAGATCGCGCCGAGAGCCTCGGGCCCGAGCGCGAGCTGGTTCTTGACCAGGAACGGCAGCAGCACCTGCACCGGCCCGATGAAGCAGAGCAGGCTGAACATCGCCGACAGGAGGGTCGCCCACAGCCATGGTGTCCGTCGGGCAAATGCCAAACCTTCCCCCACCTCGGCGATGGCCTGGCGGACGCCGTGGGAAACGATCGCACGCGCCGGCGAACGCGTGATCCCGGCAATGGCCACCGCCGAGACAAGGAAGCTGGCCGCGTCGATGAGGAACGCGGTGCCGGCGCTGGAGAGTGCGACGACGAAGCCCCCCAGTGCCGGACCGATGAGTCGGATGGTGAGCGGCCTGATCAGGCCGTTGAGCGCATTGGCCTGAGGCAGGAGCTCATCCGGCAGCAGGTCGGGCACGATCGCCGTCGCCGCCGGATTGAAGAACGCATCGCCCAGCCCGACGAACGCAATCAGGACGATGACATGCCACAGCTCGATGACGCTGGCCAGCGACAGGACGCCGAGCAGGCCGATGGCCGCCGCACGAATGAGGTCGGCGCCGATCATCAGGCGGCGGCGGTCGTATCGGTCCGTGAAGACGCCACCCAGGAGGAGAAAGAGGATGAGCGGCACCGTCCAGGCCACCCCGACGACCGACAGGGCGGTGGGCACGTTGCTGATCTCGTACACCTGCCATGCCAGGGCGATCGAGAAGAAGCCGTCACCCAGGAGCGAGACGACCGATCCGGTGGTAAGCAGGGCGAAGTCGCGGCGCTCGAGCGGCTGAAGGAGCCGCACAGCGCGGAGTCGCGCGCGGATGGAGGCAGGCAACAACGCCATCGGTCTGATCGGGAGCTGGTGTAATGGTGGGCGTCACTGGCCTCGAACCAGTGGCCTCTTTGCGGGGTCAACTATCGCATTGACGACGTTGCCTCGCCTTCCTAGCATCCGCCCGTGTCCCGGCTCACACGGGTGATTCCCTTGCTGCTAGCTAGGCCACCAGCCGCGCGTGTGCCAAGACTGCAATGGTGTGGGATCGCAAACATGAAGACAGTTGTCATGGGAGTGGCATTGGCGATCGCGGCGGCCGCCATCGTCGCCTGCAGCGCCGAGCCGGTCGCGCTGGAGCAGCGTGTGCTCAGCGAGGCCGATGTACCAGGCTCGCTCCCGGATCCGGTAGAGACGGGGCAGACGGCAAGTTCGCTCGATGAGTTCTCAGCCTGGCAGGACATGCCGGCCGCCGAGATCGACCCGAGCAAGCTCGAGGAGGCCGGATTCGTTTCGGCCATCCACGAGACGCGTTTCTTTCCCGAGACCCCCGGCGGTCCGCACACGCGCGACGCACCTCACGTTCGGATCCTTGTTGTCCAGTTCGACTCGGAGGGCGGAGCGCGTACGGGCCTCGACATACTGCACGAGAACGCCCTTCAGCCTTGCCCCGGTAGCTGCGCGGCGCGGATCGAGCCGTTCGACGTTTCCGGCGTGCCCAATGCGAAGGGCGTACAGCGCCCCGTCACGGCCGAGCGGCTGCAGGAGACGGGTGAAGAGGGTGAGCCTACCGACTCGTTCACGATCACATTCGCCGACGGCCAATACGTGTACCAGCTGGAGGGCTTTGGGCCTCCTGGATCGATCACTGAGCAGCAGGTCGAGGACATCGCAAAGAAGCTGCATGACCGCGTTGCGGGGGCACCTGACCTCCCCGAAAGCACGAGTGGCTGAACCGCGACAGACCGGCTCTGGCCTGGCGCACTGAGAAGGAGAACCGCACGATGGCCTATGCCGTGACCAATCCCGCTACCGGCGAGACGGTCAAGACTTACGACACCATCACCGACGCCGAGCTCGAGGCGGCGATTGCCGCAGCCGACGAGGCGCACCGCACCTGGTCGACGTCGACCACGGTCGATGAGCGCGCGGCCCTCATCCGCCGCGTCAGCGAGCTCCACCGCGAGCGCCGCCAGGAGCTGGCCGAGCTCATCGTGCGCGAGATGGGCAAGCCGATCGCGCAGGCGCTCAGCGAGGTCGACTTTGCCGCGGATATCTACGAGTACTACGCCGACCACTCGGCGGACTTCCTGAAGGACGAGCCGATCGAGCTCCTCGCGGGCGAGGGCTCGGCGGTCATCCGCCGGTCGTCGCTCGGGGTGCTGCTGGGCGTGATGCCGTGGAACTTCCCGTACTACCAGGTCGCCCGCTTCGCCGGCCCGAACCTCATCATCGGCAACACGATCCTGCTCAAGCACGCCGCGCAATGCCCCGAGTCCGCCGCCGCGATGCAGCAGATCTTCCTCGACGCGGGCTTCCCGGCCGGCGCCTACGTGAACATCTACGCCACGCACGACCAGCTCGAGCAGGTCATCGGCGACCCGCGCGTGCAGGGCGTCTCGCTCACCGGCTCCGAGCGCGCCGGCGCCGCAGTCGCCGAGATCGCGGGCCGCCACTTGAAGAAGGTCGTGCTCGAGCTCGGCGGCTCGGACCCCTTCATCCTCCTCTCGACCGATGACCTCGACGCCACCGTGCAAAACGCGATCGACGCCCGCCTCGACAACAGCGGCCAGTCCTGCAACGCGGCCAAGCGCTTCATCGTCGCCGACGAGCTGTACGAGCCCTTCCTGGAGAAGTTCAGCGCGAAGATCGCCGAGATCGAGGCGACCGACCCGACGTCGGCCGACTCGGCGCTCGGACCGCTGTCCTCGCTAAAGGCCGCCGAGGGCCTCGACGAGCAGGTCAAGCGCGCGATCGAGCACGGCGCCAGGCTCGTGTATGGCGGCGCGCGCGACGGCGCCTTCTTCCAGACGACGGTGCTGACTGATGTCACTCCCGAGAACCCTGCCTCCAAGGAGGAGTTCTTCGGCCCGGTCGCACAGGTGTACCGTGCGAAGGACGAGGCCGACGCCGTGCGCATCGCGAACGACAC
>DATBRW010000164.1:0-1691 GCA_036560125.1 Candidatus Limnocylindria bacterium
CAGCACCTTGGCCTTCGCGGCAGCGAACTCCTCGTCGGTCAGCACGCCGGTCGAGTGGAGCTGGGCGAGCTTCTGGAGCTCGGCCATCTGGTCGTCCTCGGCAGGCGCCGCCGGCGCCTGCTGCTGGGCCTGCTGCTGGGCAGCCTGCTGCTGGTCCTGCGCGGCGTACTTCTGCTGCTGGTGGTGGCTCACGGCTCCTGCCGTGCCGGCCACGACCGCAGTCGTGGCCGCCATCCGGACAATTCCGCCTCGGCGTCGTCTCATCGGTTTGTCTCCTTCGTGGTCCGGCGCTCTACGCGCTGGCCCCTGCCTTGTTTTCCTCGGCCCATGCGACCGCTTCCTCGACGAGCTCGCGAGGAACGCGCTGAATGTCGACCAGCTGGCCGCCAGCATTGGCGAGGGCTTCGGTCAGGCGGGTCGCCCAAACGTCCTCCCACACCAGGATGGCCGCCGACGAGTTCGGGTCGAGAGCGCCGGCAACCTCATGTAGATCTTGCTCACTCACGAAGCCACCGCGCTCAGCGGTCAGGGACTCAAATGCCTGGAAGACGTCCGAGCCCGCATCCTCGAGCTCGACGCCGGTCATGCTCCCGTCTGCGTCCTTGATGACGAAGGCGAGGTCGATGATCCGGATCGTCCCGGACTGGACGAGGTCCTGGAGCGCGGGCGCGATCTCGCCCTTGAACTGGTTCCCCGGAAACGCGACGACCATGTACTGAACTGGACCGATACCCATCATTCGTTCCTTTCAATCGGCGCCTGGGAGTCACATCGGCGGGCACCGCGCTCCCACAGCGGGGCGGGCTTGCGCGAGGGATCGTGCAGGTCGTCTGGAGCGTACTCGATTGGCCCCCGTTGCGCCCAGTGTCATTTCGAACGCTCCGTCGGTTTCCTTGACGCTCGCGAAACGTGGCGCCTAGACTGCCGCCCCATGACCGCCGTTCCGGGCACTGCGGCGACTCGGGCGCGCCCGCCTGCGCGGCGCCCATCGCTTCGGGTAGCCCTCCGCCGCCGGACCCTGATCGCCCTCGTTATCGCGGGGGTCGTGGCCCTCATCGCCTTCAACGTCGGCCGCCAGGCGTTCCTCGGCTGGTCGGTGGGGGAGCAGGCTGACTCGCTGGCCGCGCAGGTCGCGGCGGCCGAGGCCGAGAACAACGCGCTTCAGGTCCAGCTCGAGTACCTGCAGAGCGACGCCTACGTGACCGTGGAAGCCCGGCGCCTGCGGAACCTCGGCTACCCCGGCGAACAGGTCCTCATCATCCCACCCGGCGCCGCGGTCTCGGCACCCGTCGCCGCCGATAAGGTGACGGCACCCGACCCACCCATGCTCGAGCGGTGGCTGACCGTGTTCTTCGGCGAGAGCCCCTAGGGTCGGGAGGGGCGCGCTACTGGCGCGCCATCGCGATCCGGAGCCGTTCCTCGGGTGAGATCAGGTGGTCGAGATCTTCCGCCGCTTCGTCGACGTCGAGCTGCACCCAATGGACCCGACCGCTGAAGTGGCTGTCCTTCGGGCCATAGTCATCGCTGACGGGCGTGGCGCTGTCGGCCCCGACGTCGGTCGTCTCGTCGGTCGAGAAGATCATCGGCACGGTTGCCTCGACCCGGCCCTCGCCGACGGGCTGGCCATCGACGAACAGTGCGGCTGAGCCGCCCTTGCCCAGGCCGCCGCCGTCGTAGGTGAACTCCATCCG
>DATBRW010000165.1:0-4014 GCA_036560125.1 Candidatus Limnocylindria bacterium
GCGGACGGAGCTCGAAGATCAGGGTCCGCATCTCGGCCAGCGCGTCCTTTTGCAGCTCCTTCAGCTCGGCCAGCTTGGCGCGCGCCGCCTCGGGGTCGCGATCGAACAGCAGCTCCAGCGCCCGGGCGGTCAGGCCCATGCTGAACAGCGCCTGGGTCACCGAGTCATGCAGCTCGCGGGCGAGGTTGGCGCGCTCCTCGTTGGCGGCCAAGGCGGCTGCCTGGCGTCGCAGATCCTGCTCCAGACGCTCACGTTGGCGGATGTCGCGGACCGATCCGTGCGCGCCGGCGAAGCGGCCATCCACCAGGGTGGCGACCATGCTGATTTCGACCGCCATGGTCCCGCCACCAGCCAGTGGCAGGTCCAGGCGAACCTGCTGCTCGTCCTCCGGATGCACCTGCATGGCGCGCCACGCCGTCCGCACCGCCGAACGAGTGTGCGGCGTGCTGATCACCTCGAATGGCCTGCCCAGCAGCTCCTCCGGACGGAAGCCGGTCATGCGCTCCAGCGATTCGCCCAGGTAGGTGAACGAGCCATCGGCGTCGACCGACCAGACCAGGTCAGGCGAGTTGTCGACCAGGTGGCGGTAGCGGCGCTCCGAGTCGCGCAGCTGCTCGTACAGGCGCGCGTTGCGAGCGGCGATCGAGCCCTGGCCGGCCAGCTCCTGCAGGAGCGACACGTCGCGCGGATCGATGTTGCGCGCCTGGGTGTAGGTGATGGCCAGGGTGCCGATCACCTCGCCGCCGGTCCCGAACAGCGGCGCGACGGCCGCGGCGCCAAGCTGCAGGCGAGCGGGCGACTCGTCATTGGGATCGTGGGGCAGGCGAGGATCGGCCAGGTAGTCGTCGGTCCAGGCCGGCTTGGCGGTGGCCGCCGCCATGCCATTGATGCCGCCGCCCACGGGGAAGCGCTGGCGATGCAACCAGGCGCGCGTCGCCGGATCGGTGTCCCCCGCCAGGACCATGGGAATCAGGTTCTCGCCGTCGTCATCCATCAGGGTCAGATGCGCCCCGTCCGAGCCGAGCAGCCGCTTCGATGCGTCGACCACCTGCTGCAGGGTCTCACCGGCGTCGTCGACCTCCACGATGCTCCGCGCAATCTCGCCCAGCGTGCGCTGCACCTCGACGCCGCGCGACAGCTCCACCGTCTGCTTGCGCAGGCCCTCCTCCAGGGCGACGCGCTCGCGGATGTCGCGCACCGAGCCATGGCCGCCGGCGAACTCGCCATCCACCATCGTGCCCAGGCCGTTGACCTCCATGGTGATATGGGTCCCATCGCGGTGCAGCACGTTCAGGCGGTATTGCTGCGGCTGCTGCGGCTCGTCCACGACTCGTTGCCAGTGCTCGAGCACGTTGGGCAGAGATTCCGGCGCCACGATCTCAGCGAAGTGATGCCCAATCAGCTCCTCCGGCGCCCAGCCGACGAGGCTCCTCACGGTCTCCGACAGGTAGGTGAAGATGCCTTCCTTGTCGACCGTCCAGATGAGGTCCGGCGAGTTGTCGACCAGGAACCGATAGCGCCGCCCGGACTCCGTCATCTGCTCGTACAGCCGGGCGTTGGCGATGGCGATGGCGGCGATGTCGGCCAGGCTCTGCAGCAGCTCGATCTCCTCCGGCGTGGTGTCGCGCGCGTGCTCCCACGAAATGGCGAGCGTGCCGAAGATCTCGCCTTCAGGAGCACGCAGCGGCGCGACGGCCATGCCACGCAGGCCCATGCGCCCCGCCACCGCCTGGTCGTCCTCCGTATGCGGGATGCGCGGATCCACCAGGTAGTCGTGCGTCCAGACCGCGACGCCCTGCTCGGCCGCCAGGCCGTTCATGCCGCCCCCGATCGGAAGCTCCTGGCTGGCGAGAAACTCGCGGGTCGCCGGGTCCAGGCCGCCGGTTATGACGTGCGGCCGCAAGATGGGCGCGTCCGGATCGCGCAGGGTCAGGTGGGCGCCATCCGAGCCAATCAACCGCTGCGCTCCGTCCACGACCTGCTGCAGCAGCTCATCCGGATCGCGAATGGCGGTGATCTGAGCGGCCAGCTTCTGCAGCGTGCGCTGCGTCTCGACCCGCAGCGCCAGCTCCGCCGCCTGCTGCCGGTTGGCGATGGCGGTGGCGGCATGGTCGCCAAGGGCCCGCAGCAAGCGGATCTGCGCCTCGCTGAACGCTGCCGGCCGGTTGGCATAGGCGCCCATGGCGCCGATCACCCGCTCCCCCGCCACCAGGGGCGTCACCGCCATCGAGCGCATGCCCGCCGCCCGCACGATCTCATCGGCCACCTGCAGGTGCTCGAAGCGCTTGTCGACCGGGTAGTCGTCGGTGACGGTCAGCTGGCGCCGGCTGACGGTCGTGCCGAACATCCCGACCCCAATGGGCAGGCTCAGGTCACGGATCAGGCGTCGGGCGCGACGGTCGGTGATGCCCGCGTCGTAGGCAAAGCGCAGCATCTCGCTGGCCTCGTCGACCAGGTAGATCATCGCGCCGTCTGCCTGCAGCAGGCGGGCCACCTCCGTGACGGCGCCCTTCAGCAGCTCGGCTTCGGCCGTCATGCGGCTGAGGATACGGGATCGAACCGGGGACTGGCCGGTGCGCCCCTACGTCATCCGGCCGACCAGCCAATCGGTCCGGTGTCTCATGGTCTTCTCATGCCGATGCCCGATGGCTGGCCGCCAACCGAGACCTACGGTTGGGCTGTCACAAGTGCCACTACTCAGTGATACGACTCCTATATTGACAATAGGAATCATATCGCTAATATCACCGTCAACCGTCGCGAAGCATTGACGCAGCAAAGCGGACAATCCCAAGGGAGAACCCACCATGACCGCATCGAATCACTCGGCCAGCCGCTCGTCGCGCGCGTTCGGCGTTGCGCTGACGGCAGGCATCGTGGCGCTCGCGCTGACCACGGCCTACATCCACCTCGGACTGGGTGGCCTGCTCTTCACGCTGAACGGCCTCGGCTACATCGGCCTGGCGCTCCTGTACGTGATCGGCGCCGCTGCCCCGCATCCGTTGATCGCCCGATTCAGCTGGTTCCCGCGCGTTGCCCTTGGCGGCTACGCGGCACTCACCATCGTTGCCTGGGCGATCCAGGGCCCCTACTTCCCGTTGGCCTACTTCGCCAAGGGCGTGGAGGTCGCGCTGATTGGCCTGATCACGATCGACGTGTTCCGTGTCTTCGGCAGCCCCATGGGCCTGATCCGCGCGGCCGTGACCTCGGTCTTCGGCAGCCGGTCCGGAGGGATGACCGCAGCCGTCTGATCGCGCCCTCTCACCTGGAGCGCCCCGACTGCCATCGCAGTCGGGGCGTTTCGCTGTCGTATCACCCGCCGGCTGGGTGACCCGCGAAGGGGACGGTCAGGCGCGAAGGTACCTAGACGGGGTCGGCCAGCTTGTGCTCCACCGCCCACAGGGCGGCCTGGGTGCGGCTGGCGAGGCCCAGCTTGCCCAGGATGTTGCTGACGTGGGTGCGAGCGGTGCGCTCCGTGATCGACAGCTCGTAGGCGATCTCCTTGTTGGAGGCGCCCTTGGCCAGCTGCGAGAGGACCTCCTTCTCGCGCGGGGTCAACGGCTCGACCGGCTCGGTGTCGCGGCGGGTGCGCATGCGCTGGGCAAGCAGGCTGGCCACGGCCGCATCGAGGTGCACTTCGCCGGCATGGGCCGAGCGGATGGCGGCCGCCACTTCCTCAGCGTCGGCGTCCTTCAGCAGGTAGCCGCTGGCGCCGGCCTCGAGGGCGGCGGTGACCTTCTCCTCCTCGATGAAGCTGGTAACCGCAATGATCTCGATCACCGGATTGGCCTGCTTGATCGTGCCGATGGCGGTCAGGCCGTCCATGTTCGGCATCAGCAGGTCCATCAGCACCACGTCAGGCGTCAGCTCGGCCGCCTTCTCGCAGGCAATCACGCCATCCGGCGCCTCGCCCACGACCTCCATGTCCGGCTGCAGCTCCAGGAAGCCACGCAGTCCACGCCGCACCACCTCGTGGTCGTCGACCAGCATGACCCGGATGCGCTCGGTCTCCTC
>DATBRW010000166.1:0-12527 GCA_036560125.1 Candidatus Limnocylindria bacterium
GTCGACGTGGACCTGGACACCGCGGAGGTGACCGTGCGCGAGTTCGTGTCAGCCGACGACATCGGGCGCGTCATCCACCCGGTGCTGGCGGAGGGGCAGGTCGAGGGCGGCTCGCTGCAGGCCATCGGCTACGCCACCATCGAGGAGATGAAGCTGGTCGACGGCCGCTACCTGAATGACCGCCTGGCGACCTACCTGATCCCCACCTCGCTCGATGCACCGCACATCCGCAGCATCCTGGTCGAGAAGCCGTACTCTGGCGCGCCCCACGGCGCCAAGGGCGTGGGCGAGCTGCCCATGGACGTGGGAGCGCCGGCGGTGGTCGCCGCCATTCACGATGCGACCGGCATCTGGATCCATGACCTGCCCGCCACGCCGGAGAGGATCCTGGCCGCCATGACGCATGGACCGATGCCTCCGCCACCCGGGGTCTCGGTCGAGCAGCCCGCCCCGAAGGACCCGCCGATCGAGGATCTGCCCGCCGGCGGCGACGAGATCCCGCTTCGCTCCCCCACCGACCCGCCGCAGGACTTCATCCCGTGACCTACCGCTTCAGCGTGAATGGCTCGCCGGTGGAGGTCGATGCACCGGGCATGCGGCGGCTGCTCGACGTGCTGCGCGAGGACCTGGCACTGACCGGCACCAAGGAAGGCTGCGGCGAGGGGGAGTGCGGCGCCTGCTCGGTGCTCATCGACGGCGCCCTGGTCGACGCGTGCCTGGTCCCGGTCTGCCAGGTCGAGGGCGGGAGGGTGGACACGGTCGAGGGCCTGGCCAATGACGGCGCGCTCAACGTCCTGCAGGCGGCCTTCCTGGAGACCGGCGGTGCGCAATGCGGCATCTGCACGCCGGGCATGCTGATGGCCGGCGAGGCCTTCCTGGCGTCGGGCGATGCGCCGAAGGAAGACGCGATTCGCCACGCCATCGCCGGCAACCTGTGCCGCTGCACCGGCTACACCAAGATCATCGACGCCATCGCGCTCGCCGCCGAGCGCCATACCGGCCGCTGAGCTGATGCCGCCCGAGCCGCCGGTCGTCTCGCCGGGCAGCCTGGACGACGCCTACCGCGCCCTGGCCGACGGGCCGCACCGGCCGGTGGCCGGTGGCACCGATCTGCTGGTGCAGATCACCGGCGAGATCGGTGAGCCACCGGATCGTGTCCTGGACCTGTGGGGCTTGGATGAGCTGCGCGGCATCCGGGTCGACGGCGACGCCCTGGTGATCGGCGCGCTGACGACGTACACCCAGATCCGCCGATCGCACGAGGTCGCCGAGTTCCTGCCGTCACTGGCCGAGGCGGCGGCAACCATCGGAGCGGCCCAGATCCAGAACCGGGGCACGCTGGGCGGCAATGCGGCCAACGCCTCACCCGCGGGCGACACGCTGCCGATCCTGCTGGCCGCCGATGCCGAGCTCGTGCTGGGCAGCGCGCGCGGGGAGCGCACCGTGCCGGCCGCCGAATTCTGGCCGTCGTACCGGCAGACGGCGCTCGCGCCGGACGAGCTGATCCTGCGCATCCGCTTCCCACTGGCCGGCCAACGCCGGATCCGGTTCCGGAAGGTGGGCACGCGGCGGGCGCAGGCGATCTCCAAGGTAGTCATGGCGCTCGCCTGGCAGCCAGGAAACGAGGGGACGTGGCGCGAGGTGCGGCTGGCGCTGGGCTCCGTGGCGGCCACGCCGGTCCGCGCTCCCAGCACCGAGGCGTCCCTGGAGGGTGCCTCCCCGACCGCCGAGACGGCCGACAGGGCCGCCGACGCGCTGCGGGCGGAGATCCAGCCCATCGATGACGTGCGCTCGACCGCCGACTATCGGCGGGAAGTGGCCGCCCGCGTCCTGCATCGGCTCATTCGCGACGAAGGAGGCTGGTGACGTCGCCGCTGTTGAACCCCACGCCGGACGACATCCATGTCTTTCCCACCGCTGCCGATTTCCGGGCCTGGCTTGAGGCCAACCACGACTCCGCCGCCGAGCTGTGGGTCGGCTACTACAAGAAGGGCGTGCCGAAGCAGTCGATGACCTACGCCCAGGCCGTGGAGGAGGCGCTCTGCTTCGGCTGGATCGACGGGCTGACGCGACGTATCGACGACGAGGTCACCTCCAACCGCTATACGCCACGGCGCAAGGGAAGCAGCTGGAGCGCCATCAACATTGCCAAGATGGCTGAGCTGGAGGCGGCCGGCCGCCTGCATCCGGCCGGTCTACGCGTCTTCGACGAACGTGACCGCCGCAAGGACGCGATCTACTCCTACGAGCGGCCGCCGGCCGAGCTGCCGCACGAAATGCTGGTCCGGCTCATGGCGGACGCGAAGGCGTGGGCCTTCTGGGAGGGAGAGCAGCCGTCATTCCGGAGGGGTGTCGCGCACTGGGTCACGGCCGGAAAGCGGCCGGAGACCAACGAGCGACGCTTCATGGAGCTGCTGGAGACGGCTCGTGCCGGGAGACGCCCGAAACCCTTCATCGTGGAGCGGCAGGACCGCTAGCATCGGCGACTGAGGGAGCAGGAGGTCGAGTAACGGATACTGAGGCGCCCGGGGTCCAGGTCACGACCCCGGCCGAGCACGCGGAGACTGTCCTGACGCCTGAGGCGCTGGCCTTCGTGGCGCAGCTGCATCGGTCCTTCAGCCGGAGGAGGCAGCGCCTGCTTGGCGAGCGGCGAGACCGCCAGGCTCGTTTCGACGCCGGGGAGCTGCCCGACTTCCTGCCGAACACCCACGAGGTCCGCTCGGACCCCGACTGGCGCGTCGCGCCAGCTCCCGCGGACCTGGACGACCGGCGGGTGGAGATCACCGGACCGGTCGAGCCGAAGATGATGATCAACGCCCTGAACTCGGGCGCCCGAGTCTTCATGGGCGACTTCGAGGACGCTCTCTCCCCCACCTGGCAGAACGTCGTGACCGGGCAGTGGGCGGTGTCCGAGGCCGTGCGCCGCCGGCTCACCTTCCAGACCGACGAGAAGACGTACGCGCTGAACGACGGCCGCTTGGCCACGCTGGTGATCCGGCCGCGGGGCTGGCACCTAGACGAGGCCCACGTGCTGGTCGACGGCTCCCCCATCTCGGCCAGCCTGTTCGACTTCGGCCTCGTCTTCTTCCACAACGCGCGCGAGCAGCTGGCGGGCGGGTCCGGCCCGTACTTCTACCTGCCCAAGCTCGAGTCGCACCTGGAGGCCGAGCTGTGGAACGACGTATTTGTCGCCGCCCAGGAGGGACTCGGGGTGCCGCAGGGCAGCATTCGCGCCACCGTGCTGATCGAGACGATCCTGGCCGCGTTCGAGATGGAAGAGATCCTCTACGAGCTGCGACACCACGCCGCCGGGCTGAACGCGGGGCGCTGGGACTACATCTTCAGCCTGATCAAGAAGCTGCGGAGCCGGCCCGACATGATCCTGCCCGACCGTGCCCAGGTCACCATGGCGGTGCCGTTCATGCGCGCCTATCAACAGCTGCTGGTGGCGACCTGCCATCGGCGCGGGGCGCACGCCATCGGCGGCATGAGCGCGTTCATCCCGAATCGCCGCGAGCCGGAGGTCACCGAGCGTGCGCTGGCGGCGGTGCGCGAGGACAAGCGCCGCGAGGCGGGCGACGGGTCTGACGGCACCTGGGTTGCCCACCCCGACCTTGTACCGGTGGCAGGCGAGATCTTCGACGAGGCATTGGGCGAGCGACCGAACCAGAAAGACCGCTCGCCACAGGTCTCACCCACCGCCGGCGACCTGCTCAACGTGGCGATCGACGGTGGAGCCATCACGGAGGCGGGCGTGCGCACGAACGTGTCGGTCGCGCTCCAATACCTGGCTTCATGGCTCGCCGGCAACGGGGCGGCGGCCATCAACAACCTGATGGAGGACGCGGCCACCGCCGAGATCAGCCGCTCGCAGCTGTGGCAGTGGCGGGTGCACTCCGCCGCGCTGGATGACGGAAGCCCGATGTCACCCGAGCGCTACACCACGATCCGCGACGATGAGCTCGACCGGCTTCAGTCATCCATCCCGGATTACCGCTGGGCCGATGCCTCCGCCCTGCTCGACGAGCTCGTGCTCTCTGACGACTTCGTCGACTTCCTGACCCTGCCCGCCTACAGGCAGCTCGACTAGGGCTGATCCGCCGCGCTCGCCCGGTGCTCGGCCATCGACACCAGCAACTTGTCGATCTGCTCGCGGTAGCGCAGGCCGGACGAGTGCCGTCGCAACCATTCCAGGTAGCTCGGCTCGGTGCGCGCGATTTGGCGTAGCGTCATGCCAGCGAAGCGGCCGAAGTCCAGCGTGGTGTTGGCGGGGTTGCCCCCATCGCGCGTGAAGGAGGCCTCTGTGGCATGTGCCACACGCTCGCTCAGTGTGGTGTAACGCGTGCCCTCGCCGGGTTTCGTGCCGTTGCCTGGCGATGGGGTCTCGACGGTGTTCGGCACTCGGCTGCTGTCGTACGAGGCCCGCAGCGAAGGTTCTCGCAGCACGGTGTAGGCCCAGTTGAGATCCGCCATGGCAGAGTCCGCGTCCGGGTCGTCCGTCCGGTCTGGATGGCGCAGCCGGGCCAATGCCCGATAGGCGGCCTCGATCACCTCGGGTTGCGCGTTTGTGTGGACCTGCAGGATCTCGTATGGATCGCGAACGTTCAGTACCACGCCGAACAGGCTAACCGTAGTACGGGTCCTGTTCGCAACCGCCATTTCGGGCCATTCGGCATGCGCCGATATGCGGGCGACGGTCAGTCGTAGGCGTCCAGGTAGCTGACGTACAGCGGGCGCAGGTTCGCAGCGGTCCGGCCATCCAGGTAGTCCAGCAGGCCGCGTGTGGTGATGACCCGGTGGCGATGGCTGGCGATGTAGTCGCGCATGGCGGCGAAGAACGCCTGGGTGCCCATCCGCGTTCGGACGGCGTTCAGGAACTCGGTGCCCTTGTAGAAGACGGTGTGGAAGTAGCCGTCGCAGCTCTGCCAGTCGCCCCCGCTGATGCGTCCCGCCGGCCAGGCGAAGACCGGGCTGTCGACCTCGCGGCCGGAGCACTGGTTCTCACCGATGCCCATCAGCCAGCGGGCCGTGAAGTCGGCGAAGCCCTCGTCCAGCCACGGTTCGCGCATCTGGTCGTTGCCCAGCTGGGCGTAGAACCACTGGTGCGCGACCTCGTGGTTGACCACGTACGAATCGGACACCTTCGAGCGGGTTAAGTGGATCGCGCGTGGGTACTCCATGCTGAAGCCGTCATCGGCGCCGACCTCGGCCAGCACCAGGTCCGGCCACGGATACTTGCCGTACAGGTCGTTGAGGCGCGCCATGGCCGAGCGTGCCTTGTTGGCGGTCACGGTGCCGTCGACGGACTCGGTGTAGATCCGCAGCTGGACGCCATCGACCGTGCGCCGCGTCAGATGGAAGCGCGGGTTGACGACGAAGCTGAAGTCACGGACCTGGTCGCTGACGCAGGTCCAGTGGCGGCCGCGGACCGCCGGCGCCTGGACCATGCCGGGGCAGGCGACCGCGAAGCGCGAAAGAGGCGTCCAGGTGGTCAGCTCCAGCCGGACCTGGTCGGCTGTGCGTGTCACCTGCGGGTCGCCGACACCGTAGCTGTCATGCGGTCGCGACAGGATCGGGAACCACTCGCCGAACGAGATGACGCCGCGGTCACGACTGGTGCGCGCGGTGAAGGCCCCGCCGCTGGAGCCGATGGTCAGGCGGAACGGCACGCTGATGGTGAGGCTCTGGCCGTGGCCCAGCCGGCGACCGAGCGAGACCCGCAGGTTGGTGCCGGTCGTCCAGCGGGTCGGCACCACCGCCCCCGCCGCTCGCACCCGCCCCGTGAACGCGAAGTAGCCGAAGGCGCGCGGCAGGATGGACAGGTTGACGTGGTCGATGGCATACGGGGCGCGGTTGGTGATGGTGACCCGCTCGAGCACGCGAATCCGACCGGCGGCGACGTCCAGGGTGGCGGTCAGCTGATAGGCCTGCCCGAGTTGGGTGGTCGTCGCCGGCTTGCTCGGGGCGGCAGCTGACGGAGCCGCGTGGAGGGTCACGGCGAAGGCAACCAACATGGCGAGCAGCCCGGCCATGCCCCAATGCTAGCGGTCTTGACGTCGCCGGCGGGATCAGTCCGTCAGGCTGCGCTCCCGGAACTGTCCCCTCCCCCTCCGGCCCACGAACAGGCCCTCACGGATGATCGGCGCTCCTCGCAGCAGGACCGTCCGCACCGCGCCGCGTACCGGCATGCCCTCGTACGGCGTGAAGTCGCTGGTGTGGTGCAGGTCCGCCTGGCCGATCACGCGCGACGCGTCCGGATCGAACAGCACCAGATCGGCGTCACGCCCGACCTCCACCGCGCCCTTGGCATGCAGGCCGAACAGCCGAGCGGGCGTGGTGGCCAGCACGTCGACCATGCGCTCAACCGAGATCCGGCCGGCTGCCACGCCGGTGCTGTAGACCACGCTGAGCAGGGTCTCGACCCCCGGCGCGCCGTTGCTGATCTGCGGGAAGGGCGGCGCCGGCACCACCTTCTCCACGGCGACCCGGTCCGGCACGTGGTCGGTGGCCACCAAGTCCAGGCCGGCGCGTGCCAGTCCCAGCCACAGCGCCTGTCGATCGGACTCGCTGCGCAATGGCGGTGAGATGACCGATTTGATCATCTCCGCCTCGTCGTCGCCCTCGTAGGCCGCGTCGGTCCGCGACAGGTAGTGCGGACAGGTCTCGGCATAGACCGGCCAGCCGCGCGCCTTGGCGGCCACGACCTCCGCCAGCGCATCGGCGCAGGACAGGTGGACCACGTAGACCGGTGCGTCCGCGGCCTGGGCCAGCGCGATGGCCCGGTGGGTTGCCTCCGCTTCCGCATAGGTCGGCCGGCAGGCGGCGTGGTGCCGGCACTCCACCCGTCCCGCTTCCAGCGCCCCGGTGACCAGGGCGTCGATGATGGTGGCGTTCTCGCAGTGGACCTGCAGCATGCCGCCGTGGCGGCCCATCACCTGCAGGGCGGCGAACAGGCGCTCATCGGGCAGACGGAAGTCGTAGACCATGAACGCCTTGGCGGTCGGCACGCCTCGAGCGATCAGCTCCGGCAGCTCCGCAACCGGATCCTCCTGCTGGCCGGAGATGACCGAGGACAGAGCGAAGTCCACCGCCCCTTCACCGTCGGTGCGCGCCCGGAACTCATCGAGGCCCGCCAGCAGCGACGCACTCCCGCGCTCGCTGATGCCGGTGCCCGGGTTGTTGAAGGCCAGGAAGGTGGTGGTCCCGCCGAAAGCCGCCGCGACGCTGTCCTGGTAGAAGCGATCCGGCTCCTCGTCCGTCGGCAGCCGCGTGTGGGTATGCACGTCGACACAGCCGGGCAGCACCAGGAGCCCACGGGCATCCTGCGTGTCCGCATGCGGGTAGCGCCGCCCAAGGCCGGGGCCGACCTCCGTGATGCGGCCGTCACGAATCGCCACGTCGGCGGCGAACGAGCGCTCGGCGGTCACGACCGTGCCACCGGTGATCAGCAGGTCAGTCACAGCTGGGTGGCGCGGTCAGCTCGGGGGTGGGTCGCGACGCACCCGGTTCGGCGAAGGATTCTTTGGAGCTTCGTGACGCCTGCCGCGCGGGGCGCGGCGCGGTCGGTAAGCCAGGCGATAGGTGAACCAGTCGATCCCGGTGTTCTTCTGCTCGACCTGGATATCCTGCTCCGGATCCACCAGCGGCCGGCGCTCGTCGCTGGCGAACCATCGCCTTACCGCCGGTGCCGCGAGCAGGAAAGCCAGCACCAGGACCGGGATGAAGATCCAGGCGTCCTGCATCAGCCAGCTTCCTCGATGATGACGCCCTGTGCGCCCTGCCACAGCACTCGCCGGCCCACCTCGCGCAGACGGTCCTGCCATCCCTCGTCCGAGACGAGCGTGGCGAAGTGATTGCCTGCCAGCTGCCCGACCTTCGAGGAGAAGCTGCACGCGCCGTACGGGAACAGGATCTCGCACTCGCTGATCTCGCCGACGTAGATGAGCAGGTCGCCCGGCGCCGGGTGTGACGTGGCGTTCTCGTAGCCGACGTCCGGGCGCTTGTCGCCGAACGGGATCCAGGTCGACTCGCCGCTCCAGCGGCAGTGGATCAGCTGCGAGCGGATCGGCAGCCAGCCTCGCAGCGCCTCGCGCGTGCGCGGGGCGTCAGCCTCCCAGCGGGCGGTAAAGTTCAGGTCGCCGACGCTGATGCGAAGGTCACCCATGGCGCGGAGGATACCAGTGGCCGGTTCACGCCCCACCATCAGCACCCATGTCCTGGACCTCGGCAGCGGCGAGCCGGCGGCCGGGGTGCCGGTGGCGCTCTTCCGGCTGGGCGAGGACGGGCAACCGGCACTACTGTCCGAAGCCGAGACCGATGCCGACGGGCGGGTCCGCGCCCTTCTGCGCGATGACCTGCAGCCGGGTAGCTACCAGCTCGTCTTCGACGTGGCCGCCTACCTCCACGACGAGGCCGAATTCTTCGAGAACATGGCCGTCGGCTTCCGCATCGACGATCCCGAACGCAGCTATCACGTACCGCTGCTGCTCTCGCCGTTCGGCCTGTCCACCTATAGGGGCTCCTGAGCCGATGCTGCCCACCGAGCCGATCGATGCCACCGCCGGCGACGTGGCCTGGATGGCCGGACGGTGGGTCGGCGAGCACGACGGTAATCGCATCGAAGAGTGGTGGAGTGAGCCGTACGCAGGGATGCTGCTGGGCATGTTCCGGTGGCACCGCGATGGCGAGCCGCGCTTCTACGAGATCATGTCGATGGAACCGGACGATGCGCGCCTGGTCTTCCGCATCAAGCACTTCGCGCCGGGACTGGTCGGGTGGGAGGAGAAGGACGCTGCCGTGACGCTCGACCTGGTGCGGCTGACCGAGGGCGAGGCCGTGTTCCTGAAGCGCGGCGAGCAGAGATGGATGGTCTACCAGCGGCAGGCGAGCTCCGGCGAGCTGCTGGCCTGGTTCGAGACGGAGGCTGAGCCCCACGCCCCCGGCGACGAGTTCCGTTACAAGGGTGGCTGAGGTCACGGTCCGCGACCTCGTGCCGGCCGATCACGACTGGGCGCGGGCGCTGATCACCGGCGTCCAGGGCTCGGTGCGGGTGGCGCGGTTGGGCGAGGTCATCGATCCGCTGACCCTGGACAGCATGGTGGCCGAGCGGGACGGGGCCCCGATTGGCCTCGCGTCCGTCAGTGAGACGCCGGACAAGGGCCTGGAGATCCTCTTGCTGGCGGCCGATCCCAGGGGTAGCGGAGCGGGGACGGCGCTGATGGACACCGCTCGCCAGGTCGCTCTCGCCAGCGGGCACCGTCGGCTCTGGCTGGTGACCACCAACGACAACCTGCCAGCCATCCACTTCTACCTGCGCCGCGGCTTGCATGTGGCTGCGGTGCACGAGGGGGCGGTCGATGCGGATCGGGCCCTCAAGCCGGAGATCCCGGCGGTCAACCCGCTCAACGGGCTGCCAATTCGCGACCTGATCGAGGTGGAGCTGGTCGGTGCGGAGCTGGATCGCCCGTTGCAGACGACAGCCTTCCCAAGCGTTGCCGACCTCGACAGGCTGCCGGTCGAGGCGTTCGTCTCCGAGGCGGCGCCGCTGGTCGAGGGCGCACCGGCCTTTCTGGAGGCCTTGGCCGGGTCTCGCCCGCTCGAGACGGATGAGCGCCTGATGGCGACCGCCTTCGATATCGCGCATGCCCTGCCCGATGAGGCGCGGGTGCAGCTGATCGATGCCCATCCACCGATTGGCGCAGCCGCCAACACCGTCTCGGCCCTGTCGTCCGTTGAGCAGGGATACGCGCAGACGGCGGTCGCTGTCGCACCGGCGCCTGCGGCGGATGACGACGGCGTGTACCAGGAGGAGAGCCTGTTCAGCGATGCCGAGCTGGCTGAGGAGGCCGCTGCCCAGCGTGCGGCGGAGCTGCGACGGGCCGATGAGGAGCTGGCCATGCTGAACGAGCTGTACGAGCAGCGCTTTGGCTTCCGGTACGTGATATTCGTTGCCGGCCGGCCGCGCGACGAGATCGTGCCGCTGCTCGAGCACGCGCTGGTCAACGACCGGGAGGTGGAGCTGCGCCGCGCGGTCGACGACGCGATCTATATCGCCGCAGATCGGTTGCGCCGGCTGCGCGGCCTAGGCAGCGAGTTCTGATCGGAGAAGGTGATGCAGTACGAGATCCACTACGGCAAGGCGGACGTCAAGGTCTACCGCACCTATGGCACGCCGCTGACCGATATCACGCCCATCCCCGAATCGCCGTTCGCCGGGCGGCCGAACACGCTCATGGCTGCCCAGATCGAAGTGAGCGTGCGCGGCGAGGCCTTCCTGGATGCGTACACCGTGGGCGACAACCGCCTGGTGGTGGCCACCGACACCATGAAGAACTTCATCCACGCCGCCAGCCAGGACTGCGCAGCCACGACGCTGGAGGGCTGGCTCCACCATGTCGGCAGCCGCTTCCTGGCCGAGTATCCACACATGGAGCGGCTCACGATGCTCGGCCGCGAGCTGCCGTTCCCCGCCGCACTGGTGCCGGCCGATGATGGCGATGGCTGGACGGAGTCGGAGGTGCTGTTCGCCCGCGATCGCAATGACCGATCGACTGCGTCACTGGAGCTGGAACGCGACGGCGGTGGCGGCGTGATCGTGACCGGCCACGCCTGTGGCCGCAGCGACCTGCAGCTGATCAAGATCACCGGGAGCGCCTTCGCCGACTTCGCTCGAGACGAGCACACCACCCTGCCCGAGCGACGCGACCGCCCGCTCTACATCTGGACCGATATCGGTTGGCGCTACGGCGATGCCTCGGACGCGCTGGGGAATGATCCGGCGCGCTACGTGGACGGGCAGCAGGTCTCGGACCTGGCCGGGGCGGTGTTCCACCAGTTCGTCAGCCTCTCGATCCAGCACCTGGTGCACGAGATCGGGCTTCGCATGTTGGAACGCTGGCCGCAGCTGGACGAAGTCAGCTTCGAGGCCACCAACCGCCTGTGGGACCCCGCGGCCGTCAACGAGACCGACGAGCGCATCAAGACCTACGCCGACCCGCGGCCGCCATACGGCCGCATCGGCCTCGTCATGCGCCGGTGAGCGCCACCCGCCTCACCCCGGATGACGAGCAGCGTTTCCGTTTCTCGTCGATCGCGCACGGCGACATGGCGATCATGAACCCGCTGTCGGGCACGGTGCTGAACGAGGCGATCAGCGAGCTGGAGCTCGACCCGGGAATGCGCGTGCTGGACCTGGGCTGCGGCAAGGCGGAGGCCCTTCGCCGCATCGTGGAGCGCTACGACGTCCACGGTGTGGGCGTCGACCTGTCGCCCTACGCCATCGCGCAGGCGCGCGCCGCATCAATGGAGCTGCGCCAGGGCACGCTGGAGCTGATCGAGGGTGACGCGCTGCAATACGCCCCTCAGTCGAGCTTTAACGCTGTGCTGGCGCTGGGTCCGGGCTGGGAGCACGACAGCTTCGGGACGCTGATCCGCCAGACCTACCCGCATGCCCTGCCCGGCGGATTGCTGCTGCTGGCCGATGCCTATTGGCGCACCGAGCCAACGGACGAGTACATGGCCCTGCTCGGCGTCGGGCGCGAGGAGATGGGCAGCCACTCAGCCAACCTGCAGCTCGCGATCGGCCTCGGCCTGGTGCCCCTCTGGGCGGCAACAGCCACCCAGCGCGACTGGGATCGCTATGAGTGGCGCTATCTGGCCAATGTCGAGCGCTGGGCGGCTGAGCGTGAAGCCGATCCGCAGCGGGCCGGCTTCCTGGAGCGAGCACGCGCCGGGCGCGACCGCTACCTGGCCGGCGGCCGCGAGCAGCTGGGATTCGGGATCTACCTGTTCCGAGTCCCCCGCTGATCGACTGCGATCCGCATGCGCGGCAGCATGCGTCCGGGCTCGGCTGCCGACGGCGTGCTGCCGATCTCCTCGCCGCCCATGGCCCGGTAGAAGCCGACTGCGAAGGGATCGGCATCCCATTCCATGCGCGAGGCCCCGCCGTCGGCCGCGACACCGACAGCCTGCTGGAAGAGGAACCTTCCCAGGCCAGTGCCGATCACCGGCGGCTCCAGCCACAGGTCCTCCAGCTCGGCCCGATGACCGTGGCGGGTGACCCGATGCCAGCCCACGACGACGCCTTCCAGCTCGAGCACCCAGACCTCCTGCGTCGCCACGTCGTCGGGTTCCAGCTGCAGCATCGGCTCAACCGCCGCCAGGAACTCGGGGCTGTAGGGCCAATGGGCCTTGGACCGATGCGCCAGCGCGCGCAGCGCCGGCGCCTCCTCGGGCCGGGCGCGCCGAATGGCCGGCTTCACGCCCCGCGCAGGGACGGCAGGTCGATCGCCGGGCAGCGGTTCATGACAACCAGCAGGCCGGCGGCAGCGGCGCGCTCCGCGGCCCCCTCGTCCCACACGTCGAGCTGCAGCCAGACCGCCTTGGCGCCGATGGCGATCGCCTCGTCGACGTGGGCCCCGGCCCGATGCGACGCGCGGAAGATGTCAACCACCTCGATCGGGCTGTCAGGTGGACGGCCCGCCGCGGCGGTGGCGAGGTCGGGCACCGTGGGGATGCCGTGGATGGTG
>DATBRW010000167.1:0-7385 GCA_036560125.1 Candidatus Limnocylindria bacterium
CGCTTGATCGCCGGCTACGACGTGATCGTGGACGGCACCGACAACTTCGACACGCGCTACGTGCTGAACGACGCGGCCGTCAAGCTGCGCAAGCCGGTCGTGCACGGCTCCATCTATCGCTGGGACGGGCAGGTCACAACCTTCGTGCCGTTCGCCGGCCCGTGCTATCGCTGCATGTACCCGGTCCAACCGCCGGAGGAGCTGGCACCGGCCTGCGCCGTGGCGGGCGTGCTGGGCGTGCTGCCGGGCATCGCCGGCATGCTGCAGGCCAACGAGGTGTTCAAGCTGCTGCTGGGCGTGGGCGAGACGCTGGCCGGCCGGCTGCTGATGTTCGATGCCATGACCACCGAGTTCAGCGAGGTCCGCATCTGGCGCGACCCCGCTTGCCCGGCGTGTGGCGAGACGTCGCCCTGGCTTGCCGAGCCGGCCGCCGCCGAGACGCGGCAGGAGGTACCGGCATGAGCAGCGTGCGGATCCCACCGGTTCTGCGTGAGGAGGTCGGTGGCCAGCGGGTGGTCGAGGCCACGGGTGGCAGCGTGTCCGAGGTGCTGGACCAGCTCTTCGCCACGTATCCATCGTTGGGCGCTCGGGTCACCCAGGCCGGGAAGCTGTCGCCATTCGTGAACGTCTACGTCAACGATCGCGACGTCCGCTATCAGCAGGGGCTCGACACCGCGGTCGGGCCGAACGACACCGTCATCCTGCTGCCGGCCATGGCCGGCGGGTGATGCCGGACCGATGATCCCGGCCCCGCCGCCATCCAGCGCGGGAAGCCACGCGGACCTGGTGGCGTCGATCGGCCACACGCCCATCGTCAGGCTGCAGCGCCTGGCCCCATCACCGCACGTCGAGCTGTGGGCCAAGCTGGAGGCGGCCAATCCCACCGGCTCGCTGAAGGACCGAGTGGCGCGCGCGATGCTGGAGGACGCGCTGGTTTCGGGGGCGTTGCACCCGGGCCAGACCATCCTGGAGCCGTCCAGCGGCAATACCGGTATCAGCCTGGCCATGCTGGGCGCGCGCCTCGGCCATCCGGTTCGGATCGTGATGCCGGACAACACCACCCCGGAGCGGACGCAGCTGCTGCAGCTGTACGGCGCGGAGATCGTCTACTCGCCGGGGGCGGAGGGCAGCAACGGGGCGATCCGGCTGGCCCAGGAGCTGGTCGCCGCCGACCCGAGCCTCTTCATGCCCTACCAGTACGGCAACCCGGCCAACCCGCGCGCTCACGAGCAGGGAACCGGGCCGGAGATCCTGGCCGAAGTGCCGCAGCTCGACGCCTTCGTGGCCGGCCTCGGCACCGGCGGGACGCTGACCGGCGTGGGGCGCTTCCTGCGGCGCGCGCGCCCCGAGGCGCGGGTGATCGCCGCAGAGCCGCTTCCCGGAGAGCAGGTGCAGGGCCTGCGCTCGCTGGAGGAGGGATTCGTGCCGCCGGTGCTGGACGCATCGGTCCTGGACGACCGACGCCTGGTGAGCAACCGCGACGCGTTGATCGGCGTCCGCCGGCTGATGCGAGAGGAAGGCATCTTCGCCGGCCTGTCGTCGGGCGCCGTCCTGCACGTGGCGCTGCGAGTGGCCGAGGAGATCGGAGAGGGTCGGGTGGTCATGCTGCTGGCCGACGGCGGTTGGAAGTACCTCTCGGCCGGCCTGTGGTCGCGCGACCTCGACGAGCTGGACGAGGAGCTGGAGTCGTCGCTGCTGTGGTGAGCGGCGCGGGCCTCACCATGCCCGGCGCGGTGGCCGAGATGGTGCTGGCCCATGCACGCGCCGAGCTGCCGAACGAGGCCTGCGGCCTGCTCTCGGGATCCGCCGCGGACGGTCTGGTGACCACGTTCCACCCGGCGCGCAACGTGGAGGCGTCGCCGCTGCGCTACAACGTCCACCCCGAGGACCTGGTGCGGATCACGTTCGCCATCGACGACGCCGGTGAGGACCTGGTCGGCATCTTCCACAGCCACACGCGCTCCCCGGCCGTCCCGTCGCCAACCGACCGACGGGCCGCCATGTACCCCGACGCGGTCTATCTGCTTGCCAGCCTGGCCATTCCGGACGCACCGCCCGATGCCGCGCTGCGCGCCTGGCGGATCCGCGACGGCGAGGCGAGCGAGGTCGCGCTGAAGCTGGCCTAAACCTCGCGCCGCTCGACGATGGCGCCGGTCTCGGTGTCCAGCAGCAGGTCGAGCCCGGGCGTTCCCTCTTCGCCGCCGGTGCGATAGGCGAGCCAGAAGCGTCCCTGGTCGGGGGGCGGCAGCCAGCGCGCCGAGGCGAACGCCAGGTCTCCCAGCTCGTCGCCGGCGGCGGCCCGCGCCATCTGGTCGAGCACGGCATCCAACTCGGCGGGATAGCCGTGCAGGTCGGCCGACTCCGGTGCCACATCGCCGCTCGCCGGTTCGACCGTGAACGTGTAGAGGTCCGCCCCGGCCGTGCCGTCCGCCGAGCCTGCCACGTCCAGGCTGCATTCGGCGGGGCCACAGGCGCCGCCCACGCTGATGGTGTGCCAGGGCTGGCCATCCCAGGTCCAGATCTGATCGGCCACCGCCGCCGCCACGGCGTCGGTCTCGAGTGAATCGGGCACGCCGCCCGGCCGGGTGGAGTCGCGCATGGCGGCCAGCATCGCGGCGGTGTCGTACGGTTGCCCGGCATTTGGAATTGGGACGCCGCTCTGATCGGCCGTGGCAGTTGCTGTGGCGGGCTGGCCGAGGCTCGCGGTTGCGTCGGGACCCGGCCCGGCACAGGCGGCGAGCGCCAACGCCAACGCTTGCGCAACGACGAGGCCGCTGGCTCGATGCCGGGCAATCGGCATCAGGCGATCATGCCCCCGACACGCGGAAGCGCCAGGTCCTGGTGCCCAGCCGCTTGCCGGCGCGATCGGTGATGCTGCCGCGCAGGACAGCCTCGTACCATCCCAGCGCCAGGGGCTGATGCGGGTCCAGGATGGCCGTCCGGGTCGAGCTGGCATAGGTCACCGACGCGTTCACGCGATTCCCATTGGCGAGCCGCGTGAGCGTGAACGTGGATCCGCTGACATTGCGGACCGGCTCGCTGAACCTGCCCGATACACGTGCCCACCGCTTCACCCACATCCTTCCATCGACCGGCGACCGGCTGATCAGGCGGGGGACGGTGGCGTCCGGCACCTTGGCCCACGCCATTCCGTACGTCTCCGACGGTCCATCGAAGCGCGACTGGCGGACCTCGATGGTCGCCGTGCCGGAGGTGGGCATGATCATCTCCACGAACTCGTAGGCGTTGTCGATGGTGAAGGACCCGACCACCGCGCCGTTGGGAGCGATCACCCGCAGGTCCAGGTCGGCGCGCAGCACGTCGGTCTTCGACAGGTTGGCCGCGCCGCCGGTGTGGCTGTTCCAGGCCAGCGCCACGCGCAGCCTGTCGCCCCCGCGCACGTTCACGCGCTGCACCGGCTCCTGGCCCGGCGACAGGGAACCGATGACATAGCCCCCGAACTCATGATCGCCGGCCTTGGCGATCCGGTTGCTCCAGAGGGCCGAGGTCATGCCGACGCCCTCGTGGTCGACGTTGCGCGAGCCGTTCGGCATCCGTACCCGGTGGATGGCGCCTGCCATCAGAACCGCCCGCGCTCCCTCCGGCCAGGCGGCGAGCACCGGCTCGTTGGCGAGCAGCTGGGCGGCAACCCCAGCCACGATGGGCGTGGCCACGGACGTCCCGCTGGCGGCGAGCCCATTGGCAGTCCGCACCCCGACCGCCGGCGCCACCAGGTTCGGCTTGTTGTAGTCGCCGTGCGCGTTCCACGCGTCGCCCGGGCGGTCGAACCAGTTGCTGCCGTTCGAGCCGGGCGCGTACCAGATCCGGTCGTCAGCACGGCTGGCGGTACCGCGGTCGTTCACGCCCCCGACGGTGAGGACGTTGTAGCCCGTCCCCGGTGAGCCGATCTGCCAGCCGCCGAAGTTCACGTAGTTGCCGGCCGCCGAGATCGCCAGGCGTCCGTCCTGGTCCACCAGCGAGTCGAAGTAGCGCCGCCCCTCCTCGGCACCGGTGGTGGTGTCCTGGACCAGGCTGGTGTTCACGATGTCAGCATTGCCGCCCCCCGGTGCGATGGCCCAATCAGCTGCGGCAATGATGCGTCGGTCGTACGCCAGCGACGCGCTGTAGCCGCCCGTTCCCGACGACACAATGCTCGCCCCCGGTGCCACGCCCTTCCAGGTGCCGTTCTGCCCCGCGATGGCGCCAGCCACCCACGTGGGATGGTCGAAGGTGCCGCCGCCGGTGAAGGCCAGCCGGCCGGTCGTGCTGTGCGACCTCACCACCTTGCCGGTCATGTCGCCGCCACGCCGCACGTTGTGGTACTCGACCACCGCCACGCGCACCCCGTTGCCGCCGTCGCCGCTGCTTGTCGTCCAGTTGGCGTCCACTGCGCGACCGGCGGTCGCCATCGATGGGCGCCACGCGCCTTCCAGGCCCAGGCTCACGACGTCGTCGCGCCGGGCGACGCTCGCCACGGCGGAAGCGGGAACGTCGATGAAGACCACCGGCGCAGACGTGCTGGCGTACGCCACGCGGCCGCCGAGTCGCTCGACCTGCTCGCGCAGGCCGGCCGCCGCAGCGACATACGCCGTGCGGCGGGCGGTCCACAGCTGGGCGCGCAGGAATCGAATGGTGGCCAGGTCATTCACCACGGGGCGGTTGGCGATCCACGGGACTTCAGGGTGCCGGTCCACGACGGCCCGCTCTGCCCCCGCCACGTCGGCGGAGAGCCAGACGGCCACCGGCAGGCTGGCGCCGGCCTGACCGCTGATCGCCGTGCGCGCCAGCCGGCCCGTGACGGCGTTCTGCAGGGAGTGGCTGGCCTTGCGCTCCATGGCGGTCTGGCGTGCCGCGGCGGCTCGCTCCCGGCCGCGGACGAGCCCCGGACCGCCCATGGCTCCCGCCAGGTCGCGATAGACGAGGCTGACCTTGCCGGTGCGGCGGTCGACCAGCTTGGTCGCCCACACCGTCTCACCGGTCGACAGGCGCGCCGGGCGCTGGTAGACGACCGCGAAGTCGGAGGCGCGGCCTCCCTGGTGGCGGGCGATGAACTCGGCGGCGGCCTGCGCGTTGGGTCGGGCGGCCACGGCGGGCGGTGGGTCGCCCAGCAGGCAACTCAGCACCAGCGCCGCCGCCAACATCGCGGCGATCGGGCGCTCGTGTCTCAGCGGCGGCTGGCGTCGGGCAGCGTCGCGCATCGCCGGATCCATCTCAGGCCCTTGTCCTCGGGCGCATGTTGTATGACATTGTCACACGTAACCCTTCCCTTCCGAGCCTACGTGTGCCCGCCCGGCAGCGTCGATGGGTCCTTCGTTCACCGGAGTATCGGTCGGGTACCCTGTGGGCCATGACCTTGCTCCCAATCGCCGTCGAGCCGTTCGCCCCCACGGTCTACCGCGATCGCCTGAGCCGCGCCGCTGCCGAGGCCGAACGCCGCGGGCTGGCCGCGCTGCTCATCACGCCCTCCTCCGACTATGCCTACCTGCTCGGCTACCACCCTCCGGCGCTGGAGCGCCTCACCTGCCTGGTCCTTCCTGCATCGGGTGTGCCGAGCCTGGTCCTGCCGCGCCTGGAGGAGCCGCTGGCACGGCATCAGCTGGGCGACCTGTCGGAGGAGCTGCAGCTGATCCCCTGGGGCGAGACCGACGATCCCTCGCAGGTGGTGCGCGGCCTGCTGAAGGGCACGACCGGACGGGTCGGCGTGCAGGACCAGATGTGGGCGCGCTTCGTCCTGCGCCTGCGCGCGGCGCTCGACCCAATCGAGCTGGTCGAGGCCGGCCCGTCCATCGCCGCGCTGCGGCGAATCAAGGACGCCGTCGAGATCCAGCGGCTGCGCGAGGTGGCCGCAGCCGCGGACGATGCCATGACCCAGATCACCCGCGACACGCTCTCCGGCCACACCGAGGCGGACGTCAGCCACCGCGTCTCGGAGCTGCTGCTGTCCGCCGGCCATGACACCGCCGACTTCGCCATCGTGGCTTCCGGGCCGAACTCGGCCAGCCCGCACCACGAACCCGGCCAGCGGGTCATCCAGCCCGGTGACGCGCTGGTGCTCGACATCGGTGGCACCCGCGCCGATTACTGCAGTGACACGACCCGGACCGCGTTCGTCGGCGAGCCGCCCGCGGACTTCGTGGCCCTGTATGAGGTGCTACGCGAGGCCCAGGCCGCCGCGTGCGAAGCGGTGGCACCCGGGGTGACGGCCGAGACGGTCGATCGCACGGCGCGTGACGTGATCGAAGAGGCGGGCTATGGCGAGCGCTTCTTCCATCGCACCGGTCACGGCATCGGCATGGAGACCCACGAGGAGCCGTACATCGTCAGCGGCAACAGCGAGCCACTGCAGGTCGGGCACGCCTTCAGCATCGAGCCGGGGATCTATGTCGACGGGCAGTGGGGCGCGCGGATCGAGGATATCGTGGTCTGCACCCCCGCCGGTGGCGAGCGGCTGAATCGGTCCAGCCGGGAGCTCTACCTGGTCGACTGACCGTCGTCGCGACGCTCGCGGTGCGAGCCGACCAGCGCCACCAGCACCTGGTCGATGGCGGCAGTCGCCTCGCGATAGGCTGCTGTGACGTCCGAGATGTCAGCCGCCCGGCGGCGGAGGTGAGCGGCGATCGCCTCCAGCACCGGCGAGCGATAGAAGAGGAACGCCTCAACTGCCTCGGCGAGTGACAGGCCGGCCCGCGATGCCTCGGCGCCGTACAGCGCGCCCATTTTCTCGGCCTCGCCCAGCAGGAGCTCACGCTCGGCGCGGCGGGTGGCAGAGACGTACTCGATTACCAGCTGGAAGGTGCGCTGGCCCCAGCGCCGGAACTCGTCGCGCTGCTCCGCCGTGAGGCGCGCCTGCCAGGGCTGACCGGCCAGTCCGCCGCGCTGCATGCGCCGGTGGATCTCGCCCGAGATGGTGCCGGCTGAGCCGGTGAGGCGGGTGACGCCGTAGCGTTGGCGCCGCGGGGCATTGACCATGGCCTCCAGGCTCGAGCGGAGGAAGCGCCGATGACCACCGGGCGTGGTGTAGCTCTCGACCTTGCCGCTGTCAGCCCAGCGCCGCAGGGTCTCCGGGCCGACGCCCACCAATCGGGAGGCGGCGCCGAGCGCCAGCCAGGGGTCGTCCGCGCTGCCGCGGGTCGGTGAGGTGCGCGACGGGGCCGGCTCAGCCGCCACGCAGCTCCTTCGGCGATACCTCGCCCATCAGGCCCCAGAGCCGCACGATGGCGTCCAGCCCGCCGCGGTAGTTGGCCAGCGGCATCCACTCGTTGGGCGCGTGGAAGTTCCCGTTCGGCGAGGCGAACCCGATCATCACCGTCTTGAGGTCGAAGGCCGTGTCCATGGCGGCGACCACCGGGATCGACCCGCCCGAGCGGTGGTAGACGGGGTCCTTG
>DATBRW010000168.1:0-4094 GCA_036560125.1 Candidatus Limnocylindria bacterium
TGATGCGGATCAGGCCGGCGGGGGCCTCGAGCACCAAGGTGGTGATCGGCTCGTTGACGGGGACCATGCGCTCGTTGATCAGGACCGTGGCGGTGCAGATGGTGTTCGAGCCGGACATGGCCGGGTATTCGGCCTGCTCCATGATCACGTAACCCGCATCGGCCTCGGGTGACGTTGCCGGAAGCACGACGTTGGCGCACAGCGCCGGGTAGCCGCGTGGCTCGCGCAGCATCAGCCTCCGCAGCCGATCGCCCTCGCGCCAAAGGTGGTTGCGCTTCTCGAGCATGGTGTTGCCCGGTACGTCGTGCACGCCGCCCACGATCACGCGGCCCGGTTCACCACCGGCGTGGACCTCGACGGCCTGGATGACGTCGTCCAACCGCATCGGGCGCAGCCTACATGTCGCAGCCGCCCACGGAACAGGCCGGTGAGGAGGGCAAGCGGCGATCCTGGAGTAGCATCGCCGCACGCCCCGAGGTCCCCATGAACACGCTTCGCGCGCGGGCCAGCGACCACGAGCACCTGGACGAGGCAACGCTCGATCCGCGAGACCTGCGCATCAACCTGCGCGAGATGGCGATGCTGAACCGCCTGCCCGGCGGCGTGGGCGACAGCGTCCGGGCGGTGAGCGGCGCCCTGGACGGCCGCGCCGATCCGTCGGTGCTCGACATCGGTGCCGGTTCGGGCGATTTCGCGCTCCGGCTGCTGCGCGAGCGGCGCGCGACGGTGCTGGTCGCCGACCTGCGGCCGGAGGTGCTGGCCATCGCCCGCCGTAACCTGGCGAATAGGAATGGTGTGAAGTTTCTGCGCGCCGACGTACGGGCCCTGCCCCTGACCGACGACTCGGTCGACGTGGTGCATGCCTCGCTCCTGCTGCATCACCTGGAGCCCCGGGAGGCAGTCACGGCGCTGCGTGAAATGCGGCGGGTCGCGCGCGAGGCGGTAGTGGTCAACGACCTGCGCCGCGGACGGCTCGCCTTCCTGATGGCGGCGGCACCCGTGCTGGCATTTACGCGGGGCCGATACACCCGCCACGACGGCGTCCTCTCTGCCCGCCGTGCCTATACCCTGACCGAGCTGGATGCCCTCGCCACGGAGGCCGGACTCCGTCGGGTGGCGCGCACGTCCGCCTGGTGGCCGCGGGTGACCACGGTGTACCGATGAGCGACCTGGACTGCGAGGTGCTGGTGGTGGGAGCCGGTCCGGCGGGGTCGGCGGTCGCGGCCGCGTTGGCGAGAGCCGGCCGGGACGTGCTGCTGGTCGAATCGCACGCGCACCCACGGCCGAAGGCATGCGCCGAGTACGCCAGCCCGCGCATCGCGGAGGAGCTGGCCGTGCTGGGCATTGCCGAGGGCGACTGGCGCGCCGACGCGCTGCCGCTCAAGGGGATGCGGGTGATCCGCGGCGACGACGCGGTCGACATGCGCTATCACGACGCCGCCGGCCCACGCCATTCGTGGGGGCTGGATCGCGAGCGCTTCGACGCCACGCTGGCGGCGCATGCCGTGGCGTCCGGCGCGCGCCTGATGGAGCGCACCGCTCTCGATGACGTGCACTGGCGTGGCGGCCAGGAGGGCTCCGGCGGTCGCGTCGTGGGCGCCAGCCTGCGCACGGCCGAACGGCGCCGCACGGTGCGCAGCCGGTGGCTGATTGGCGCCGATGGTGCCCGCTCGCGGGTGGCGCAGCGCCTGAGCACGGAGCGCGGCGTTGGCCGGCCGCGCCGACTCGGGCTGATCGCCCACTACGAGGGCCTGCCCGAGCTGGCCGACCACGGCGAGATGCACGTCGCTCGCGACTGGTATGTCGGCCTGGCGCCGCTGGCCGGCAACCGGCTGAACGTGGGCATGGCGCTGCCCATGGATGGGACAAAGCGCTCGGCCGAGGAGCGCTTCCAGGCGGCGATCGACGGTATTCCGGCCGTCGCGGCTCGATTGCGTGGCGTCAAGCGGCTGACGCCGATTCGGGGCGCGTCGCCCATCGGCCACCGGGTGGGAGCCTCAGCCGGCCGTGGGTGGATGCTGGTTGGAGACGCCGCCGGGTTCATCGATCCGTTCACCGGCGAGGGCATCTTCAGGGCGCTGCGATCCGCCCGCGCCGCGGCTGAGGCCCTGGCCGCCGGCGATGACGACGGAGCTGCTGCCCGCTACCGAGCCGCCCGTCGCGAAGCCTTCGCCGCCAAGGACAGCCTGACGTGGCTGGTGCAGGGGATGCTGGCCGCGCCGCCGGTGCTCGGCTACACCCTCCGCCGCCTGGACCGGCGCCCGCACCTGGCGGCCAAGCTCGGATCCGCGCTGGGTGACCTGCGCCCCGCCTCCGATGCCCTGTCGCCGCTCTTCCTGGCCCAGGTCCTGTGGCCGTGATGCCGGTGAAGCAGTGGAGAGCGTGATGCGGGTCCACATCCGGGCGCCGTACGAGCGGATCTTTCCGTTGGCGGCTGAGATCGAGCGCTGGCCGGAGCGGCTGCCGCACTACCGCTACGTGCGCCGCGTGCCCTCCTCCAACGGGGAGCGGCGCTTCGCGATGGGGGCACGTCGCGGTCCGATCCCGGTGCGCTGGGAGGCCGTCCAGCGTCCGTTGCCGGACCAGCGGACCATCGAGTTCACGCACACCGGCGGCGTGACGCGCGGGATGCAGGTTGCCTGGCGGTTCGAGCCGCGCGAAGGCGGCTGGGACGTGAGCATTCATCACGCCCTGGACCTGCATTGGCCCCTGGTCGGTGGGTTCGCGGCGGAGCACGTGATCGGTCCGCAGTTCATCGACGCGATCGCGGGCAGGACGCTGCGCCGCGTGAAGGCGCTGGCGGAGGCGCCGGCATGAAGGCGCGACGCGTGGCCGTGACGGGCATCGGTGCCGTGACACCCATCGGGCATGGGGCTGATGGACTGTGGGCCGGCGTGCTGGCCAATCGCACCGCCGTGCGGCTGATCGACCGCTTCGACGCCACGCCGTTCCCCTCGCACCTCGCGGCGCAGATCGACGACTTCCAGGCAGAGGACTACCTCGATGCCAAGCGCGCGCGACGGCTGGATCGCTTCAGTCAGCTGTCGGTCGTGGCGGCTCGCATGGCGGTGGAGCAGGCAGGCTGGACCGATGCCTCCCGCGACGCCGACCGAACCGGGATCTGGATCGGCTCGGCACTCGGCGGCGTGGCCTTCGGCGAAGAGCAGCACGCCAACTACGTGCGGCGCGGCGTTCGGGCCGTGGCGCCCACGCTGGCCACCGCCGTCTTCGGTGGGGCGGGCGCATCGAACGTTTCGATCGACCTTGGGATCCGCGGGCCGTCGATCGGCAACGCGAACTCGTGCGCCTCCGGCGCGATGGCCATCGGGCAGGCATTCCAGGCGATCCGGGCGGGCATCGTGGACGCGGCCCTGGCCGGTGGCGCAGAGGCGCCGCTGGCACCGCTGACCTTCGGGGCGTTCGCCATGATCCGCGTCCTCTCCTCGCGCAACGACGACCCGGCCACGGCGTCCCGGCCGTTCGACGTCGACCGCGACGGCTTCGTGATGGGGGAGGGCTCGGCCGTCCTGGCGCTGGAGGACCGCGACGCGGCGGTGGCTCGGGGCGCGACGATCCTGGGCGAAGTGGTCGGCTTCGGCGCCTCGACCGATGCGTACCACCTGACCGCACCCCTGCCTTCAGGCGAGGCCGCGGCGGCAGCGGTCACCACCGCCTTGGCCGATGCCGCGCTGGCGCCGGAGGCCATCGGCTACGTCAACGCGCACGCCTCCTCCACGCAGCTGAACGAGCTGGCGGAGGCGAAGGCGCTGCACCTGGCGTTGGGAGAGCACGCCGCGAGCGTGCCGGTGTCGGGCACCAAGGGCCTGTACGGACATGCGCTCGGTGCATCAGGGGCGATCGAGGCGGCGATCACCGTCATGGCGCTGGATGCGGGCTGCCTGCCCGGCACCTGCAACCTGGTGAACCTGGACCCGGGGTGCGACCTGAACGTGCTGACCGAACCGTGCGCCGCGCGCCCGGATGCCGCCCTGTCCACCTCGTTCGGCTTCGGCGGCATGAACGCCGCGCTGGTCTTCCGCGCCGGCTGATCAGCGGCGCTCGTTACCCCTCTTGAAGTTGCCGGTCATCCGCGC
>DATBRW010000169.1:0-5389 GCA_036560125.1 Candidatus Limnocylindria bacterium
GAGGCCGTGCACGAAGTCGGCGATGCGCTCCACCACAGCGTCGGCCCTGGCCTTGAGGCCGTGGCCGATACCGGGATAGACGACCAGCTCGGCCCGCGGCAGCAGCTCCACGGCGTCTCGGAGCAGCTCGATGCGGGCGAAGGGGTCACGATCGCCGGAGAGCAGTAGGATCGGCAGATCGAGGCCCGGCCAGTGGGCCGTGCGCTGCTCCCAGCGGTCCGGCGAGCCTGGCGGATGGAGCGGGTAGCAGATCAGCACCAGGCCGGCGACCGGCTGCTCCGCGGCCAGCAGCGACGCCACTCGCCCGCCGAAGGACTGGCCGCCAATGACGGCCGCGCCGTCTGTTACCGCCGCGCGCCAGACCGGAAGCGCACGCTCGGCCGTGCCCTTGGGCAGCTGCACCGGCTCGGCGCGGAAGCCGGCTGCGCGCAGGCGACGCAGGTAGGGGTCGATCCCGTCGATGCCGCCGGACGCTCCGGGCGCAAGCTGGATCAGGTGCTCAGCCACGGCCGCAGCGTACGCCACGTGGCCCGCTCCGTATCATCAGGTGAGGAGAACCTGATCCCTTGTCGCTAGACCACCCTGCACAAGACGACGTCACGGCGACCGATCGCCGGCCATCCCGGTCGATGGCCGCCCTGTGCGGCGTGCTGGCCGGCGCACTCGGGCTGGGCGTGGCGGAGCTCATCGCCGGCCTGGTGCCGGGGGCCCCGTCGCCGGTGCTGTCGATCGGCGCGCTGCTGATTTCGCTCCAGCCTCCCAATGCCAAGCAGTTCGTGGTCGACCTGTTCGGCACGGCCGACAAGGCGGTGCTCAGCGTGGCGGTGGTGATTGGCGCGCTCGTCCTGTCCGCGGCGATCGGGCTGCTGGCGCGGCGCTCGTTGGTCGCGGGCCGTGTTGCTTTTGGGGGGCTGGGCCTGTTCGCGCTGCTGGCCGCCGTGCTGGATCCATTGTTCGACCCGGTGCTGGCGATGGTGACAGCGGCGGTGGCCATTGCCGTCAGCGCCTGGTCGCTGGGTTGGCTGCTGCGCCTGGCCACTCCGCGCAGCGGACAGGGGGCGCAGATGATGGACTTCGAGCGCCGGCGCTTCCTGGGTGCGGCGGTGGGCGTGGGGGCTGCTGCCGTCACCAGCGGGCTGATCGGCCGCACGCTCCTCAACCAGCGGGCATCCGCGGCCGCCGAGGTGCCGCCCATTCCGTCGGCCCAGGCCACCGCCGCGCCGCTGCCGGCGGGGGCGGAGCTGGCGGTCGACGGCATCACGCCGCTGGTCGTGCCCAATGGCAGCTTCTACCGCATCGACACCAGCCTGCTCACCCCGCGCCTCGATGCGGCAAGCTGGTCGCTGTCCGTCAGCGGAATGGTCGACCGCCCCTTCACCATCGACTACGAGGAGCTGCTGGCCATGCCCCTGGTCGAGCAGTACGTGACGATCGCCTGCGTCAGCAACAAGGTTGGCGGCGACCTGGTGGGGAACGCGCTGTGGCGTGGGGTGCGGCTGCGCGACGTGCTCGATCGCGCCGGCGTGCAGGCGGGTGCCACCCAGGTCGTCGGCCGCTCCTTCGATGGCTGGACGGCCGGCTTCCCGACCGCCTGGCTCGACGTCGCCGAGCGCGAGGCGCTGGTGGCGGTGGCCATGAACGGGGATCCGCTGCCCCCCGAGCACGGCTACCCGGCGCGCCTGATCGTGCCCGGCCTGTTTGGCTACGTCTCCGCCACCAAGTGGCTGACCAACATCGAGCTGACCACGCTGGAGGCGTTCAACGGCTACTGGGTGCCGCTGGGCTGGGCCAAGGAGGCGCCGATCCTGACTCAGTCGCGGATCGACGTGCCAGGCTCCGGTGCCTCGCTCGGCGCTGGCGAGCAGCCGGTGGCCGGTGTCGCCTGGGCGCCGGACCGCGGCGTCGCCAAGGTGGAGGTGCAGGCCGACGAGGGGGAGTGGGCGGCGGCCGAGCTGTCGACCCCGATCTCGGACGCGACCTGGGTGCAGTGGGTCTACCGCTGGGACGCGCCCGCCGGCGACCACACCCTGCGCGTGCGCGCCACCGACGGCAGCGGCGAGGTACAGACCGCAACCGTCACCGAACCGGCTCCCGATGGAGCGCGCGGCTACCACACCATCAGCGTCAGGGTGGGTTGACGCCCCGCGCAGAATCGGGTCAGTGCCTGTCCCCAGAGCGCCACTGCTGATCATCAATCCGGCGGCAGCGATGGGCCGCGCCAGCGAGCTGGCACCCCGCCTCGAGGAAGTGCTCGGTCGGACCGCTGCCCAGGCACGCCTGGTCGAGACCCGCGAGGCAGGGCACGCCGAACGACTGGCGGCAGCCGCCACCGCTCAGGGGCACGACCGCGTGGTGGCGGTCGGCGGCGATGGCACCGCGCAGGAGGTGCTGAACGGCCTGATGGCGGCAGGTGTCGGCCCGGATGGAGGCCCACCGGCATTCGGCCTGGTCCCCGGTGGCACGGGCAACGACCTGGCGCGCAGCCTTGACCTGCCATTGACGCTGATGGAGGCACTGACCGTGGCCCTCGGTGAGCACACCCGGTCGATCGACCTGGGCATGGCCTCGCACGACGGGGAGACCCGCTACTTCTCGGCCGCCGGGGGCACGGGCTTCGATGCCCAGGTGGCCTTCACCATGGGCGGTAAGCGGGCGCGCTGGCAGCGCGGCCGGGCGGGCTATGTCCTGTCGACCCTGAACGAGCTGCGGGGGTACACGAACCGCGCGCTCAGCCTGCGGCTGACCACCGACGCTGGCGATCGCCATGTCGAAGGGAAATTCCTGTTCGTGGCCTTCGCCAACGGCCCCTTCTATGGCGGCGGCATGCGGATCTGCCCCGATGCGTCGATCAGCGACGGCCTGCTGGACCTGTGCCTGGCCGGCGATATCGGGCGGTTGGGAGCGCTGCGAGAGCTGCCCGGGATCTATCGGGGCGCCCACGTCAACCACCCGCTGGTCGAGATGACCAAGGTGCGCGAGCTGCGAATCGAAGGAGAGCCGGGGACGCGCGTGCATCTGGATGGCGAGCCGTTCGGCATGCTGCCGGTCGACGTCAGCGTGCGGCAGGCGGCGGTCGCAGTCGCGGCGCCAATCGGCTAGCGTGGGGGAGCCCATGAGCGAGACCGCAACCACCACCACCCCGCGTCGCGGCCAGAAGCTGCTGGCCGCCGACGGGCGGCGCATCGGCACCGTCGACGCCGTGTTCGCCGACTATCTGCTGGTGCGCACCAGCGGGCTGCTGCCCGTCGACCTGTACGTGCCGCGGAACGAGGTCAGCGCCGATCCAAAGGACCGGCTGATGGTCGGCAAGTCGTCGCACGACGCGTATCACGCCTGGCACCGGCCGCTGAAGCGGGCGCCGCATGACTGACGGAGGCACCGACCGGCTGCCGGGCGACGTGCTGTCGGTGCTGCGGGAGACGCAGGAGGTCGACATCGAGACGCGACCGGCCCCGGACGTGCCGCCGCACCTGACCACGATCTGGGTGGTAGTCGATGCGCAGGATCGGGCCTTCATCCGCACGTATCGGGGAGCGGGAAGTCGCTGGTACCGGGAGGCCACGGCCTCGGGCCAGGTGGCATTGCTCGCCGACGGCCAACGCATCGAGGCCAGGCTGGCGCCGGCCACCGATCCGGCGAGCGTGGAAGCGTGCTCGGAGGCGCTGCGCGCCAAATACGCCCATGCGTCAGGGCTCCGCGGCATGCTGGCTGACGAGAACCTGCCTACCACGCTGGAACTGCTTCCGTCTGTGTAGCACGGGCACAACGTCTGGTTGTGCAAGGGCACGCTTCCGCGCCGTGAGCCCTTCGGGCACCAGTGGCGCTTGTGCGAAGGAGCGCATCGGCTCCCATATACAACTGTTGATGGTGCGCCGCAGCCGTCAGGGCAACCGTTGGGTCCGGTGCACAAGGATGCCTTGTGGCCCAAGGGCACGCGCACGACCTCTGCCCGGACCCGGCTGGCACTCACCATGCGGTACCCTGTGAGCGTGAGCGAGACGCCAGCGACCGAGGTCGATCCGCGCGCCGAAGCCTTCTACGCCCACGTCGGCAGCGGCGGCAAGGTGGAGGCCGATGACTGGATGCCCGACGACTATCGGGCGGCGATCCTGAAGTTCGTGGAGATGCACGCCAACAGCGAGCTGATGGGCGTGCTCCCGGAGCGGGAGTGGATCCTGCGCGCGCCGACGTTGAAGCGGAAGCTGGCGCTGACCAGCAAGATCCAGGACGAGGTGGGCCACGCCCAGCTGCTGTACCGCGTGGCGGAGGACCTGGGCAAGCCCCGGGAGCAGATGCTGGCCGACCTGATTGCCGGCAAGACCAAGTTCCACAACGTCTTCCACTACCCGACCGCGTCGTGGGGCGACGTGGGGATCATCGCCTGGCTGGTCGACGCGGCGGCGATCGTGTCGCAGCAGGCCCTGCGGGACTGCTCGTACGCGCCCTACGCCCGCACCATGAAGAAGATCTGCTGGGAGGAATCGGTGCACATCATGCATGGGCGCGACGTCGTCCTGACCATGATGAACGGGACCGATGCGCAGCGGGCGCTCGTCCAGGATGCCCTGAACCGATGGTGGGGCCCGCTCATGCAGATGCACGGCCCGCCCACCGATCCGGCCAAGGACAAGGACCTGCACTGGCGGATCAAGGCCAAGAACAACGAGCAGCTGCGGCAGGAGTTCCTGTCGATCTATGTGCCGCGCATCTGGGAGCTGGGCCTGAGCGTGCCAGACCCGGTGCTGCACCGCGACGAGGCGGAGGGGCGCTGGGCCTACACCGAGCCGGATTGGGACGAGCTGCGCTCAGTCGTGACCGGCCACGGACCGAAGTCGCAGGAGCGCCTCGAGTTCCGACGCGACGCCGCGCAGGTCACGCAGTGGGTCCGCGACGCGATCCTGGGCCCCGTCGCGAGCACCTCGGCCGCCTGAAGGCGGTGCCCCTCCCGTGACCGACACGGCGCCCCGCGATCGGGTGTGGGAGGTCTTCCGACAGGAGTCGGAGGGTGACCCGATGATCCACGGCGGCAACGTGCGAGCACCGGATGAGGAGCTGGCGCTGCACTACGCCCGCGAGTTCTTCGGGCGTCGCCAGGAGAGCCATCGGCTGTGGGTCGTGCCGCGCGAGGCGATCGTGGAGCTGGACGACCCGGACCTGCTGCAGCCGCCGTTCGATCGGTCCTTCAAGCGTCCGGGCGGCTACATCATCAAGCACAAGCTGGAAGCGGCGAAGGCCCGCGCCAGCCAGGATGGCGACGCCACGTGATGGGGGAGGACTCGTGACGGGGGAGGACCTGTCGCCGCAGACGCGAGATGCGCTTGCCGAGCTGCTGCTGACGCTGGCCGACGACGAGTTCGTGCTCGGCTTCTGGGACTCCGAGTGGACCGGC
>DATBRW010000170.1:0-3437 GCA_036560125.1 Candidatus Limnocylindria bacterium
GTGGCGCAGCACGATAGTGTCGATCCCGGTGCGCTCCAGGGTCAGCAGCGTGTCGACCAGCGACTCGCCCTTGGTGGTGCTGCTGGCCTCCATCGGCAGGGCCAGCACCTGCGCGCCAAGTTCGGCGGCGGCCATCTCGAAGCTGACGCGGGTCCGCGTCGAGGGCTCGGCGAAGGCCAGGCCGATGGTGTGGCCGGCCAGCTCGTCCAGCCTCTCGCCGCGCTCGCGCAGCGAGCGCATCTCCACGGCCAGGTCGAGGCAGCGACTGATGGCGTCGCGGTCGAGCTGGTCGACATCAAGGAGGTGCCGCGCCGGCCACCGTGCGGTGGCGCTGCCGATCGGAAGGTTGGCCTGCGGCGTGTCGAGCATGCGATCTCCTTGGCGGCCTCACCGGACCGCGTTAAAGGGGTCGGCAGCCAGTATACGGCGCGCGCCCGGGGCCTCAGCGCGTTGAGGGCGGCGATGGCATGCTTGGGCCGTGCCCACCATGACGTTGCTCTTCACTGACGTGGAGGGCAGCACGCTGATTGTCGAGCGCCACGGGGCGGCGGGCACAGAGGCCCTGATCCGCCACCACGCGATCGTGCGCGAAATCGCGGAGGCCAACGGTGGGCGCCTGTTCGAGCGGATCGGTGACGCCGCCTATTCCGTCTTCCCCAGCGCACCGGATGCCCTGACCGCCGCCATCGCCATCCACGCGCGGCTCGCGTCAGAGGATTGGGGACCGATCTCCAACGTCCGGGTGCGTACCGCACTGGACACGGGCGAGCTGGAAGAGTCCGATGGCCGCTTCTTCGGGCGCATCCTTTACCGCTGCGCACGAATCCAGTCGCTGGCTGGTGGCGGGGAGACGCTCCTGTCGGACGCCACAGCCACAGTCGTGGCTGGCACGCTGCCCGGCGGGCACCGCCTGCGCGATCTGGGGGAGCAGAAGCTGCGCGGGCTGGGCGGCACAGCACGGGTATGGGGCGTGGTACCAGCCCCGGCCCACGCGGATCGAGAGCCCGGAGCGATGATTCGCCTGCTGCTGGTCGACGACTACGAGGTGGTGCGCCGCGGCCTGCGCGGCTTCCTGGAGCTGATGCCTCGGATCGAGATCGTGGGTGAGGCGTCGAACGGCGCCGAGGCGGTCGGCCTGGCCTATCGGCTCCAGCCGGACGTGATCCTGATGGACCTGGTCATGCCCGAGATGGACGGTCCGACCGCCATCGCCGCCATCCACCAGCGCCAGCCAGAGATCGCCATCGTGGCGCTGACCAGCTTCTCGGAGCCGGAGCGCATTGCCGGCGCCATCGAGGCCGGTGCGGTGGGCCATCTGATGAAGGACGCGGAAGCGGAGCAGGTGGCGGCCGCCATCGAGCAGGCTTACGCGGAACGGTTGCCTTTCGCCTGAACAGGGTCCGCGGCGCCGGCAACGGCCTGCTCCAGCACGACCTCATCGGTCCCATCGGTCTCGGTCAGCCGGACGTGCACCAGGTCCTCACGCGCGGTGGGCAGGTTCTTGCCCACGTGGTCCGGCCGGATCGGGAGCTCGCGGTGGCCGCGATCGATGACCACCGCCAGGCGCACTGCCGTCGGACGGCCGTGATCGGTCAGAGCGTCGAGCGCAGCCCGCACCGTCCGGCCTGTGAACAGGACGTCGTCAACGAGCACCACGGTGCGGTCGCCGATCTCCGGCATCGCATCGGTGCGCTTGACGATCGGGGCGTGGGCCAGGGGAGTCAGGTCGTCGCGGTAGAACGTGATGTCGAGCGAACCGACGGGCAGGCTGACTCCCTCGTGCTGCTCGATGAGGCTTGCCAGTCGCCGTGCCAGCGGCACGCCCCGGCTCCGCACGCCCACCAGGACGAGATCCTGCGTGCCGCCATTGCGCTCCACGATCTCATGCGCGATGCGGGTCAGCGCCCGGCGCAGGTCATCGGCATCCAGGACCTGTGTATCGCTCACGGAGCGAGTGTAGCCTCGGCGGCCTCGCCTACTGACCCTCGCCGTCCACCACTGCCGGATAGAAGGCAGGACCGTTCCACACCCTGTCGGTCGCGAAGGTTTGAACCTCGTCCGCCAGGTCGCCCAGGTTGCGGGTCACCAGGCGCAGTTCGGCCGTTGGACCGAACGTGCCGCCCTCGGAACCCTCCTGAGTGAGGACCGTGAGGGCAAGGTAGGGGCCGCCGGCCAGGGAGACCTGGACCACGCGGACGCCCCGGGTGTCCTTCGCGTCGAGTGCCTGCAGTGGCCCGATCATCGTGCCGTCCAGCGGATGGCCGAAGTAGACGCGCTTCTCATCGGGGAAGCCGACCGCCTGGGGAACACCGGCCCACCAAGCGTCCCACACGGCAAGGCCATCGCCGTCAGGTGCCCATGTGAAGCGAGCTCGGCTGAACGCCTCGCCGCCGGGAGCAATCGCGAGCGTGTCGAAAATTGGTTGCTCCGCGTCGCCAAGGGCCGCAAAGCGTCCATCGCCATCGGCCTGGGCCAGGTAGAGCATGCCGCCGCGGACGAAGTTCCAGCCTCCACCACCGTCAGCGCTCATCTGTCCGTGCCAGACCACAGCCGCGGTCCCATCCACCTGGTTGCGCACCGGCAGGAACGCTCCGGGATGCGTCTCCACCGCAACGTCCGCAGGATCGATCGGTGCGGCGATCGGATCGGGCGCGACCGGCACACCGTATGTCACCGGATCCGGCCCGGCCACGCTGACCCACAGCAGGTTGTCGGCGCCGGAGGTGCCGTAGAAGTCCGCCGCAAAGCCAGCGCCGGTCGTCGTGAGCACGCGAGTGGTGGGCTCAGCAGCGTCCGCGTAGAAGATCGAAACATCGACGGGCGGCGGGTAGGGCAAGTCGCCCGTGCCGGCCGTGAAGGCGAGCAACGAGCCATCGGGGGACCATGTCAGGCGCGAGAACGGCGAGTTCTCGCTGAGCGCGGAGAGCTGCATGACCACGCCGTCGGTGATGCGATAGGCATAGGTATCGATCAGGCCGCTCCCCTCACCCATGACCTGGAAGGCGAGCCACTCGCCGTCCGGCGACAGGGCCGCGTTCACCGGCGTGCCGTATTTGCTTAACTCGATCTCGTCGTTGCCCTGCTCGGTCGCGACTTCCAGCTTGGGACGTTGGCGTTCGACGGTGTAGCGCAGCGTGCCGACAGGGTTGGGATCGATGCTCGGCTGAGGGACGGGCGTCGTGCTGGCGACCGCACTCGGGGTGGCCGCGATGCTCACGGACGCCGACGGCTCAGCCGACACGCTGGCCTCGAAGCTGGCGCTGGGAGTAGCGGTTTGCTGCGCGACGGGGGGCGGTCGCAGGTTGCTCAGTACCACCACGGCCAGCAGGCCGGCCGCCACGGCGCCCAGGCTGCCGACCACGGCGACCAGCGTCGAGCGGCGCCGCCACCACGGCAGCTCGCCTGCCTCGATGCCGGTCCGGACACGCGCACCCAGG
>DATBRW010000171.1:0-11827 GCA_036560125.1 Candidatus Limnocylindria bacterium
CAGGCCATGACCGATGCCGGCATGGGCCAGTCGACCTGCGTCGGCATCGGCGGCGACCCGATCGTCGGCACCAGCTTCATCGACGTGCTCGACATGTTCAATCGCGACCCGGGGACCGAGGCGATCGTGATGATCGGCGAGATCGGTGGCGACGAGGAGGAACGGGCCGCGGCATTCGTGGAGCGCGAGATAGGCAAGCCGATGGCGGCCTTCATCGCCGGTCGCACCGCTCCCCCTGGACGTCGCATGGGGCACGCCGGCGCGATCATCTCCGGCGGCGCGGGCACCGCCGAGTCGAAGCGGGAGGCACTCGAGGCAGCCGGCGTGCGCGTGGCCGATTCACCGTCGCAGATCCCCGCCCTGCTGCGCGACGCGGGGGTGCGCTAGCCCTTCCCCGCCTGGGTGGCCTCCCACTCGTCGCGCAGGATCGCCATGAGAACACTGTCCGCCAGGCGGCCGCGGAATTGCCACGAACGGCGCATGATGCCTTCCCGCTGGAAGCCGACCTTCTCGTACGACCGGATCGCGCGTCCGTTGTCGGCATCGACCGTCAGGTAGATGCGCTCAAGGCGCAGCGTTGCGAAGCCGAACTCCAGCAGCACCCGCTGGGCTTCGGTACCCCAGCCCGACCCGATGTGGTCTCGGTCCATGTAGATGGCCAGCTCCGCGTTGGCGTGGCCCCTGTTCACCTCCTTGAGCCAGGTCGTGCCGATGAATCGGTCATCACCGAGCTCGCAGACGGCAAAGAAGTAGCCGTCGCCCTTCATCATCTGGTCCTGCACGCGCTCAAGCCAGCCGGCGGCCATCTCCACGCTGAGCGGCAGGTTGTAGCCAGCAAGGCCGCCGACCTCGGTGTCATTGATCCCGGCCACGTAGGCGGGCAAGTCCCTCCGCTCAAGCGGGCGGAGCCAGACCCTCTCTCCGCCGAGGAGGGGGCGGTCCGGGACGGGCGGTCGCTCGTCGTCGGCGATGTTGGTCATTCCTCGGGGTCCTCCACCTGCTCGAGCAGCTCCCACAGCACGCCATTCAGGGTCCGCGGATGGATGAATGCCACGCGGCCATGCGCACCGGGGCGCGGTTCGCGGTCGACCAGCTCCGCCTCCGCGGCCGCCAGCGCCGCCAGGTCCGCGGGCAGGTCGTCGCTCACCAGGCAGACATGATGCACACCCTCTCCCCGTTCCGCGAGGAAGCGCGCGACGCCGCCCTCCAGATCCATCGGCTGCACCAGCTCGACCCGGGTGGCGGCTCCGTCGCCGGTGGGCAGGAAGCAGAGGCGCACGCCCTGCTGCGGGAAGTCGAACGGGGCGCGCTCGGGCCGCCAGCCGAAGAGGCGCTCGTAGCGCGGCAGCGCCTCGTCGATGGAGCGCACCACGACGGCGACGTGGTGGATCGCGCCGATGGTCATGGCCGGTGCTCGCCCCACACGCCCCGCAGCGCATCGCTGATCTCGCCCAGCGTAACGCCCACTTCCACGCAGGCCAGGATGCGAGGCAGCACGTTCTCCGTGCCAGCGGCCGCCCTGGTCAGGTCTGCCACAGCCGCCTCGGCCGCACCCCGGTCACGGGCGGCGCGCACCGCCTGGGTGCGGGCCACCTGGCGGGCCTCCGCCTCGGGATCGATCTGCTGCGGGGCAGGGCGCTGCTCATCGCCACCCTCGGCAAAGGCGTTGACGCCGACCACGATCGCCTCTCGCGCCTCAATCGCGCGCTGGAACTCGTAGGCCGCCTGGGCGATCTCGCCCTGCTGGTAACCGTCGGCCAGCGCGGCGATGGTCCCGCCGCGACGTTCGATCTCCGCCAGCTCGGCAGTGACCAGCTCGTCCAATGCGTCTGTCAGCGACTCGACGTAGTACGAGCCCCCGAGCGGATCGACCGGGGCGGTGACGCCGGACTCGTAAGCCAACACTTGTTGTGTTCGCAGCGCCAGGCGGGCGGTGTTGGGGCTGGGCAGGCCAAGGGCCTCGTCGAGCGCGTTGGTGTGCAGGCTCTGCGCACCGCCCAGCACGGCCGCCAGGCCCTGGACCGTGGTGCGGACGACGTTCGTGTCCGGCTGCTGGGCGGTCAGGGTGGAACCGCCGGTCTGCACGTGGAAGCGCATCGCCTGGCTCTCGCGGCTGGTGGCGCCGAACCGGTCGCGGGCAACGCGTGCCCAGGCGCGCCGCGCCACGCGGAACTTGGCGACCTCCTCGAACAGGTCGTTATGGGCGGCGAAGAAGAAGGAGAGGCGCGGCGCGAACTCCTCGAAGGCCAGCCCGGCGGCCACGGCCGCATCGGCATAGGCGATGGCATTGGCGATGGTGAAGGCCACCTCCTGGGCGGCCGTCGAGCCCGCCTCACGCATGTGGTAGCCGCTGATGCTGATCGTGTTCCAGGCGGGCAGCTCGGCCTGGCAGTAGGCGAAGGTGTCCGTCACCAGCCGCATCGACGGTTCGGGCGGGAAGATGTAGGTCCCGCGCGCGATGTACTCCTTCAGGATGTCGTTCTGGATCGTGCCGCGCAGCCGGGACGCATCGGTCCCCTGCCGTCGGCCGACCGCCTGATACAGGCACAGGAGGATGGCCGCGGTGGCGTTGATGGTCATGCTGGTGCTGACCGTGCCGAGGTCGATCCCATCCAGCAGCAGGGCCATGTCCTCGACGCTGTCGATCGGCACGCCGACTCGGCCCACCTCGCCGGCGGCCATCACGCCGTCGCTGTCATAGCCCATCTGGGTCGGCAGATCGAAGGCCACAGACAGGCCCGACTGACCCTGCGCCAGCAGGTAGTGGAAGCGCTGGTTCGTCTCCTCGGCGGACCCGAAGCCGGCGTACTGGCGCATCGTCCACAGGCGACCGCGGTAGCCGCTCGGATGGATGCCGCGCGTGAAGGGGAAGGCGCCCGGCTCACCCAGCTCGTCGGCGGGATCGAAGCCGGCCAGGTCATCCGGGCCGTAGACGGTCTTGATCTCGACGCCGGAGGTGGACCGATGCGCTGGCGGCGGCGTCTCCTCGGCCTGGCTCACGCGCCGGATTGTACCGGCGGGGTCATCAGGGGCCGCGGTGGACGCTCACTCGATGCGGAGCAGGAGCACGCCGGTGGCCACGGGCTGCCCGACGCTCACGTCGACAGCCGTGATGCGGCCGGCGCGGGGAGCGCGCACCTCGTTCTGCATCTTCATGGCCTCGATGGTGAGCAGAGAAGCTCCTTCCTCCACCTCGTCGCCGTCTGCCACGTTGATCGCCACGACCAGGCCGGGCAGGGTGGCGCGGATGTCGACCGGCGCGCCGCTGTCGGCGGCCGCGCCGCGGGCCTCGGCCAGCACCCGCTCCCGCCAGGTCTGGACGCTGACCGGGATGCGGCGGCCGGCCAGGGTGATGAACCACTCGCTGCCGGCGCCTTCCACGATCACCGGCCGACTGAACTGCCCGTTGGTCAGGCGCCCGATCCCCCGTCCGCGGTCGACCCACTCCAGCGCCCAGCCGGCCGCGGGCTGCACCTCGGTTCCGCCGAAGCGGACCTCGTAGTCAGTCATGGTCGCTCCCCCGCAGGGCCTCGCGGCGGGCGAGCCGTGCCCAATCGGAGGCATCCGTGGCCGGGCCTGCTGCGACCCGGCCGTTGTTCGTGACAGCCGCTAACTGTCGCGCATCGACCGCGGCGGTGGCGGCCAGGGCAAGGTCCTCGGCAGCAGGTGGGGCTCCGTCTGGCCAGTCGTCGGCGATCAGGCCGGTGTGGTAGTCGCCGCGCCCGAAGCCGGGATGGTCGACCAGCCAGCGATGGAAGCCGAGGTCGGTCTGCAGCCCGCCGACCATGGTCTCGTCGATCGCTCGCCGCAGGCGCGCCACCGCCGCCGGCCGATCGTGGGCATGGACCATGAGCTTGGCCAGCAGCGGGTCGTACGCGGCGGTGAGGGGCTTGCCCTCGGCCACGGCGTGGTCGACCCGAACGCCCGGGCCATCGGGCGCATGCCAGGCGGTGATGGTGCCAGCCACCGGCCGGAACCCGTCGTACGGATCCTCCGCGTAGACCCTCGCCTCGATGGCGTGACCGGCGAAGCGCGGCTCCAGGACGGACGGGTCGAGCGGGAGACCCTCCGCCACTCGAATCTGCCATGCCACGATGTCGATGCCGGTCACCAGCTCGGTCACGCCGTGCTCCACCTGCAGCCTGGTGTTCATCTCCAGGAAGTAATGGCCCCCGTCGGCATCGAGCAGGAACTCAACGGTGGCGGCGCTGTGGAACTCCACCGTCCCGGCCACCCGCCGCGCGCTCTCCCCCAGCGCCGCCCGCAGCTCGGGTGTCACCGCCGGCGAGGGCGTCTCCTCCACCAGCTTCTGGTGCCGGCGCTGGACGCTGCAGTCCCGCTCCCCCAGCACGGCCAGCCCGCCGTGGCGATCGCCCAGCAGCTGGACCTCAATGTGGCGGGCAGGGGCGATCATCCGCTCGACGTACAGGGTCCCATCACCGAAGGCGGCCTGCGCCTCGCGCGCAGCCGCGGCCATGGAATTGGGCAGGTCGGCGGGGTCGTCGACCCGCCGCATCCCCCGGCCACCGCCTCCGGCCGCCGCCTTCAGCATCAGCGGGAAGCCAACCTCGGATAGGTCGGGCGGGGCGGCGGCGTCGAGCGCCACCAGCAGGCCGGGCACGACCGACACCCCGGCATCGGCAACCGCCCGGCGTGCGGCCAGCTTGTTGCCGAGCGCTTCCTGGGTGGCTGCCGGCGGCCCAATCCAGGTAAGGCCCGCCGCCTCCACCGCGCGGGTGAAGCCGGCGTTCTCCGACAGGAAGCCGTAGCCGGGATGGATGGCGTCGGCGCCCGACTGGCGGGCTGCGTCGAGGATCGCGTCGACATTCAGGTAGGACGCCGAGGCTGCCGGCGGACCAACCCGCAGAGCCCGGTCGGCCGCCATGACGTGGGGCGCGTCCCGGTCTGCATCGGAGTAGATGGCGACGCTTTCCCGGCCCATCTCGCGGCAGGCTCGCATCACCCGGATCGCGATTTCGCCGCGGTTGGCGACCAGGATGCGACGAATGCGGGTGCCGGACCGCCCGCTGTCTTTGCGCACGGACACCTTCGCTACAGCGGGATGTTGCCGTGCTTCTTGGGCGGCACCGATTGGCGCTTGCCGGCCAGCAGCGCCAGTCCATTGGCGACGCGGGCGCGGGTCTCCGATGGCAGGATCACTTCGTCGACATAGCCGCGCGCGGCGGCCAGGTACGGATTGGCGAGCCGCTCTTCGTACTCGGCCACCAGCGTGGCCCGTTCCGATTCCGGATCGTCGGCTTTGGCCAATCGGTCCTTGAAGATGACGTTCACCGCTCCCTCGACACCCATCACCGCGATCTCGGCGGTCGGCCAGGCGAAGTTCAGGTCGCCGCGCACGTGCTTGCTGCTCATGACGTCGTAGGCGCCGCCGTACGCCTTGCGGGTGATAACAGTCACCTTTGGCACGGTCGCCTCGCAGTAGGCGTAGAGCAGCTTTGCGCCGTGGCGGATGATGCCGCGATGCTCCTGGTCGACGCCCGGCAGGAATCCCGGAACGTCGACCAGGGTGACGACTGGAATGTTGAAGCAGTCGCAGAAGCGCACAAACCGCGCCGCCTTGTCGGACGAATCGATGTCCAGCACGCCGGCCAGCACCTCCGGCTGCTGCGCCACGATGCCGACGCTCCGCCCCTCGACGCGGGCGAAACCGCATATCACGTTGCGCGCAAAGTGGGCATGCACTTCAGTGAACGACCCCGCATCGACGATGCCCGCGATCACCCGGTGCATGTCGTAGGCCTGCTGCGCAGAATCCGGGATGAGTGCGTCGAGGTCTTCACCGCTCACCTCGGGTTCCGCCCAATCGGCCGCGCGCGGCGCGGGATCGACGTTGTTCGACGGCCAGTAGCCGACCAACCGTCGCGCCAGGTCAATGGCATCGGCCTCCCCCGCCGCCAGGAAGTGCGCAACCCCGCTCGTCTCGTTGTGGACCCGCGCGCCACCGAGGCCCTCGAAGTCGATCTCCTCGTGCGTGACGGTCTTCACCACGTTCGGGCCGGTGACGAACATGTAGCTGGTCCCGTCGACCATGATCGTGAAGTCGGTGATGGCCGGCGAGTACACCGCTCCCCCGGCGCACGGGCCCAGCACCAGGGACAGCTGCGGGATGACACCGGAGACCAGCGTGTTGCGCAGGAAGATGTCGGCGTAGCCGCCGAGCGAGACGACTCCCTCCTGGATGCGCGCACCGCCGGAGTCCGACAGCCCGATGATCGGCGCACCGTTCTCGAGCGCCAGATCCATGACCTTCACGATCTTCTCGGCGTGCGCCTCCGACAATGAGCCACCGAACACCGTGAAGTCCTGGGCGTAGACGAAGACGCTACGTCCGTCGATCGCGCCGTGCCCCGTCACGACGCCATCACCGAGGTACACCTCGCGGTCGATGCCGAAGTCGGTGGCGCGATGCGTGACGAAGGCATCCAGCTCGGTGAAGGTTCCCTCGTCGAGCAGCAGCTCCAACCGCTCGCGTGCCGTGAGCTTGCCGCGTTGATGTTGCTGCTCAACCCGTTTGGCACCGCCGCCGACCGTCGCTTCCTCACGCAGCTGCCGGAGGCGCGCCAGCTTATCGGCCGTCGACAAGGGAAGTCCTCCGCGTGGTGGTGGGCCCAGCAGGGATCGAACCTGCGACCAGCCGGTTATGAGCCGGATGCTCTAACCACTGAGCTATGGGCCCGATGGATGGTGGACAACTTCGAGTATACGGGCATGTCTTTGCACAAAGACATCCCCACCGCGCGCCTTTGTGGATAACCCGGGTGGCCCGCCCAAGGGCCCGCGTCTATCATCGGGCCGAGTCGTATTAACGACGTCCGCCTCCATGTCGACCAGCAAAGGGTGATGCGTTGACCAAGGTAATTTCGATCGCGAACCAGAAAGGCGGCGTCGGCAAGACGACCACTGCCATCAATCTGGGCGGCGCGCTGGCGGAGCTTGGCTACCGAGTCCTGTGCGTCGACATGGATCCGCAGGCGAACCTGACCGTCGGCCTTGGCATCTCGTTATCCGAGGTCCACGTGTCGATGGCCGATGTCCTCTCCGAGGATCGCGTGGCGTTCGACGAGATCGTTCGCCCGGCGGAGATGGCCGGCCTGTCGGTGGCACCGGCCACGCTGGAGCTGGCCTCGACCGAGGTGGAGCTGTTCACGGCGATCGGCCGCGAGATGGTGCTGCGCGACGCACTGGCGGGCTGGACCCAGCGCCAGTTCGACGTGATCATCATCGACTGTCCGCCGACCCTCGGCCTGCTCACCATCAACGCGCTGGTCGCCAGCAGCCGGGTGATCATCCCGGTGCAGACCCAGTACTACGCCATCAAGGGCCTGACCGCGTTGATCAAGGTGATCAACACCATCAAGCTCAAGCTGAACCACGATCTGGAGATCATGGGCCTGCTGGCCACCTTCTTCGACGGACGGACCGTACTCGCGCGCGAGATGCTCGCCAACCTGCGCGAGCTTGGGGACCACCGGGTCTTCAACACCATGATCAAGCAGACGGTGAAGCTCGGGGAGGCGCCGCTGACTGGGAAGCCGGTGACCGAGTACGCCACCAATTCGGCCGCGGCGCGTGCCTTCCGTGACCTGGCCCGCGAGGTGATCGAACTTGGCTAGCAAGCGTCCAGCCTTCAAGGAAAACATCCACCGTCTCTTCGACGAGGCGCAGGCCGTCGACCTGGGCCCCGGCATCGTCTCGCTCATCGAGTCGCAGGAGATCCAGGCCCAGATCCGGGAGATCCCGGTCGGCAAGATCCTCCCTAACCCCGCCCAGCCGCGTCTCTCCTACGAGGAGGACTCGCTCACCGAGCTGGCCGATTCGATCCGCGAGCATGGCGTCCTGCAGCCGATCCTGGTGCGACCTGTTGGCTCACAGTACGAGCTGATCGCCGGCGAGCGACGCTGGCGGGCCTCCGGTCTCGCGCACTGCGAAACGATCCCGGCCATCGTCGCCGAGTTCGACGACCAGACGGCGCTCGAGGTCTCGATCATCGAGAACCTCCAGCGCGAGGACGTCTCGCCGCTCGAGGAAGCAGCCATGTTCCGCAAGATGACGGACCTTGGCTATTCGGTGCGAACGCTCGCCCAGAAGATCGGCAAGGACAAGGGCTATGTTGAAAACCGCATGCGCCTCGCCGACGCGCCGCCGGAGATTCGCGAACTGGTGTCCGTGCGCAAAGACACCATCAGCCACGCCTACGAGCTGATGAAGATCGGTGACGAGCGGACGCGCCGCCGATTGGCCAAGAGGGTGGCCGCCGGCGAGCTGACGCTGGCCAAGCTTCGGGTCCTCACCGGCTCCAGCGACGCTGAAGGCGGGAGTACGCGGCGACGCGGCCGGACCGTGGCGGGCGAGGTGGCGGTGGCCAAGGCCGCCCGCGCGACTGACGACGCATTGATGTCGAACCGCGGCAAGCTGGCGGAAGCAATCGAGGAGCTGGTCGACCTGCTGCGTCGTCCAGAGCTGATCGAGCAGATCCCCGACACCAACCGAGACAACCTGGCTCGCTACCTGACCGTCAGCAAGCTCAAGCTGGAGAACGCGATCGCCATCATCCGGGCGTCCCGCGAGGCCGCCTCCTAGGGCGTGTAGCTCATCACCTCGCGGTGGTCGACCAGGAAGTCGATCAGCCGCTCGCGCGCCTGCGGGTCAATCGTTCGTAGCCCCTCGATGGCCTTTGGCAGCTCGAAGATCGGCGCGGCCAGGGCGCCGCCGGTGTCGATGCCGACGACATGGTCCGGACCGCCACCGACCAGGAAGACACGTTGGAAGCCGCGCTCATCCAGGCGCGCGGCTCGACAGAAGGCCGCGATGGCGGCGCCGACTCCCCTGCGCTTGGCGAAGTCGACGAACAGGTCAGCGGCCCAGTGGTCGATCTGCTCGTCGGGCTGCTCTTCAGCCATGTCGCGGTAGCCCTTCTCGTCGATGGCCTGCATGGACCGATTCTAGCCCGCCGCCGGCCAGCGCCGGGGCGCGCTGAAACCCGCGGTCAAGGACGGTGATTCGTCTATCCTGCGGGACGTGCTGAACCAGCCGACCGACCCGCGCACCGAGGACACCATCGTCTTCGAGCTCGTCCGCGCCAACCGCCGGACCGGCGAATCGGAGGTCGTTGGGCGGGCCATCTTCGCTGATGGAGAGACCAGGGTGGATGCGCCCGAGGCCGTCAGCGTCGCGGTCCTGGAGCTGCTGCAGCGACCCTTCGTCGACCGGGTCCAGGCCGATGAGCGACCGCGCGGCTACCGCCGCAGCGGTCGCGGCATCGTCGATATGCTCGTCCCCGGCATGGCGGAGCACTTCATCGCCCGCATGCGCGGCCTCTGGCTCCCCTACCCTGACGGCACGGTCGTCACGGCCCGCGAAGCGATAGGGCCACCGCCCATCGTGGTGGTCGAGCGGGTCGAGATGGCCCCGTCGGTCACCGATTCGGCGGTCCGCCGCGGGACGCTGGCCGAGAGCGCCGAGATCCTGAACGCCAGGCCCCTGGTCAAGGCCAACGACCCCCTCAGCGGGATCCGGCCGACCGGCGAGCGGCCCAACGTCTCTCGCACCGACTGTGGCTGGATCTGCTGAAGGTATAGATATGCCCAGGTTCTACCAAGCGACGCCGTGGAGCACCAGCGTCAGCTCTGCCGCTATCATCGGCACATGTCGCTGAGGACGTACCTCATCCTGCCGATCGGCATCGTTCTGCTCGGCACCGTGTACTGGTTCCTCAGCTATGAGGCCGCCGGCGCGGTCCTGCTCATCGTCTTCGGCGGCGCCATGGCGTTGATGGGCTTCATCTTGTTGCCCACGCTGAACAACGTAGGGCCCACCGCCCCGGTCGATCCCGAATTCGACGATCCCGGCCGCTAGCTCCTCGCCCCGCATCGACGCATAAGCCCGGGCAAAGCAAAGCCGGGCATTCGTGGCTGCCCTGGCGAGAGACTCGCCAACACGAATGCCCGGCGCACACCTAGTAACGCGCCACTGCCGATTGCGTTAGTGGCCCGGGCTGTCACATTTGTGACAATGAGCGGGGATCCATCGGCCCCGTCTTGGCCGGATGAATTTGTGCGATTGAAGCACAAACCTGTGCTAGGCTCGAACGACCTGATCCTGAGCGCGGCGGAGGAGTGGAGCGTGCCAGGCGAATTCTTTCCCGACGTCCCCGGACCGATCCCCTTCGGTGGCCTTGGATCGGACGATCCGCTGGCCTTCAAGGTCTACCAGCCCGACCGCGTGGTGGGCGGCCGGCGAATGGACGAGCAGCTGCGGGTGGCGGTGTGCCTGTGGCATTCCTTCAACTGGCCGGGCTCCGACGTGTTCGGGGCCGGCACCTTCGATCGGCCCTGGCTGAACCCCGGGGTCGACCCGATGGAGGGCGCCGCCGCCAGGGTCGACGCCGCCTTCGAGTTCATCGGCAAGCTGGGCGCCCCGTTCTTCACCTTCCATGACCGCGACGTGGCCCCGGAGGGCACTTCCTTCGCAGAGACCCAGGCCAACCTCGAGGGGGTGGTGGAGCGCATCGCGCAGCGCATGGACGAGACCGGCGCGCGACTGCTGTGGGGCACCGCCAACCTGTTCAGCCACCCGCGCTACGCCGCCGGTGCCGCCACCAACCCCGATCCCGAGGTGTTCGCCTTCGCCGCCGCCCAGGTGCGCTCGATGCTGGACGCCACCAAGCAGCTGGGTGGCGCGAACTACGTGCTTTGGGGCGGTCGCGAGGGCTACGAGTCCCTGCTGAACACCGACCTGGCGCGCGAGGAGCGGCAGCTGGCGCGCTTCCTCCAGATGGTGGCCGAGCACAAGCATCGCATCGGCTTCGAGGGTTTGCTGCTGATCGAGCCGAAGCCGCAGGAGCCGACCAAGCACCAGTACGACTACGACGCGGCCACCGTCCACGGCTTCCTGGCCCGGCACGGGCTGGAGGACGAGTACCGCGTCAACCTCGAGGTCAACCACGCCACCCTGGCGGGGCACAGCTTCCAGCACGAGGTGAGCACCGCCATCGCGCTCGGCATCTTCGGCAGCATCGACGTCAACCGCGGCGACTACCAGAACGGCTGGGACACCGACCAGTTCCCGAACTCGGTGGACGAGCTGGCGCTGGCCATCCACGAGATCCTGCAGGCTGGCGGCTTCAGCAGCGGCGGCTTCAACTTCGACACCAAGCTGCGTCGCCAGAGCATGGACCGGGTCGACCTGTTCCACGCTCACATTGGCGGGATGGACACGCTGGCGCGCTCGCTGCTGGTGGCGGACGAGATGCTGCGGCGCGGCACGCTGCGCCAGGCGCGCGAGGCGCGCTACGCCGGTTGGGAAGGCGGGCTGGGTCGCGAGATCCTGGCCGGCGGAGCCTCGCTGGAGACACTGAGTGCGCAGGTGGCCGAGGGCGGGATCGATCCGCGGCCGGTGTCGGGTCGCCAGGAATACCTGGAGAACCTCGTCAACCAGCGCATCTGGGCCAGCGGCGCGGACGCCTCCCCCGAAGACTGACCGGCTGACCGTGGGCCTCGTCCTCGGATTGGACGTCTCGACCACCGCCACCAAGGCCGTCCTGGTCGATGGCGATGGGGTGGTGCGTGGCATCGGGCAGTCCGCTTATGGCCTCTCCACTCCCAAGCCGCTGTGGAGCGAGCAGGATCCCGCCGATTGGTGGAGCGGTGCGGCGGCCGCGATCCGGACGGTCCTGGCCGAGACCGGTGCGCGGGCGGATGAGGTCGAGGGCATCGGCCTGGCCGGCCAGATGCACGGTGCCGTCCTGCTGGACGCCTCCGACGAGGTGCTGCGGCCAGCCATCCTGTGGAACGACCAGCGGACCGCC
>DATBRW010000172.1:0-7076 GCA_036560125.1 Candidatus Limnocylindria bacterium
CGGCGGCGTCGGTGGCGGCAACCTTTCGCTTCCTGGGCGTTGACGACGCCTTCCGCCCGCGCCTGGAGGTCAAGAACCCGGCCAAGGCGAGCCGCAGTCGCCTTGCGCAACGCCTCATGGCCAGCCCGCCCGGCTGGGCGCGCGGCGCGGCCCGCCGCATCCTGCCCAAGAACACGCGCAAGGGCATCTACCGCACCGCCACCCGGCTGAATGCCCGCCCGCAGGACCGCGCCACCATGGATCCGCAGCTGCGCGCCAGGCTCGTCGAGGACCTGCGCCCGGAGGTCGAGAGGTTGAGCGGCATGGTCGGTCGCGATCTCGGCTTGTGGCTGCAGGAGCCCGCGGCATGACGCTGCCGAACTTCTTCATCGTGGGTGCGCCGAAGTGCGGCACCACCGCGCTGTACGCGTACCTGGCCCAGCATCCGGACGTGTTCATGTCCGATCCGAAGGAACCGCACTACTTCGGCTCGGACCTTGACTTCCGGTACCGCCGCCGTCCGAGCGATCAGCAATATCGGTCCTACTTCGCAGGTGCCGGCGACCGGCGCCGGATCGGGGAGGGTTCTGTCTGGTACCTCTACTCCGAATGCGCCGCCGACGAGATCGGGCAGGCCGTGCCCGACGCGCGGATCATCGTCATGCTGCGGGACCCGGTCGAGATGATCCCGTCCCTGCACAGCCAGTTCGTCTACAACGGCCACGAGGACCTTGCCCTGGCCGATGCACTGGCCGCCGAGCAGGATCGGGCGGAAGGCAGGCGCATCCCGTCCCACGCCAACTTCCCACGGGGCCTGCTCTATCGGCGCGTCGCGACCTACGCCCCGCAGCTGGCTCGCTACCTGGACCGATTCGGCCGCGAGCGGGTGCACGTCATCCTGTATGACGACTTCAGGGCCGATACCGCGGGCGCCTACCGCGACACGCTCGCATTCCTGGGCGTCGACCCCGACCACCAACCGGATTTCGCCGTGGTGAACGCCAGCAAGCGCTCACGCAACATGGTGTTGCGTCGCGCCCTCAACGATCCGCCAGAGTGGCTGCGCAAGGCGGCTCGCCGCGTGGCCCCGCAGCGCATGCGCCGCCGCCTCTACCGCTCGGCGGTCAACCTGAACACGGAGGCTGCCGCACGCGATGCGCTGACCGGTGAGGCGGCCGAGCGCCTGCGGGGAGAGATGGAGGGCGCCAACCGAGAGCTGGAGGTGCTACTGGGCCGCGAGCTGCCGGCTTGGATACCGGCGGAGGGATCTGCTCAGTAACGCGCGCCGATGGGGCTGGCGCTCGGCCCGGCGGTGTACTGGTACGAGACCGAGGCGATCCGCACGAACTGGCTGCTGCCGGGGGTGCGAGATATGTAGCCGGCGGGCCGGCTGTTCATCCGGTACTTGGTGGCCGGGCCCAGCACGCCGCCGCTCTTGTTCGATGGCGTGCCCACGAACTTCAGGCGCACCGTCTGGGCCGGCGCGATGCGGATGCCGTACCCACCGTTGTGCGAGACCAGGCTCTCCTGCACGTCCACCTCAGTGCGGGACGACGGGCAGTCGCAGCCGATGAAGATGCCCGAGCTCCGGTTGTCGTAGACGGTCTCGTGGCGGAATACCTTGTTGGTGCTGCCCTCGTTGACCCGGATGCCGTACTGGTTGTCCCAGTACAGGTTGAAGGAGAAGGTCATGAGCCCCGTGCCCGAGTGGGCGGAGGCGACGCCGTCGCGCAGGTTCAGGCCGGCGCCCGTGTTGCCGAACACCTGGTTGTGCTTGAAGATCGTGTTCGAGATCGGCGAGCCGATGCCACCCTGGTTGATCTGCACGCCAATGGTGTTGCCGCGGATGACGTTGTCATGCACGTTCGTGCCGCGCGCGCCATTCGTGAGCGTCAGTCCGTTGGGCCGCTCGTCCGCGCGGTCGGGTCCGGGCCGCCGCACGTTCTGGGAGGCCATGGTGTTGCGGCAGATCTCGGTGCCGTAGGTGGCGCGGTGGTCGCTGCTGTTGTTGGGCCCCTGGACCTTGATCCCCTGCAGCGCGTTGTGGCTCACCGTGTTGTTGCAGATGACCGTGTCCTGCGAGCCCGCGTCCACCTTGAAGCCCTGCAGGGTGCTGTAGGAGGCGCTGTTGCGCAGGAACTGGTTGCCGACGGCCGCGTCGAAGCCGGATCCCGTTGCGCGGCCGGACGTGCCGAAGGCCATGGGCGTGTTGCCGACCGCGGTGTTGTCCCAGGCCGAGCTGTGATCGGCTCCCTGGTGGAAGGTGACCCCCATCGAGGTGTGCTGCACTACGAAGCCGCGCACCGAAACATACCGAGAGCCGGCCACGCCGGTGAAGTAGAAGCCCATGTAGGTGGGCACCTCGATCGTCACCGATCCGGGCGCCACGCCGTTGCGGGTGGCCACGTACAGCCGGTTCGCGGCGTCATCCCACCAATAGCCGCCGGCGCCGGTGCCGGCCCGGTTGCGCAGGTCGGCCAGGCTGGCGTGCTGCCACATGAAGCCGGTGCGGTTCTGGAAGATGGCGCTGGAGTAGGGCTTGAACCGATCGAACCCGGAGGGAGCGGCGCCCCAGGAGGTGGACCACACGCCATTGGTCGAATCGGGCGCCCATGAATTGCCCGAATGGGGGGCGACCTGCGCGCCGGACACGATCGGCTTGACGTAGTCGGTGGCGCCCGGCGACCACCCTTCGGCGGTGAACACCACCGGGGCGTTGGCGGTGCCGGCGCGGTCGTAGTTGCCCGGCACCGGGCGCTCCCGGTAGATGTAGTCGGTGTAGCCGCGGACCACCACGGTCCAGCCTGCGGCCGCGATGCCGTTGGGCACGCGACGCGCGGCGTAGTTGATGGTCTTGTAGGCGTCGCCCCACGAGCGCCCGCCGTTGCTGTCGCTGCCGTGCTTGCCGTCGACGAACAGGGTCACGCCGGCCGCCGCGGTCTGCGCCGGACGCACGGCAGGGGCGACCGTCCAGGCCGTCAGGGCAAGGGCGATGAGCAGGGCGGATCGGGCGCGACGTGTCATGACCACGTCAGCATGAGGTCGGCGCCGCGCGCCGACCATGGGTAAGAAGTATCAGCCCAGGGCACTACCGACGGGGGCTGGCGCCCGGGTGGTCGAGGGCCGGCGGGCCGTGGTCCGACCATCGAGCAGGGTGGGAATCAGCTCCGCCCATTCGTGCCCGACCACTCGCAGCCGGCTCCGCCAGCCACGCGCCACCGCCGAGCGGAGCAGCTCCCGCTCGCGCGCGCGCAGCGCATCGACGCCGAGCCCATCGAAGACAAGGTACGGCGCGAACCAGCCGAAGGGCGGGAAGGTGTAGGCATCCTCCGTGTTGGCCAGCAGCTCATCCAGCGCCGGCTCGAGCGCCACGTCCTCGATCACCGGTTGCCCACGCTCCATAAGCAGCACGCCATCGAGCGGCGACTCGTCGACCATGTCGCAGTCCAGGAGCGAGGTGACGTGGTACTTGGGCGGCGGCACCAGCAGCTGGACGACGGAGTTGATGGTGACGATTGGCACGGGCCAGCGGCCCAGCGCATGGCCGATCGATCGGCTCTGCTTGGAGTGCACGCGGCTGCGGATGGCGAGCATGAACCGATCGGCCAGGGGCAGCGCCGATTCGTTGACGGCGCTCATGGTGTGCAGCGACAGCGTCATCGGCTTCGGATAGGACAGGACATGCCCGTCCGGCCGGATGATGGCCATGTCATCGCCCATGAATCCCCAGGGCCGATGCATCAGCAGCCGCAGCAGGGTGCTCGTCTTACCGGTATCGGTCTGGGCCGACATGAGCAAGGCGCCGCGCTCGGTATCCACCGACGCGCAATGCAGTAGCACCACGCCGCGGCTGACGAGCAGGAAGCGAAGCAGCGGCTCCACCACGTTCGTGTACAGGACGTGGTGCGACCAGGCCAGCAGCCAGTTGGGCTCGATCCGTATCCGCGGGTCCAGGTGGACGTCGAATGCCACGCCGGCCGCGCCCAGCTGCTCCCGGTAGCGGATGACGCCGTCCTCGGAGCCGATGCTGACCCGCAGTCGCGGCAGGCCACCCAGGCCGAAGCGTCGGGCGATCACGATGTCCGGCTCGACCGGCTCGGGCGTGTTGAATGCGGCCAGCTCCGGCAGGGCGATCCGCGAGCTCAAGCGCGCCAGGCCGTGGATGTCGTAATGGAACCAGCCGTCGGCAGCTGACTGATCCCGTGCGTCGCGCCCGGCCCAGATCCAGTTCTCGGCGATGAAGTAGCGGATGCCGAAGGTCACGCCGATAGCGATCACGTTCGACAGCAGGGGCGCCAGGCCGATCCATTCGGTGATGAGCACCAGCAGCGGCACGCGCACCGCCAGGGTGGCCACGTTCAGGGCATTGAAGGTGAGGTAGCGGACGACGATGTGGCGGCGCGCCTGGCGTCCCCTGAAGACCCACAGCTCGGTCAGGATGAAGTTGTTGAGCGTCGAGACCTGGGAGGCGACGATCGCCGCCAGGGCGTAGTGCATCCCCAGCAGCTCGGTGCAGAAGACGAAGGCGGCGATGTTGACGGCCAGGCCGATGACGCCGACCACCGCGAAGCGGGATGGTCGGAGCAGGGAGCTGAGCAGCACCCGAGTGCTCGGACTTCGGTGCCGCCGCAACGCGGTCTCGGCGTCGCTCGGTGGCCTCACCTGATCCTCCCGGGCTGGCTGGAACCGCGGGATCGTATCAAAGCCGCCCGATTGGCGACGAAACGGCCGAGGTCGCCTGGTCGATCGGCTCGAGCAGGAAGAGGCGCCCGCGGGCGCCCAGGTTGCGTGCGTCGACGACCTGGTAGCGCTTGAGGAAGAGCAGCACGGTGTCGCGGATCTCGCCCTGGCGCTTGCCAGTCAGCGCCAGCCACACCCTGGCCCTGCTGTCGAAGAGGGCCTCGTCGAAGCTGACCCGATCGGGCGCGGCGTTGGGGCTGGCGCGATGCAGGTAGTACTCGAGCGGCGAGCCGATCCACGACTGCATCCACACTCGATCGCCGGGCTGCACCTCCTCGGCCATCCAGCGGCCGACCTCGCGCCAGCGGATGTTGGTCGCGCTCCAGTAGGCGGACGGCACGGCCAGCACCAGGGCCACGAACAGGGCCGCAACCATGACTGCCCGCAGCAGGACGGGGCGCACCGCCACCAGCGCCACGCTCGCCAGGACCGCCAGCATCGGCAGCACCATGATCACGTAGCGGGGAATGAAGAACGGCTTGAACAGCGACACGACTGCCACGACCGCGATCGGCAGCAGGACGCTGGCGATCAGGAGCCAGACGCGGGGATCGCGGCGGCGCAGCACCGCGGCGAGTACCAGCAGCGCGGTCATGCCGATGAGCAACCACAGGCTGCCGGTCAGCTCCACCACGGCGCCGTAGAAACGTGGCAGGTTGAAGGGTGGAATCCAGCCGTGTTCGCCGCCGAACTGGACGATGATCAGCGGGATCGGCGCGGCGGCCAGCAGCAGGGGGATGCCACCGGCCGCGATGCCGCGCCAGCCCGGCACCTGGCGAGTGACCAGCAACCACAAGCCGTGGGCGGCCACCACCAGCGCCACGAAGAAGTGGACGTACAGCCCCAGCGCCGCGATCAGGCCGTAGGCCAGCCACGGCCACCAGGCGCCACGGCCGCGCTCGACCCCGATCAGCACCAGCCAGGTCAGGGCGCCGCCGATCAGCATCGCCAGCGAGTAGCCGCGCGCCTCCTGGCTGTAGTGGATGACGTAGGGGATCAGGGCGAAGATGGCGGCCGCCAGCCCCGCCGCCAGCCAGCCGCCCAGCCGGCGGGCGATGAAGTAGACCGGCACCACGCTGGCCACCCCGAACAGCACCGACAGCAGCCGGATGCGGGACTCGGTCTCGCCCACCGCCAGCCAGAAGTGGAGCAGCAGGTAGTAGGTCGCCATGTTGGCCAGCCCCACCGCGTCGCGGTCGCGGCCGATGATGGTCAGCAGGTCCCCCAGCGAGCCCTTGGCGAAGACGACGCTGGAGACTTCATCCCGCCACAGGCTCGGCGTGCCCAGGTGGCGCATCGCCAGCGCGAGCAGGGCGGCCATGGGCAGGATCAGCCCAAGCCAGGGCAGCCAGCTGAGCAGGCTGGCCCGATGCTCCTCGCTGATGCGCCCGCCCAGCCAGGCGCGGGACATGGGACGCTCGCTCTCCATCGGTCCTTCGTCAGCCAGGCGGAGCCGATGCGTCGCGCGGTTCCAGCAGCACGACCGTCAGATGGTCACCGAAGTCGTGCTCCTCGATCTCGTCGAAGCCTGCCGCCAGGCGTTCGCGCAACGAGCTGCTGGCCGCGCTCTGGGTCATCACCAACCAGACCCGGCCGGCGGAAGCCTCGGCCAGCGCATCGCCGGCGGTGGTGATGCGCGGCACCTCCTCCGTCCCCGCCTTCCGAAGGTAGTAGTTGATCGAGCGCTGGCCGTTCCCGGCGATCAGGCGATCGCCCGCCTGGACCCGGCTCGCCATCCACGGGCCGGCCGCTCGCCAGTCCTGCTGGTGCGTATCGGCGTAGGCGCTCGGGAGGGCCAGGAGCAGCAGCCCGGCCACCGCCACGGCCGCCGCGCCACGCATCCAGGCTTTGGGAAGCGCCACCAGCGCGCACGCGGCCAGCACCGCCACGAACGGCAGGACGATGATCAGGTAGCGGCCCACGAACATCGGCTTGACGACCGAGATGGCGGCCGCCCCCACGATCGGGATGACGATGCACCCCACCAGCAGCCAGATGACGGGGTCACGCGGCCGGGCCACCACGGCCACCACCCCCAGCGCGGTCAGCGCCAGCAGCAGCGGCAGGCCGCCTGCGAGATCGGTGATGGCGCCCGCGGCCTGTGACAGGGTCAGCGGTGGGATCCATTCCTGTTCCCCCCCGAACTGGACGATGATCAGCGGGATCGGCGCGGCGGCCAGCAGCAGCGGGATGCCACCGGCCGCGATGCCGCGCCAGCCCGGCACCTGGCGGGTGACCAGCAGCCACAGCCCGTGGGCGGCCACCACCAGCGCCACGAAGAAGTGGACGTACAGCCCCAGCGCCGCGATCAGGCCGTAGGCCAGCCACGGCCACCAGGCGCCACGGCCGCGCTCGAC
>DATBRW010000173.1:0-21582 GCA_036560125.1 Candidatus Limnocylindria bacterium
TGGGGCTTCGTGATCGGCAAGACGGCATCCAGCGCCGCCATGGCGCTCACGTTCGCGGCCTACCTGCTGCCGCAGCCGGGGCTCCCGCAACGGTTGCTGGCCGTGGCCGCGGTGATCGGCCTCACGGCGGTGAACTATCGCGGCATCACGCGCACCGCCGGCGTGGCGCGCGTGCTGGTGGCGCTGTCCGTCGTGGCGTTGGCTGTCTTCGTGGCGGTCGCGGCGGCCGGAACCGTGTCCCGTGGCGAGGCAGCGCCAGGGGGCGACGTGCCCGGCGTATATGGAGTGCTGCAGTCAGCCGGGCTGCTCTTCTTTGCCTTCGCCGGCTATGCCCGGATCGCCACGCTGGGCGAGGAGGTTCGCGAGCCAGAACGCACCATCCCCCGCGCCATTCCCGTCGCGCTGGGTATCACGGTGGTGATCTACCTCGCGGTCGGGGTCACGGCGCTGGCAGCTGCGGGCGCCCACGCGCTGGCCGGCAGCTCGCGGCCGCTCGCCACGGCAGTGGAAGCCGTGGGCGCCGCCTGGGCGCTGCCCGTCGTGCAGGCCGGGGCCGCGGTGGCGAGCCTCGGCGCTCTGCTGGCCCTGATCGCCGGTGTTGGACGTACCGCGCTGGCGATGGGGCGCAACGCCGACCTGCCGCGCTGGCTGGCCTCGGTCCATCCGCGCTTTCGGGTGCCCGACCACGCGGAGCTGGCGCTGGCCGTGGCGATCAGCCTGCTGGTGCTCACCATCGACCTGCGTGGAGCCATCGGCTTCTCGTCGTTCGGCGTCCTCATCTACTACGCCATCGCGAACGCCGCAGCCTTCACCCAGAGCGGTGGACAGCGGCGCTGGCCCCGGTTCCTCAACGTCGCCGGGCTGCTGGGCTGCCTGCTGCTGGTGGTGACGCTGCCGATCCAGGCCGTGCTCGCCGGCGTGGGAATGTTCGCGGTGGGCCTGGCCGGTTGGCTGCTGGCCGCTCGCAGGCGCCCGGCACTCGCCGCTGGCTGAGCAGCCCCATCCGCCGGCCGATACCATCGCTCCGGCATGCATCCCGACTACCTGCTGATCGAGATCTCGGCCACGGCCTTCTTCATCGGGGCCGCGGTGGCTGCGCTGCGGCGTGGCCGCCTGCCCTTCTTCGAGCTGATCAGCGCGGCCACCTTCGGCATCCTGCTGGAGGAGCTCGACCAGCTGATCTTCCAGACTTACCACTACAACCCCGCCTGGACGCTGGAGATCGATCGGGCGCCGGTCGTCATCGGCCTGACCTGGGCGCTCATCATCGCGGGGGCCATGCGCATCACCGATGCACTGGGTGTGCGACGTCGGTACGCACCGGTGGTCGACAGCGTGCTGGCCATCAGCCTGGACCTGGCCTTCGACGCCATCGCGATCCGGATGGGGCTATGGACATGGGTCGGCATCGACCCCAGCGACGGCTGGTTCGGCGTCCCGTACGGAAACTTCTACGCGTGGCTATTCGTCACCTTCGGCTTCAGCCTGCTGACCCGATGGCTGCGCGACGCGGCCCGCACCCGATCCTCCCTGGAGTGGCTGCAGCTGCTGGTCCCGTTCCCGGCCTTCGTGCTGCTGATCGGTGGCCTGATCCCGTTCATTCTCATCAAGCCCCTGGTCGATCCCGCGCCGGGTGGCGGCGGGGTGCCGTTCGCGCTGACGATGCTTGTCTTCCTGGGTGTGGCGGTATGGGCGGTGGCCTACGATCACGGCGAACCGGACGGCAGCAGGGTGGCCATCCTGGACCTCCGGCTGGCGACCGGGACGCGGGTCGCGATCCACGGCTACTTCCTGGCCGCATTGCTGGTCATGGGGCTCGCCGACGACCTGCCGGTCCTCCTGGTGGTCGCCGTTGTGCTGCTGCTGGCCGAGCTGCCGCTGGCGCTGATCGTTCGGCGCCGGCACGCCCGGCGCCGAGCGCACCCGGCGTCAGCCGGTCCCGAGGCTGCCGGCTCGCCCGCGGTCGGATATCGCTGAGGTCATGACCGACTGGGAGCGCGCCACCGATGAATGCGTGGAGCTGCTGCGCGACCTGATCCGCATCCCGTCGGTGAACCCGCCGGGCGTTCGCGATGCGGCCGCCGGCCTCGACTCCACCGGTGGCGAGACGAGGGCGGCCGCCCTCTGCGCCGAGGTGCTGACCGAGGCCGGGATCGCGGCGGAGGTGCTGGAATTGGCGCCCGGTCGCGGCTCCTGCTTCGCCCGGCTGCCGGCCACCGTGCCCGATCCCGAGCCGCCGTTGATCCTGCTCTCGCACCTGGACGTGGTGCCGGTCGACGCCGAGGGCTGGACCCACGATCCGTTCGGCGCCCAGCTGATCGACGGGCAGGTCTGGGGCCGCGGCGCGGTCGACATGAAGGACATGGTCGCCATGGAGCTGGCCGTGATGCTTGCCCTGAAACGGGAAGCGCGCGAGCTGCGGCGGGACGTGATCCTGGCGGCGGTGGCGGACGAGGAGGCCGGCGGCCAGTACGGGGCGCTGCACTGGGTTGACGCCCGTCCGGACCTCTTCGCCGATGCCGCCGGCCGACCGGCGGCGGCCGCACTGAACGAGGTCGGTGGCTACTCCATGACTGTCGGCGGGCGGCGGGCCTACGCCATCCAGGTGGCGGAGAAGGGCATCATCTGGACCCGGATGCGCGCCACCGGCACGCCCAGCCACGGCTCGATGCCGTCGCCGGACAACGCCGCCATCAAGCTGGCCGCTGCCGCGAGCCGCCTCGCCGCCGCGCACCAGCCGGCGCGACCGACGGCAGTGGTGCGCGGCTTCTTCGAGGGCATCGGCCTGGGCGAGGTCCTGCGCCTGGCCGAGGCCGGCGATGATGAGGCCGTCACGGCGGCCATCGAGGCGGCCGTCAGCGAACCGACCATGCAGCGCTCGCTCGACGGCATGCTGCGCGACACGGTGACCCCGACCGTCATCCACGTTGGCAAGAAGGTGAACGTGGTGCCGGGCATCGGCGAGGCGGAGATCGACGTCCGCACGCTGCCGGGCACCGACCAGGAGGCTCTGCTGCAACGCCTGCAGGAGATCGCCGGTGACGAGGTGCAGGTCGAGTCGGTGATGAGCATGCCGCCGGTCGACTGCCCGGCCGACGCGCCAATCGTGCGGCTCATGCAGGAGGCCCTGACGCGAGCCGATCCCGAGGCAGTCGCCCTGCCGATGATGATCACGCTCGGGACCGATGGAAAGGCGATGGCCAGGCTCGGTACCCCGACCTACGGCTTCACGCCGCTGCGCCTGGATCCCGACCAGCCACTGCTGTCGCTGTATCACGCCAACGACGAGCGCATCCCGGTCAGCGCGCTGCGCTTCGGGCTGCCCGTGCTCTACGAGGTCGTCCGCCGATTTTCGGCGATTGAGGGGGAGTAGGTGGCGCGGTTCCTCATCATCGCGGCGCTGTGCGCCGCGGCCGCAGCGTGCGGCGGGCCGGGCGAGTCGCCGCCGACTTCCAACTCAGCGAGTCCGTTGGCGACGTCGAGCGTCCCCGCCACGCCGAATCCGGGCGGCAGCGGAGTGCCGGTCGGCAACCTGGGCAACGTGGACGCGGAACAGCTGCGCCAAGCGCTGCTCGGCGACCCGCCGTACCCCGCGGGGTGGGAGGCGGAGGTCGATCGCCTGGTGGCCGAGGTGGCGCACGCGCTGGAGGCGGTGCGCGTTCCGAATGTCAGGGGCATGTCCTCCGCGGAGGCCGCGTGCGGCGTCTGGGAGCCACTGGTGGGCAATATGCTGTGGGCCACCGGGGCCCTCCTGGAGCGGCAGGTGTTCATCGCTCACGTTGCGACGCTGGCCAGGGTCGCGCCGGACATCATCCAGCCAGCCGCGCGGGAGGCACTCGCCATCTCGGCGGCGGCCGCCGCCGAGCAGCTGACGCCGGGCGGCGACCCGGCGGTGATCAGCCGCCGCCCAACGGAGGCGGTCCGCGCAATCGGTCTGTGGGCGGTGGAGCACTGCGCCCTGCCGGTGGAGGCCGAAGAGGCCCCCGACACGGATGGCTGGACGGCGGATGACATCGCCTTCTCGTGCGACCTGGACCGTCGCGGTCTCGAGCAGGGGCAGGAGGAATATCGCTCGGGGCCGGGCAAAGGCCTATACGCCGAGCACCCGCATGTCCTCGAGGTTTCCGTCGATTACTTCGTCTACCCTGCCTGGCACCACATCGTGGCTGTCGATAACCAAGCCGACCCACCGAGGTACCGGCTGGCTCCGATCCCCGGCTCGTTCTGCGATCGCTGAGTCGCCAGACGGTCGACATGGGCGGAATTCGTGCTCACGTCTATACTCGGAGCCGCCCATTTGACCGATAGAGCCGCATGACCGACCAAACAACGAAGACCCCCTCCCCCGCCGTGCGCCACCATGCCTTCGTCTTTCCGGGACAGGGCTCTCAGTACGTGGGCATGGGCACCGCCCTGCTCGAGCGCTCGCCCGAGGCGCAGGCGATCATGGAGCGCGCCGATGCGGCACTCGGCTTCTCGATCAGCCGCCTGATTGCCGAGGGACCGGCGGAGGAGCTCGACCTCACCATCAACGCCCAGCCGGCCATCCTGGCCACCAGCATCGCGTATCTGGAGGCCCTGCGCGCCGATGCCCGCGAAGCGGGGATCGAGCTGCGCCCACAGCTGCTGGCCGGCCATTCGGCGGGCCAGTACGCCGCCGCCGTGGCGGCCGATGCGATCGACTTCGAGACCGCCATGCGGCTGGTGCGGGAGCGCGGCCGGATCATGCAGGAGCGCGGCATTGACGGAGGCATGGGCGCTGTCATCGGCCTGACCGACGAGCAGGTGCACGACATCGTGGACCAGGCCCGCGAGCACGGCGAGATCGCGGTGGCCAACCGCAACGCGCCGGGCCAGATCGTCCTGTCCGGCGTCATCCCCGCCCTGGTCTTCGCCCTCGAGATGAGCCGCACGGTCGGTGCCCGCAAGGCGGCGCGCCTGACCGTCAGCGTGGCCAGCCATTCACCGCTGATGCGCCGCGCCCGAGACGAGTTCGGCCGCATCCTGGCCCGCGTCCCATTCCGTGATCCGACGCCTCCGATGCTCGGCAACGTGCACGCCAGCATCATCCAGACCGCCGATGGGCTGCGGCGCGAGCTGACCGAGCACCTCGTGCATGGCGTGCAGTGGACCGACACCATCCGCCGCATGGCAGCCGACGGCGTCACCGACTTCGTGGAGGTCGGACCCGGGCGTGTGCTGACCGGGTTGATCCGGCGCATCGTGCCGGGCACATCGGTCCATGCGGTCGACAGCCCAGGGGCGGACGGCATCTGGCTCCCTTCGTGACCGGCCGCCGCGCCGTCGTCACCGGCTTCGGCGTCCTATCACCAGTCGGCATCGGGGCCGAAGCCAACTGGGAAGGGCTGGTCGCCGGCCAATCAGGCATCACCGACATCACCGCCTTCGATACCACCGGCTACGACATTCACGTCGCCGGCGAAGTCAAGGGCTTCGACGCCACCCAGCACATGGACGCGCGCGATGTCCGGCGTCACGACCGCAACACCCACTTCGCGGTGGCGGCCACCGGTGAGGCGCTCCGCCATGCCGGCCTGCTGAACGACGGCGGCCAGCTCGATACCGCCCAGGCCGATCCGGATCGGTTCGGCATGGTGGTCGGCACCTCCATCGGTGGCATCGGCATGATCTCGGACGGGGTCCTGACACTGGACAAGCGCGGACCGGGTCGGGTCTCGCCGTTCCTGATCCCGCACATGATTCCGGACGCCGCCAGTGGCATGGTCGCCATCCAGTACGGCATCCGTGGCCCGAACATGGCCATCGTCAGCGCCTGCGCCACAGGTGGCCACGCGGTCGGCGAGGCGATGGAGTCGATCGCCCGGGGCCAGGCGGACATCATGCTCGGCGCCGGAACCGATGCGGTGGTGGTGCCGCTGGCGATTGCCGGCTTCGGGCAGATGAAGGCCCTCGGTTCGCCCGTCGACCCCGACACCGGCGAGTACAACCCGCAGATCGCGAGCCGCCCGTTCGACGCCACGCGTAACGGCTTCGTCGTATCCGAGGGCTGCACCGTGCTGGTGCTGGAGGAGCTCGAGCACGCGAAGGCGCGGGGGGCGACGCCGATCGCCGAGGTGGTGGGCTATGGCTCGTCGGCCGACGCGGTGCACATGGTGGCGCCGGCCGAGAAGGGTGAGGGCAACCAACGCGCCATGAAGGCGGCGCTGGAGCGGGCCAGCCTGGAGCCGGATGCGGTCGACTACATCAACGCCCACGGCACGAGCACGCCGCTCAATGACCGTTATGAGTCGATGGCGATCGAGGCTGTGTTCGGCGACCACGCCCGCAACGGGCTGGCAATCAGCTCGTCGAAGAGCATGACCGGCCACATGATGGGCGCCGCCGGCGCCTTCGAGGCCTGGGTCTGCGTCAAGACCATCCAGACCGGCTGCATCGCGCCCACCATCAATTACCGCCATCCCGATCCTGACCTGACGCTCGACTACGTCCCCAACCAGGCGCGACAGGCGGACGTTCGCGTCGCCCTCTCCAACTCAATGGGCCTGGGCGGCCACAACAGCACGGTCATCGTCCGACGCTACGAGGACTGAGGTGAGCCGCGACCCCGGGCGACGCGCGGTCGTGACCGGCATGGGCACTGTCTCGCCCATCGGCAACGACGTGCCGACCTTCTGGTCGAACCTCATCGCCGGCGTCAGCGGCGTGGCCACCATCACCGGCTTCGACCCCTCGAACGAGGAGGTCCGTATCGCCGCCGAGGTGAAGGGTTTCGAGCCGCGCGACTTCATGGAGTTCAAGCAGGCGCGCCGGATGAGCCGATTCAGCCAGCTGGCGGTTGCGGCCGCAGCGCAGGCGATCGAGAACGCGAAGCTGGAGATCAGCGACGCCAACCGCGACGACATCGCGGTCGTCATCAACACCGGCGGCGGCGGCATCGGGGACGTGGCGCTCGGCGAGCAGGTGTACCAGGCGCAGGGACCCCAGCGCGTCAGCCCCTTCATGGTGCCGATGCTCTCGCCCTCCATGGCCGCGTGCCAGGTCAGCATCCAGAACGGCCTGCGCGGGCCGGTGGTCGCCAGCGTGGCGGCCTGCGCCTCCGGCGTGCAGGCTTTTATCGAGGCGCAGCGCATGATCGAGCACGGCGACGCCGACGTGGTCATTGCCGGCGGCACGGAGAGCGCCATCCTGCCCGTTGCATTCGCTGCCCTGGCGAACATGGGCGCGCTTTCGAAGCGCAACGACGATCCGACCGCCGCCTCGCGGCCATTCGATGCCGATCGCGACGGCTTCGTCTTCGGTGAGGCGTCGGCCGTACTGGTGGTCGAGTCGACGGAGCACGCTGAGCGGCGCGGGGCCAACGTGCTGGCCGAGATCGGCGGCGGCGCCCTCACCGGCGACGCCTTCCACATCAGCGCGCCCGACCCATCGGCCTATTCGTCGGGACGGGCCATGGAGAAGGCGCTGCGCGACGCGGACGTCGCGCCGGAGCAAGTGCAGCTGGTGATGGCCCACGGCACCAGCACTCCGCTCAACGACGCCACCGAGTCGAAGGCGATCCGCTCCGCCTTCGGCGCCCACGCGGACAAGCTGGCGGTGACCAGCAACAAGAGCATGATCGGCCACACGTTGGGCGCGGCCGGGGCCATGAGCGCGCTGTCGGCAGTGCTCGCCATCCGCGACAGCGTGCTGCCGCCGACCATCAACTACACCACGCCCGACCCCGCCTGCGACCTGGACTACGTGCCAAACGCGGCGCGACAGGCGTCCGTCGACGTGGCCATCGTCAACGGCTTCGGCTTCGGCGGGCAGAACGCCGTAGCGGTCTTCCGTCGCTACGAGGGTTAGCGCGCGCCTATCCGTCGGAGGGGTCGCCGGTCACGTAGAGCTCGGGCTCGAAGCGCGGCCCCCGTCCAGGCAGGGACCCCACCCAGTCCCGCAGTGCCGACTCGGCGGTGGTGAAGGCCAGCTCCCCCCATGGGATCTCATCCGGCCCGAAGTCGCGCACCTCGGTCGTCTCCACGCCCGGCAGCGCCTGGCCGCCGACAACGGTGGCCTCGTACACCAGCGTCACCACGCCGACATGCGGGCGCGAGTAGGCACCGATTAGCCGGCCGACCTCGATCCGCAGCTGCGTCTCTTCCTCGGTCTCACGCCGTGCCCCTTCCTGCGCCGACTCCCCGATCTCCAGGAAGCCGCCCGGATAGGTCCACAGGCCCGCGCCCGGCTCGATCGAGCGACGCGCCAGGAAGACGCGCCCTGCCCGCACCGGCAGCGTCCCGACCACCAGCCGCGGGTTGCGCCAGGTGACGTGGCCGTTCGGGCAGACCAGCCGCGGACGGTGATCATCTTCGAGCAGCTGTGGGCTGACCGGAGCGCCGCAGGTCGGGCAGTACGCAGGCTCGTCGCCGAGCGTCAGGGGCGTGCCGTCGGGTGCGTCGCGCTGAGGCATCGGTCCATGGTAGTCATGGCACAATGCGCGCCGGCGTGAGCGAGCCCAACGCCAAGCCAGTGCTCATGGTCAGCCGGAGGGACACTTGACCGCCGCCGCGCCCGCCACACCTGACGCCGCGCCACCTGGGCCGTTCGCGGTCTTTCGCAACCGCGGCTTCGTCTACCTGTGGACGGCCCAGCTCGTCTCCACCATCGGCGACGCGCTGACCTCACTGGCGGCCGGCATCATCGTCTTCCGCGAGACGGGTTCTGTGCTGAACGTCGGCATCATGCTGATGGTCTCGGCGGCGCCAACCCTGATCTTCGGCCTCATCGCCGGCGTGTTCGTGGACCGATACGACCGCAAGACGATCATGATCGTCACGGTCCTCGCCCAAGCGGCACTGGTGGCATCGATCCCGTTCCTGATCACCGAGGGGGACTCGGTGTTCTGGCTGTACGTGATCGTCCTGCTTTCGTCATCCGTCAGGCAGTTCTTCGACCCGGCCAACGACGCCGTCCTGCCCGAGGTTGCGACCGATGAGGAGCTGGCCGCCGCCAACTCGCTGATGGCGATTGCCCAGTTCGGGTCCACGGCGATTGGCTTCGCGCTGGCCGGACTGCTCGCGCAGTACTCGGTCGAGCTCGTGTTCTTCATCGACGCGGCCACCTTCCTGTTCGCCGGCGCGCTGATCGCGCTGGTGCGCATCCCGAAGATCACGGTCGAGGAGGAGACGACGATCGGGGAGGTTGTGCGCAACCTGGCGTTCGGGGCCAAGTACATCCTGGAGACACCGATCCTGCGCTCGATGAACCTGATCCGGATACCGGTCATGGTCATCTTCGGCCTCCAGAACGTGCTGCTCCTGCCATTCGCCCTCGAGGTGTTGAACGCCACGGAATTCGAGTACGGGCTGCAGGAGGGCATCACCTCGGTCGGCTTCGTGGTCGGCAGCCTGCTGATGGCGAAATATGCCGATCGCTTACGGGAAGGGAGCTGGCTGATCTTCAGCTTCCTGGGGATGGGGCTGGCGGGGCTCGCCTATGCCCTCACCTCGAGTGTCTGGGTGGCCATCGGGCTCATCGGGATATCGGGCGTTCTCAACGCGCCATCGTACGTTGCCGGCCGCCTGATCAACCAGCGCAATACGCCGCGCGAGATGCGGGGGCGCGTCTTCAGCACGGGCTACGTTCTGCGCGACGTCTTCTACCTCCTGGGCATGGGCCTGGCGGGGTTCGCAGACATCTTCGACGTCCGGGTCATGTTCGCGGTCAGCTCCGGCGTGCTGGTCGTCGTTGCCCTGATCGGCGCGGCGCTGCCGGGAATCGGCCAGCCGGCCGCCGAGTGGCGCCGCTCGCTCGCCCTGTTGCGCGGCGCGGCGGCCGCTCCATCCGTGGGTGTCGGGCGTCCGGCCACGGTCGACGACGTGCAGGCGCTGGGACGGTACATTGCGGCCCTGGCCGGAATGCCGCAGCGCGACCGCGACGCGCTGATCACCACGGGACGAGTGATCGAGGCCGAGTCCGGTTCCGTCGTCACCCGTGCCGGTGAGAAGGGCGACAGCGCGTACTTCGTCCTGGAGGGTCGGCTGGTCGCGGGGAGGACGAGCGGAGAGGGTGCATATCAGTCGCTATCGGCCATGGGCCCCGGCGACGTCCTCGGCGAGATCGCGGCCCTGACCGGCAGCCCGCGCACGGCCGACGTGGTGGCGTCCGAGAAGTCGGAGCTGCTCCAGGTTCCTGCGGAGACGCTCAAGCAGCTCATGGCGCTGCCGCAGTTCGGCCCGCTGGTGCTCGGCAAGATGCAGGAGCGACTCGCGCGCTCGGCCAGCATTGGCGACCTGCCGCGCTTCGGGCGGCTGGACCAGCAGGCGCTGCGCGAAATGAGGTCGGAGTCCAGCTCCGGCCAGGGCGGCCTCCCCGGCGAGGGCACTGCGCCGGCCTGACGCGGATGCATCGGTACAATGCCGGACCGATGTCTCAGTCCCCCTCGCTGCCGATCGTCCGCCTCCATAACTCGCTGACCCGCCGCGTCGATCGGCTGGAGCCGATCACCCCCGGCCGCGTCACGATCTACACCTGCGGCAGCACGGTGTACCGCTACGCCCACATCGGGAACCTGCGCACTTACCTCTTCGGCGACCTGCTGCGCCGCACCCTGCAGTACCTGGGCTACGAGGTGCTGTACGTCAAGAACATCACCGACGTGGGGCACATGCGCGAAACGGGTGAGGATCCGATCCTGCTGGCCGCCGAGGTCGAGGGCAAGTCGCCGGAGCAGATCGCCGAGTTCTATACCGCGGCGTGGCTGGAGGACGAGCGCCTGCTGAACATGCCGCCGGCGGACGTCATGCCCAGGGCCACCGACCACATCAGGGAGATGGTGGCCATGACCTCGGAGCTGATCGAGCGCGGCCTCGCCTACGAGGTGGACGGCAACGTCTATTACGACGTCTCGGCGTTTTCCGGTTATGGCCAGCTCTCCGGCCAGCGCCTGGAGCAGATGCGGGCCGGCCACCGCGTCGACGTGGAGAGCGACAAGCGCGATCCGGAGGACTTCGCTCTCTGGAAGCTGGCCGAGCCCGGCCGCGTCATGAAGTGGCCGTCACCCTGGGGCGATGGCTTCCCGGGCTGGCACATCGAGTGCTCGGCCATGTCGATGAAGTACCTGGGCGATCGGTTCGACATCCACACCGGCGGAATCGACCTGAAGTTCCCGCACCACGAGGACGAGATCGCCCAGTCGGAGGGCGTCACCGGCCACCCGGTGGTCAGCGTCTGGCTGCACGGCGAGTTCCTGACCCTGGCTGACGCCAAGATGGCCAAGTCAGCGGGCAACGTGATCCGCGTCAGCGACCTGCCGGACAAGGGCTTCGAGCCATTGGCATTTCGGTACCTGGCGCTCACCGCCCACTATCGGTCCAAGCTCGACTTCACCGAGGTGGCCATGCACGCCGCAGCATCCGGCCTGCGCCGCCTGCGTCGTGCCGCGGCCGAGGCGGACGAGACAGATGCATCCGCAGTCGAGCTGGCGGCCGAGCCGATGGCCGGCTATCGCGCGCGCTTCGTCGACGCCATCTCTGAGGACCTGGGCCTGCCCGCCGCGCTGGCGGTGGCCCACGCGGTGGCGTCCGCCGATGACCTGGATGCGGCCCAGCGCCGGGCGCTGCTGGTCGATTTCGACCGAGTGCTCGGCCTGAGCCTGGACGCGCCGCCGGAGGAGGAAATCACCGAGCTGCCGGAGGCTGCGGCTTCACTGCTTCAACAGCGCGCTACCGCGCGTGCTGCCCGGGACTTCGCCACCTCCGACCGGCTGCGCGACGAGCTGGCGGCGCTCGGCGTCGAGGTGCGCGACACGCCGAACGGCCAGGAGACGACCGTCCGCCGCTAGCCCGTGCGGCAGGTACTATGCCTATCCGGCAGGAATGATCAGCACCTGACCCACGCGGAGCGACTCCGGGTTGGGCAGCTCGTCGCGATTGCGCAGGTAGATGCGTCGCCACTTCTCCTCGGACCCGTAGAACCTGCGAGCGAGGCTCCGCAACGTGTCTCCGGACCGGACCGTGTAGCTCCTCCCCTGGGCGGTAGGTGCGCTTGGTCGTGCCGATGGTTGCTCCTGGATCGACGACCTCGAGTCCCTTACGGCCCCCTCGGGCCCTGGGCTGGTGGCGATCTCGAACGCAAAGGCAGCAATTGTGAGCGCGGCCGCCAATGCTGCCGCCATCGCCACCCGCGTCAGGAGCCGCCCCCAATCGATCGTCCAGGCGCCAGACGGGCTCGCGGCGGCTGGTTTCGCGGCTCCTGATGGTCGCGGAGATGGAAGGCTCACGGCGCGGGGAGCGGTCGAGACACGAGGTTGGGCCGCTTGGAGCGGAGGCCGTGGTGCGACGGGCTGGAGGCGAGGGCGCGGAACCTGTGCCCCAACGGGCGGCGGCATCGTACCCATCGAACGGGGTCCGATGGATTCCCAGATCGACGCCGGGATGGACGTCAGCTGCGTCGCTACCGGCGCCTGGGCAGCTTCGGCCGAAGCGGCAACAAGGGCGACCGGCTCTGCGACATCGATGGGCTCAGGGGCGCCGTTGTCGGCGGACCCGCCGTCGGCAGCTGATGGTGCCTTCCCGTTGGTATGCGCCTCTACGGTGGCCGCGGGCGGTGCCGAAGGTGACGCCTCGTCGATCAGAGGGCTGGTGGCGGCCCCATTGGCGGTCTCGACGCTGGCCGCTTTGGTGCGCGCGGCCCTCCTCTTCGCGGCCCTGCTCTTGGCGGCCCCGCCCTTGGCAGCCCCGCCCTTGGCGGCCGCGCCGCTGGCGCCCGCTCTGCGGGCCGTGGTCGTGGTACGGCGCTGCGGTGTGGCGGGCGGTGGGGCAGCCGCCTCTTCGCGTTCACGTTGCTCCACGCAGTTCGCACACGCGTCGGTGCCGGTGGGCATACAGGTGTCGCAGACAAACAGCGAGCACGAGGCGCAGAACCGATAGTGCGCGCTGGAGGTCGCCGCACGGCCGCACCTGTCGCAGTTCATTGCCGATACGCAATGCCGAGCTGGGGACGATGGCTGAGCGCCTGGCCACGAGCGAGCTGGCGAGTTGTTCCGCGAGAACGAGGGATCATGCGGATCCCTCATCGAAGTGGCCAAGCTCGGTCGCCACCTCATTCGTCGCGCCGATGACCTGGCTCACCTCGTCATCGGTGAGCTGGGGATGCACAGGCAGCGACAGGATGTGTGACGTCAGCCGTTCCGACACCGGCAGGTGAACGTCGCCGTAGCCCATGGCGGCAAAGGCGGGCTGCCGATGAATCGGGGTCGGATAGTGGATGCTCGCCCCCACGCCTCGTTCCGTCATTCGTCGCAGGAACTCGTCGCGGTCGCGGACGAGGACCACGTACTGGTGGTATACGTGCGTCGCCCCGGGCCGTATCCGAGGCGTGACGACGCCACGCAGCTCCGAGTCGTATCGGGCAGCGATTTCCTGGCGGCGCGCGTTGGCCGCCGGCAGCTTGGCGAGCTGCGCCAGGCCGATACTCGCGTGGATGTCCGTCATCCGTGCGTTGTAGCCGACCAGCTCGTGCCGGTAGCGGACCGTCATCCCATGATCGCGGAGCAGCCGGACGCGCTCGGCCAGATCGTCATCGTCGGTCGTCACCGCGCCGCCTTCGCCGGTGGTCATGTTCTTGGTGGCGTAGAAGCTGAAGACGCCGGCGCTGCCCCAGGCGCCACTCGTCCTTCCGTTCGTCGTCGCCCCATGCGACTGAGCCGCATCTTCCACCAGCGTCAGGTCGTGACGGCGAACGATGTCCTCCAGCGCCTGCATATCGGCCATCTGGCCGTACAGGCTCACCGGCAGGATCGCCCGCGTCTTCGGCGTGATCGCGGCCTCGACCTGGTCCGGGTCGATCGTGTACGTCGCCTCGTCGATGTCGACGAAGACCGGGCGCGCGCCCGCATGGACGATGGCGCTGGCACTTGCGAAGAATGTGAAGGCGACCGTGACGACCTCGTCTCCGGGACCGATGCCCAGACCAAGGAAGGCAAGGTGCAATGCCGACGTGCCCGAGTTGGTCGCCATGGCGTGCCGGGTACCGACGAAGTCGGCGAACTGGGACTCGAACGATCGGACGCGCTCGCCCTGCGCGAGCTGCCCTGACTCCATGGCGCTCCAGACGAGATCTCGTTCCTCGACGCCCATGGCGGGTCGGGCAATCGGAATCATCGGCAGCGCCTCGGGGAGAGCATCTTGTGCGACATCAATTCCTCGTTTCGTGCGGGGGACCGGCGAAGGGACAGACATCCTAGCGAACCCTTCGCATCAATCCGTCTGACTGGGTGGCGATCCATCCAGGATCGCCACGTAGCGGTCGGCCATCTGCGGCCACGTGTGATGCTCCATGAAGGCAAACGCGCTCGTCGCGAGGTCGTTACGGACCTCGGGATTCGCGTACAGCCCCACGATGGCGTCCGCCAGGTCCTGCGCGTCCCCAGGCCGGAAGAACCGCACCATGGAGTCGTCGAAGTAGCGCTCGACAGCAGCCGTCCGGGCGGAGATCACCGGCAGACCGGTGGAGACGTACTCGAGCAGCTTGGTGGGCAGGATCTCATTGGTGAAGACGTCGTTTCGGTTGGGCACCACGCCCACGTCGGCGGCTTCCAGCAGCGCGGGAAGCTCGCTCGTGGGCAGAAAGCGGTCACTGAAGGTCACCACCTGGCCGAGTCCCAGGCGGCTGGCCTGAGCATGGAGCTCCGCCAGGTACTCGCCCTGGCCGTGAACGGTGAGGGTCACCGGGATCTCACGACGGGCTCGATCGACGGCATCGAGGAGCACGTCAAGGCCGTATCGGTGGCTCACGGTGCCGTGATACAGGAGGCGAAGCGCCTGGCCCGCTGATCGCTCCGGCCGTGACAGCGGACGGAACACGGCGTCATCCGGCAGGTTCATGACGACGTGCACCTTCTCCGCGGGAACGCCGCGTTCGACGAGTCGATCGCGCCAGATATCGGTGACCGTGATCACCTGGTCCGCAAAGCGGGTTGCCAGGCGCTCCTGGAAACGGAGGATGCGGCTCCAGCGGCGAGTTCGCGCCCGCCCGAAGCGGCTCTCGAAGAACTCCGGCATCAGGTCATGCAGGTCCAGGATGACCTTCGCCCCGCGGAGCTTCGCGGGCAACGCCACCGCCACCAGGAAGTCCGGGACGTTGTGGACGTGCACCACGTCGTAGTGCGTCGCGCTTTCGCGGCGCAGGATGTGCGCCGTTGCCAGCATGCAGAAGGCGGCGTACTCCCAGAGCTGGGCAGACAGGCCCATGCCCCGGCGACGCGTGACCGGAAGCCGGCGAATCCGCAGGCCGTCGACCACCTCGCTGTGAGGTTGGCCCGGCTCCCCGGCGCAGATGACGTCGACACGATATCCGCTACGTCGAGCCGCGTGGGCCTCCCGCTCGACCCGCGTGTCGGGCCAACCGGCGTCGACCACCATGCACAGGCGGCGCGGGCGGGGCCGCATCACGCCACCATCCGCCCGCGATCGGCGGGCCGGCCACGGTGCGCGGCTATGCTAGGTTCGTGGCCATCGACACCACCCAGCCGCGACGCGTCGTGGTGCTGGGCAAGAACCGCCTGGCGGTTGAATGCCTGCCCCTCATCCAGTCGTGCGGGGATCAGATCGTCCTCGCCATGCCGGAGCCGGGCGATGACGGTCAGGCCGGCTGGCAGCCATCCTTCCGCGCCAGTGCGTCCGCGGCGGGCGTTCCGATCCTGCAGCCGGAGGATCTCAACGCGCAGGAGGTCATCGACGCGATCAGCGCAACCAATCCCGAATTCCTGCTCTCGTTTCAGGCGGGCCAGATTCTCCGGCGCGCGCTGCTGAGCGTCCCCATCCTCGGCGCGTGGAACGTCCATTTCGGATCGCTACCGCGGTACCGCGGCGTTGCGCCGATCGCGTGGGCCATCATCAATGGCGAGCGCGCGACGGGCGTCACGCTGCATCGAATCGACCCTGGTGTCGACAGCGGGGCGATCCTTGCGACAGGAGATGTACCGATCGCGCGCGAGGACACCGGTCGGTCGCTGTACGAGAAATGCACCGATGCCGGGATCCAGCTGTTCGGCGAATGGTGGCCCCGTCTGCGCATCGGCGCCGTCGAGACGCGCCCCCAGGAGAGCGCCGAGGCGCTGTACTACAACCGGCATTCGATCGACTTCAGCGTGCGCGCGATCAGCTGGCGAAGCGACTGTGAAGCCATTGCCAATCACGCGCGAGCCCTGATCTTCCCGCCATTCCAATACCCGATCATCCGGCTGGGCTCGCAGGAGCTCGAGATTCGACGCTTCAGCTGGGATCGCCAGCCACATCGCGGAAGGCCCGGCGAGATCCTGGCGACCGAGCCGCCAACCATCATCGTTGGAGCGCCGGGGGGTCGAATCCTGCTCGAGGAGCTGGCATCGGACGGGCAGGTCGTCCTGACCCCGGATCATGCCCGGCTTGGGCTCGTCGCCGGCGCGATCCTCTCCTGAGCCTGAGGGGCGGGAACGCAATCGGCCATGGCTCAGCTTCGCGACTGCGCGGCCAGGGTTGAGAACGTCTGGGTTCGGCCGGCAGGTGCTCCCTCGGCATCCTTCAGGGCCTGAAGGGCCCGGTCGAGCAATTCCTCAGCACCGATCCGCTCGCCGGAGACTTCCACCACCCCTGCCGCCGGCGTGACGCGCAAGGGTCCGCCCGCGGCCCCAACGCCGACGGCGGGCACGGCGATCCTGCTGCGCGCCCCTTCGATCATGGCGGTGGCATCCGACTCCTTGGTATCCGGCATCAGGATGCCGAAGACGAAGGTATCAACGCGGGCGACCACATCCTCCGGCCGGACGTGCGAGCTCAGCAGCGACGCCAGCCGTCGCAAGGCCTCTGCCCGCGCCGAACCGCCGACGGATTCAAGGACGCCGGTGTGGTTCACGTTGATGACGGCCAATGACAGCGGCGCGTTGGTGCGGTGCGTCCGGCTCACCTCCTGGCCGATGCGCATCAGCAGGTACTTGGCGGTGAACGCTGAGGACTCCCGGTCGAGCAGCTCGAACGACGCGGGACGTGGTTCGGATGGGGCAATGAGTCCCGCCGCCAGTCCGAGGCCAACCGCCAGGACCGCACCGGCGACCACGCCCAGCGCAAGGTTGAGCGGCACGTTCGGCGCAACCGGCGTGTCCTTGACGAGCGGGGCGTCGAGCTCGGCCAGCTCGAACGACGCGTACAGGGCGTTGGCATAGGCGACGAGCTGGTCGCCGATGGCGGTGTTGAAGGCGAGCGCCAGGTCCTTACTGGTCGAGCTCACTGATAGCTCGAGCAGGTTCGTGCCGGGAATGATCTTGCTTTCCACGTCGACGTCGGCTCTCTGCTCGTCGGTCAGGTTCAAGAGGTCCGCCGCCTGCTTCTGAAGCGTGCGACTGCTACCGGCCTGCGCGTACGTCTCGGCGATCTCGGTCTGCCGGCTGAGGATCCCAAGTGCATTGAGCGGGTCGTCCGGACCGACTGACGGCACCTTGACGACGTACGTGGACGATGACTCGTAGACCGGCGACTGGGCCAGCGTGAAGATCACCGTCGCAGCCACGGCGACCACGAACGTCGGAATGACCAACCACCACTTGCTCAGCAGCAGTCGGATGAGATAGCGGAATTCCACGGGGATGCCTCAGCCCAAGAAGGTCAGCGGAATGCTACCAGCGCCGGCGGAAAAGGCACGTTGGTGCATCAGTAGGGGGCCCGAACGCGCGTTCAGGAGGATGCCAGGCCGGGGTTCGCCGCCTCGCTCACTGCCGCATCGACGGGGATGGCGCGACTCGACTGCGGGACAGCCGGTGGGCTCTCCACCTCGACGTCGTTCGCCCGGGCGGAGCTGTCAGCGGCATCGAGGATGCGCACCGTTCGGAGGCCGGCCTGCCCATCCGCCATCGGCGTGTCCCCGTTGAGGATGCAGTCGATAAGGTGGTCCGCCTCGATGGCAAGCGCCTCGCGGTCATCGAGGCGCGGCGCCCGCATGTCGCCGGACCGGTACGAGACGAGCTGGCTGTAGACGTCCTCGCGCTCGCTCCAGGGTGCAATCGAGACGCCGCGGTCGTAGATGAGCAGCTTCTCCGACGGCTGCATGTCGTCGTAGACCAGCATCTGACGCGAACCGCCGATGATCGTGCGGCGAATCTTCGCCGGCGCCAACCAGTTGACATGCACGTGCGCCAGCACGTTCGGCGCGTAGCGCATCGTCAGGTAGGCGATGTTGTGGGCCCAGCTCCCGGCATGCGACGCTCCCACGGCACTGACGTGGGACGGCATGCTGCCGCCCAGGACGTAGTCGATAATGCCGATGTCGTGGGCGGCGAGGTCCCAGATGACGTTCACGTCGGACTGGAACAGGCCGAGGTTGATGCGCACGCTATCGATGTAAAAGACCTCGCCCATGGTGCCCTCGCTGACCAGCTGGCGCATGTGCTGAACCGCGCCGCTGTAGACGAAGGTGTGGTCGACGGCGAGCATCACGCCCTGGCGCGTCGCCAGGTCGACCAGCTCTTCGGCATGATCCACGCGGATGGTCATCGGCTTCATCACCAGGACGTGCTTGCCAGCGAGGATCGCGGCCTTGGCGAGCGGGTAGTGGGTCGCCGACGGTGTGGCGACCACCACGAGGTCGACCTCCGGGGAGTTCACGACCTCGCCCGGATCCTGGGTGACGCCCTGGATGCCGTACCACTTCGCCTCCTGGGTCGCGCGCTCGATGACGGCGTCACACACCATCGTCACGGTCGCCCGCTGGTTGCGCACGAAGTTGCGGATCAGGTTCGGGCCCCAGTAGCCACAGCCGATGACGCCGACGCGGACCGGACCAGCTGCCATCACTCGGCACCTCCCCGGTCGACGAACATGGCCCAGGGCGTCCGCAGGGCGATGCTGAGGTCGCGGCGGAAGCTCCATCCACGGATGTATTCGATGTCGACGGCGCACATCTGGGCGTAGGTCAGGCGGTTCCGCCCAGAGACCTGCCACAGCCCGGTGATGCCCGGGCGGACGCTCAGGCGCTCGTGCTGCCAGGGTGCGTATCGGGCCACTTCGTATGCCAATGGGGGCCTTGGGCCGATGAGCGACATCTGGCCGCGGAGGACGTTGACGAGCTGCGGCAGCTCATCAAGGCTCATTCGGCGCAGCCACTTGCCGATCCGCGTGATGCGCGGATCGCCCTGGAGCTTGTAGATCCCCGGCGACTCGGCGATGGCCGAGGTGCTGATCATGGCGGCCACGAACTGCTCGTGGACCTCGACTGGTGCACCCGCCTGCATGGTTCGGAACTTGTAGAGCGTGAACGGCGTGCCTGCCAGGCCGATGCGCTCCTGGCGGTAGATGATCGGTCCCCGGGACGTCGCGCGAATCAGGATCACGATCGAGGCCGTCAGGGGCGCCGTCACGACCAGCAGGACCGTGGCAGCCGCGACATCGAAGGCGCGTTTGCTGCGGGACGCGGCGGCGCGGCGGAAGGTTCCGCGAGAAGCGACGGCGTCGGCGGAGAGCGGCGGCAGCGGCAGCAGCATGGCGCTTGGGTTCTCAGGTTCCACAGGTATGGGACTCAGAAGTTCGCGAAAGCATCGATTGTTCCCCCCGTCCGCACCAGGTGTGCGGTCCCTTGGGCATTCGAGATAGGCCGCAACTCTCGCCGAACGATAGTACCAAGGCAAGGGTATCCGGCGGTACTCCGTTGCACGGAGGCAACAACGTGTCAGATAGGTGCGGTTAGGGGATCAGATGGCCACGGGCACCCCTCGACGTTGCCACGTACGATGCCGTCTCGCGCCGTGGCGCGAGACCGTGACGTACCAGCATCTCGCGCTCAGAAGGCCACATGATCATCAGCGACACACACCGCTATCTGTTCGTCGAGCTGCCGCACACAGGGACAACGGCGATCAGCCACGAGCTGCGCGAGTACTACGACGGTCGAAAGGTCCTGCACAAACACGCGCGGTACGGCGATTTCCTGCGTAGCGCGAACGCGGCCCAGCGGGATTACTTCGTCTTCTCCTGCATTCGGAATCCACTGGACGAGGCCGTGAGCATCTATGCCCGGCTGCGCTCCGACCACAAGAACGCCTACACGCTGCCGCGCAAGTGGGTGCGCCCGAGCGACATTGCCCTGTTTCAATGGATCCGCGACACGGACGCCGACTTCCCGGCCTTCTTCAACCGCGTCTATCGCCTGCCTTACGACAACTGGAGCACAGAGGCCCATCGGCAGTTCGACTACATCATTCGCTTCGAACGGCTCGAGGAAGGCTTCGAGGAGGTGCTTCGCCGGCTCGGCCTGGAGCAGGTGCGCCCTCTGCCCAGGGTGAACAGCACGGCCGCCAAGGAGCGCTCGTTCGCCGACTACTACACCCCCGCCATCATCCCAAAGGCCGTTGCCACCTTTGGTCCGTTCATGCGCCGCTGGGGCTATGAATTCCCGCGGGAATGGGGACCGACGCGCGTGCCCGCATTGGCTCAGGCCGAATTCTCGGTCCTGAGCGCGGTCCGCCGCGGTCGTGCCCAATACCGTCGCCTCATGCCCAGCCCCAAGAGCTAGGCACAGTGTCAACGCCATCGCCGTCGAGCGATTCAGACGACGGCGTTCTCGCCATCGCGCGTGGCGGTGGCACGCTGTTCGCCGGGAAGCTCTTCACCTGGGGCGTCCGGTTCGCCCTGGCGATCGTCCTCGCCCGCACGCTGAACGCGGACGGCTATGGCCTGTACAACCTCGCCATCGGGATCGCCACGCTGGTGGCCACCTTCCCGCCGATTGGGCTCGACACAGCGCTCGTCCGTTTCACGGCGTCGGCAGTTGCTCGCGGCGAGCCGGACGTCGCCCGCGCCAACGTGCGGTTCGCGCTCGTCGTGTCCGGGGCGCTGAGCGTCATCGCGGCGGTCGGCCTGTTCGTGTTCGCGGGGCCCGTGGCCGAGCTGGTGATGCACGATCCACGGCTCGCGCCGCTGCTCGTGATCGCCTGCCTTGCCATCCCGGCCTTGGTGCTGAACCGGCACCTTGGCGCCGTGCTCCAGGGTGTCCGGCGCCTGGACCTCGGCACGTTGGCAGAGCAATTCGCACAGCCCGTCGCGCGTGCCATCCTGATCGGCGTCCTGCTCATCGTGGGGATGACGGTGTCCTGGGCCTTGGCGGCCTGGGTCCTGGCCGCATTCGTGGCGACCGGCATGCTCGCCTACTTCGCCTGGCGGAACATGCCGGCGGGCAGCGGCCACCAACAGCGGTCGCAGGGCAGCCAGATGCTTCGATTCTCCTTCCCGGTGTTCTTCTCGAACATCGTGTCCAGCATCGGCGACAACATCCAGACGATCTTCCTGGGCGCGCTGTCCACGGTGAGCTCGGTCGGCGTGTTCGGTGTCTCGAACCAGCTCAATCTCATCGGCTCGATGTTCCACTCCTCGGTCGTGTCCGCCTCCATGGCCCTCTTCGCCGAGACGGAGGCGCGCGGCGACCGGCGCGGGCTGGAAGCGCTGTACCAGACCGTCTCGAAGTGGTCGGTGTCCCTGAACCTGCCGCTGTTCCTGGCGTTGGTGCTGTTTCCGGAGGCCCTGCTGAGCCTCTTCGGACCCGAGTTTCGGGAAGGCGTCACCGCCCTCACGATCCTTGCCTTCGCGAACATCATCAATG
>DATBRW010000174.1:0-20630 GCA_036560125.1 Candidatus Limnocylindria bacterium
CCCAGCTCCACGAAGCGCAGCGCTTCGGCCAACGCATCCCCGATGGCTCGCGTCGCGGCACCGGTCACGAGGATCTGACCGCCGTGGGCAGCCGCGCTCACGCGCGCCGTGGTGTGGACCGCCAGGCCCACGTAACCACCCTCCGTCAACGTCGGCCGGCCGCTGTGCACGCCCACTCGCAGCCGAACTGCGCCACCCGCCGGCCAGGCGTAGTCCCTTACCGCCCGCTGGATGGCAACCGCCGCCTCGACCGCCGCCGGCGGGTGCTTGAAGACGGCGAAGAATTCGTCGGCCCGGGCGTCCACCTCGTGACCGCCGGCGCGGCGCACCGCCAGGCGGATGACGCGGCGCGTATCGGCCAGCACCGCTGCGTATCCCTCGCCGAGGCTCTGCACCAACGCGGTCGAGTCCTGGATGTCGGTCAGCAGGAACGTCACGGCACCCGAAGGCAGGGCGCGCTGCCCCTGGCGCCGCAGCTGGCCGTCCATGAAGCCGATCGGCACGATCCCGTACTTCTTGGCGGCCCGCAGCAGCCGCCGCCGGGCGCGGTCGCGGGCCTCGTCGTCCTCAAACTGGACCTGGTTGAATCGGGCCAGGGCGTTACGAACATGCGGTTCGTCATGGATGGGCAGGCGCCGGCGTCCGTGCGAATCAACGTACGCGAAGTCGCTGTCGCGCAGCACCCCGCGCCTTTGGGCGCTGAGTCGTGTGGTCACGTCAAGATCGTATCGGTCACGCTGGGTAGTGTCCTGAGGGGTTGACCCGGCCCTTAGGGTAGTTACACGGAGGAACGGCCTTGCTGCAGGCCACGGGTGGGGGCCCGACGTCGGGAGAGATGCGAGTGGACCCGATTGCAGTTCGTGACCTGATCATCCTCGTCACCGTGGTGGCGCTGGTAGCCGGCACCCTGCTGGCGCTGCGCGCCACTCAGCCTGAAGAGCGGCGGCGCCGTCGCGAGTAGCGCGTCCCTCCGACAGCTCAGGCCCTTCGTCAGCTCACCGCCTCGCCGACTTTCCCTGCCGGCATGAGCACCAGCACCACGAGCGCCGCCAGCAGGGCGGTGACGATGCCGACGGCGAAGGCGGCCGCCGTGGCCAACGAAAACGCCGTGTAGATTCCGTCGACCATCGCGCCGATGAACGGCTCCACGGCTGCCTTGAACTGCTCCGGCACCTGGCCCAGGATCGTCGCTCCCAGATCGCCGCCCACGTTCGTCAGCTGATTAGTGGAGAAGGTGCCCCCGGATCCGAACTGGCTCGTGATCTGGGCCGGCACGCCTTTCTCGGTCATCTGCTTCGGGATCTGCTCCAACAGCACCGAGCCGAACAGCGTGCCGGTGATGGCCAGACCGATGGTGCCGCCCAGCTGCTGGAAGAGCGTCAGGCTGCTGGTCGCCGTGCCGAGGGCCCGGACCGGCACCGCGTTCTGCACGACCAGGGTGAAGACCGCGAAGGTGGGGCCGACGCCCAGTCCGGTGATCGCCATCCACAGCCAGATCTGCCACAGATCCGTTTCGGGCCGCAGGTTGGTCAGCAGGAATAGGCCGACCGCCGTCAGCAGCAGCGCCCCCACGGTCAGTGCCTTGTAGCGACCCGTGCGCGACACGATCTGACCGGTCGACACGGCCGCGATGATGAGACCCAACAGCAGCGGCAGGATCTGATAGCCGGACTCCGTCGCGGAGTTGCCGAGCACGAACTGGAACCAGCGCGGCAGGAACACGACCGCTGCGAAGAAGCCCATGGCCGCCAGGAAGAAGGCCATCACGCTTGCCGTGAAGGCACGAATGCGGAACAGGCCGAGCGGCACGATCGGCTCCTTCGCCCGTGTCTCGGCGAAGACGAAGACGGCCCCGAGCAGAAAGCCCAGCCCGATCAGGCCGCCGACGTCCGGGTCGGTCCATTCGCCGAACTGCTTGTTGGTGAAGCCGATGAGGAACGGCACGAGCGCCGCTGCCAGCAGGAAGGCGCCGGGATAGTCGATATGCCTATCCGCATCCTCCGCATGGCGGGTGGGGAGGGTGCGCCAGATGACGACGAGCACCACGGCGCCGATCGGCACATTCACGTAGAAGATCCAATGCCAGCTGAAGTTATCGGTGATGAACCCGCCCAACGCCGGACCGACCAACGTCGACACGCCGAACACGGCACCGAAGAAGCCCTGGTACTTGCCGCGCTCCGATGGGGCGAAGATGTCGCCGATGATCGCCAGCGCCACGGGAAAGAGCGCGCCAGCGCCCAGCCCCTGGATGCCGCGGAATAGGATGAACTGCCACATCTCCTGCGACAGGCCAGCCAGGATCGAACCGAGCAGGAAGATGCTGACGCCGATCAGGAAGATCGGCCGACGACCGAAGATGTCGGACAGCTTCCCGTAGATGGGGCCGCTGATGGTGGCCGTCAGCAGGTACGAGGTGAACGCCCAGACGTACACGTCGTTGCCATTCAGGTCGCTGACGATGGTCGGCAGCGCCGTCCCCACGATCGTCTGGTCGAGCGCCGCCAGGAAGATTCCCAGCAGGACGGCGATCAGGATCTCGATCCGCTGCCGGTGCGGCAACTGAATGGGGGCTACGTCATGGAGGTTCTCGGCAGACTGGGGCTGCTCGGCGGCAGCGGCGGCGGCGGTCATGGGCGGTCGGATCTCCAGTGGTTGGTGCTCGGGGGACGCACGCTCGGGGGCAGCAATGGCGCGTGCTTCGGAAAGTGTAGCGATCAATGAGACCGCCTTACGCGCCGTTCCTCATCGGTCCGCAGGCCGCCCGGCGACGGCATTTCTCCTGGAGCAACTAACGGCCGCGCAGCGGCGCCTCGGTGTCATGAATTCTCGTTCCGGAGCAACAAACGGACATGAAATGGGCGCCGGCAGGCCCGATTCTGTCGCTTCTTCCCCGTTGGTTGCCACGACAGAAACAGCGGGGCCCGATTCGGTCCCTTCTTTCCCTTTGGTTGCCACTGCAGAAACAGCGGGGCCTGGGAGCAGCGCTGGCCACATTCCTGCAGGACGTCCCGGCATGACACTCGACCAGAACAAGGCCATCGCCAGGCGCTTCATCGACGAGGTGTTCGTCAGGCAGGATGAGCAGGCCGCCGACGAGCTCACGGCACCCGATTTCGTCCCCCACAGCTGGCCGGGCATGGAGCCCGGCGTCGAGAGCCTGAAGCAGGCTCAGCGGCGTGTATCCGCCGGTCTGGAGGACGCGCGCATGACGATCGAGGACGTGATCGCCGAGGGGGACAAGGTCGTCGTGCGCCTCACCTCGCACGGCCGCCACGCCGGGGAGTTCATGGGCATGCCCGCCTCCGGCAAGGAGTACGACATCTCGGAGATCCACATATTCCGGATCACCGATGGCAAGGTCGCCGAGCACTGGCGCGACGCCGACATGCTGGGGATGATGCGGCAGCTGGGCGCGCTGCCGACGCCTGCGGCTAGTGGCTCGCGGTGACGACGACTACGTCGGTCGCCTCGCGCTTGCCCTTGAGCTCAAGCGAACGGTGCTCCAGGCCCGACACGTCCAGCTGAGCCGCCTCGGCGGCCGCGCCCGTCACCAACAGCTCATCGGCTCCAGCAGCGGACGCCAGACGCGCCGCCACGTTGACCGGATCGCCCATGGCCGTGAACTCGGCCACGTCATCGGCACCGACCGCGCCGACGAACGCGATGCCGGTGTTCACGCCGGCCCCCACCGGGATCCATCCCGCCGTGCGGGCAAGGAGGGCGCGACCGGCCTCGATCGCCCGGCTGGCATGCAGCTCACCGGTGAGGACCGGGATGAACAGCCCGATCACCTCATCGCCCACGAACTTGTCGACGATCGCGTCGTGGTCGACCAGGACATCGGTGGCCACCGCGAAGAACTGGTTCATCTGGCGCCGGAATTCCGTTGGTGATGTCTGCTCGGCCAGCTCGGTTGAGCCACGCACATCGGCGAACAGCAGGCTGCATGGGATCTCGGCGCCGGCCCGATGCTTGACCATGTCCTTGAAGCACATGGCGCAGTACTTCGGGTTCTTCTCCCACGGGCCCTTGCCGATCACCGACATCACGCTCGCCCACCCGCCCTGCAGCGGCGACGCGCAGAGCTTGCAGTGGACCTGGCTCGGAAAGATCTTGAAGACATGGCGGCCGGTCCGCATCAGTCGGTTGGTGCCCATCAGGACGCCGCGACTGATCTCCTCGTCGAAGCGCTTCCGTTCCTCCTCGATGTCGTAACCGCGCGGATCCAGTTCGGAGCCAGGGTCCGTCATCCCGCCAGCGACTCCATTTCGCTGACTGTCCGATCCAGCTCGTCGACCAGCTCGGGCAGATGGGCCGGGTTCGCACGGAAGGCATCGACCAGCGCGCGGTAATACCAGAGCGACCCGTCGCGGCGACCCGTGAATCGGTCCCAGGTCGCAGTGCCGAAGCGACGCAGGTCGCTGACGATGGAGCGTGAGTTATGCAGCTTGTCCGCGGCCGAGACGAGCAGGATCGGCGCGTCGTCATCGGCCACCCGCGCGACGTACGCCTCCTTGCGCTCCCGCCACGGTGGCTTGGGATGCGTGTCCGAATCGGTGCAGCCTTCCACGATGCGCAGCACCTCCGGCCCAAAGGCGGCAACCGCCGCCCGGGCATCGGCCGTGGGCTGAACGTCCTCGATGACGTCGTGGAGCAGGGCCGCGATCGCCTCATCCTCCCCCGCCCCGTAGTCGAGGGCGATGCCGCACGTCCCCAGCAAATGGCTGAGGTACGGGATGTCGCTCCCCTTCCGTCGCTGGCCGGCATGCAGTCGCGCCGCCACCCCCAGGGCATCGATGAGCCGCTCGGAGTAGAGGGGCGCATCGGCCATGGATCACCTCAACAGCGGTAGTTCGCGTCGAACCCGTTGTACAGGTACTGCGCAAGCGCCACACCACCGCCGGTGAAGCCGTCGCCGATGCATCGGGCCTGGGCGCCCTTCCGCGTGCTGGCGCCGGCCACCCAAGTGGGATGGTCGGCAAAGGCCGATGTGCCGCCGGTGATGTCTTCCCACATGAACGGCGCGGAGTAGAAGCCGACGGAGGCCGCCCCCACCGATTCCAGGTAGGCCACGGCACCCCGGAGCGCGGCAATGTTCAGCGTCACGTTGGCGCGCCAGGAGTTGGCGGTCTCCACGTCGAGCCACCAATGATTGGCGACCGGCGTCCGGGTGCTGCCGGGCGCCGCCCAACCAAGCGCGATGTACGCCTTTACCGCGGTCGCGTACGAGTCCGCCGCCGCGTTCCAGCCATAGTCGTAGGCGCAGTTGGCGCTGTCCGGGGCCTGGGCGGAGCATCGTTTCGGGTTGGCTTGACCGACCGGCCAGCGGGAGCTGAGGTGCGGGCCGGGGTTGCCGGTGTTGGCGTACAGCTCCGCGCGCTTGCCCGCCCAGGCCAGCTGGCTGGGGCCGGCGCCGGTCCCCAGGCATGGGTTCGGGCTGAAGACGATGCCGCGGTTCACGCCCACGATCCCGAAGGCCGGGTTGGCCGGAAACGGCTTGCGGCACTGCGGATACGAGATGTCGTAGCCGATGGGCTGCGCCTTCGCGAGCTTGGCCGGACTGACGTGGTTGGGATCGGCGGCTGACAGGTCGCGTCCCAGCACAGTGGCGGGCGCGGCGATCAACAAGGCGGTCAGCAGGCCGGACATGGCCAGCAACGTGCGGCGGTTTGGCATGGTCAGGGCACTCGGTTCTCAGGCTCGGCTGGGCGGTCCGTGAGCAGGTCCGTGAGCATAGGAGGGCTGGCCCGATGCGGCAAGCGAGCTAGCGGCCACTGCCGACCATCTCGTCCAGGATCGGACCGATGGTGTCCACCGCCAGTGACAGGTGGCCATGCTCGGGATGCAGGTGCGGGCAGGCGGACCCCACCCGCGCCACCAGCCACTCCCCGTGCGCGAACGGCACCATCCGGTCGTGCGCCCCCTGCCAGATGTGCACGGGCACGCCAATGGAGCCGATGTCGAAGCCCCAATCGCGGTTGAAGGCCATGTCGTCGTCGAACCAGCCCCAGTAGCCCGTTCGCAACCCCTCGCGCGTCGTCGCGGCCAGCGCCTCCGCCAAGTCGCCGGTCAGCGCGCCGCGGTCGACGTCATCGATCAGCCCGCCCAACGCTTCGGCGACCTCGTCGGCGGTCACGACGCGCCAGATGGGCCACGCGCGCTCCTTGAAGGCAATGAGCGCCTCCGGACTCTCCAGAGAGGCGCCGAACTCCTCGATGTTCTCCGGCCCCATGCCCTCGAACCAGTCGATCCCTTCGGCCGGGTACGGCGCCACGCCGCCGATGGTGGTCGCGCCCAGGATCCGATCCGGCAGCCCCGCCGCGGTCGCCATGGCATGCGGTCCCCCGCCCGACCAGCCAAGGGTGTACGCCCGATCGGCACCGATGTGATCCAGCACCGCGGCCGCATCGGCCACCAAGTCCACCACGCTTCTTCCAGGATGACGACTGGAGTCCCCGTAGCCGGGACGGCTCCAGGCGACGTAGCGCAGGTCCCGCTCCGCGAGCGCCCCCACGAACGCCGGATCGGGCAGGCCAGACGCCGGCGATCCGTGATGGAACAGCAGTGGCATCCCCGCGGTCGGTCCCTCAACGAAGAGGTCCAGGCGCCGGCCATCCGGCAGGCTGATCGACTCCGGCATCGGCGCAGGATACGCCGCGTCTTGGCGCGAAACGTAGACTCCTGACATGCCGAAGGACTGCTGCTCCATCGACTACGACGTCCACTTCGACGCCGACGAAGCGCGCCAGGACCTGCTCGCCTACCGCCGGAACGGCGCCGAAGGCAGCACCAAGCGCCTGATCGACGTGCTCGTGGCGGAAGGCATCGAAGGGGCCAGCCTGCTGGACATCGGCGGCGGCGTGGGCGTCGTGCAGCTGGAGCTGCTGAAGGCCGGGATCGCGAGCTCGATGGACGTGGACGCATCAGGCCCATACCTGCAGGCCGCCGAGGCCGAGGCCGAGGAGCTTGGCTTCAAGGATCGCACTGCGTACCGCCATGGCGACTTCGTGGCACTGGCCGACGAGGTGGAGGCGGCCGACGTGGTAACGCTGGATCGGGTCATCTGCTGCTACCCGGACGTTCAGGCGCTGGTCGGCACCTCCGCGCGGCATGCGCGCCGGCTGTACGCGCTTGTCTATCCGGTGGACCGATGGTGGTCGCACAGCGTGGGATGGATCTTGAACTTCTTCACCAGGCTCTCGCGCAGCGATTACCGGATGCACGTGCATTCGGAGGCGCTGGTCGACCGCCTGATCCGGGATGCCGGCCTCGAGCCGCGCTATCGCCACGCCGGCATGGTGTGGCAGACGGTCGTGTATGCGCGTCCGGCGGAATCGGCCTAGGCTGAGGACATGTCAATCAACTCCGCCGCCGCGGGCGGCAACGTCGGTTCGGGCGCTCGGGTTCAGCCGGACGACTACCAGCCAGGCGCCTGCAACATCGGTCCCGCCGAGATCGCGCGCCGCCGCCGATCGGGCCACGTCGGCCTGATCACCACGCTGGCCCTGCTGGGCATCCTCTTGGCCTTCGACGCGCCGACCTGGACGCGGCTGGTCGTGTTCCTGCCGGCCGCCGTCGGCGCCGCGGGCTACCTCCAGGCGCACTTCCGCTTCTGCGCCAACTACGGCTGGCGCGGTGTCTTCAATGTCGGCGAGCGGGCCGGGCACGACCGCACCACGGACGTGGCCGACGCCGCGGCGCGGCGGGCTGATCGTCGTCGGGCATTGCTGATCTCGGCCGGGAGTGGCGCGATCGGGCTGGCGGTGACGCTGCTGGCCCTGGCGCTCTAGCCAGGACCCTTCTCGCCGGTCTCCGGCGGCGGGCGGTACTCCACCGTCCCGACCGGCGCCTCGTCCAGCGCGTAGTCGCGTTCCCATGGCGCCATCGCGCGTGCCGGATCCTTACGACTTGCCGCCGCAGCTGCCGCAGCGGCGGACACCTTGCGGGCGTCCTCCGGCAGCAGGGCCAGCCGCAGGTCACGCTTCCGGCGCCGTCGATCGAGCAGGATGGCGATGAACCCGATCAGCGCCAAGCCACCGGTCGCGAGCAGTCCGCCGGACAGGATGGTGATCAGCTGGCGCTCGGTGTCGTCCGGCGTCGCCGGGCCAGCCGCGCCGGCGGGGGTCGGCGTCGGCGTCACCACGCCACCGCCGCTCAAGCCCGTCTCGCGGGCTGAGGGATTCGGTGTCACCACCGGCCGCGCGCTCGCCGACCCACGTGGGGGTTTGGGCTTGGGCGTCCTCGGGGCGGTGCTCTGCGGAGCCGCGGACGGCGGTGGTGGTTTGGTGGTCGGTGGCGCCACGATAGGACGCTGCGTGGGGCGTGGGCTCGGCCTGGGCGTGGGACGCGGCGTGGGGCGCGGAGTGGGCCTCGGTGTCGGCTTGGGCGTTGGCTTTGGCGTGGGGCCGGGCCCGACCTTGATGGTCGGCCCGTCGATGGTCGGGTCGTTTCCCTGCCCCACCGCCTGGAAGGTGACCGGCCAATTGCCTTCTGGCAGGCCGGCCGAGCCCGCGTAGCGGCCGTTCGACGCGGCGCCAGAAACCAGTGACAGCGGGACGACGACGTTGCCAGCCACCGCGGTCACGCTCGTTGGCGCATTGCCCTGCGAGTTATGGAAGCGCACGCGGAAGGTGAACGAACTGGCGGTGGTGCCGTTCGCCGGCTGCACGGTCGGGTTCAGGAGCTCGTTTGGCGGAGCGGCCTCCGTGGATGCCGTGAAACGGAGCAGCACGACACCCGCGAGGGCCACGGCCGCAGCCCAACGACCGATCGCTCGCTGCCGGGCACGCAACGTGGCCGCGGGCGTCACGGCGGCAGGATCGGTCAAACGATGACCTCTGTCCACGGGCTTATCGCACACCAATAGGGCCACTCATCGTGGCCGAAACGTCAGACCGCCTGGGCGTACCCCTGGGCTTGCCGCCGCGCGGGCGTGACCAGCTGTTCGGTCTCCTCGCCGGCCAGGATGGCGGGCCAGTCGAGGGTCTCGGCGAACCGCTCCCCGATGTCGCGCAGCGCCGCCATCTCCCTCGCATTATCGAGCGAGAAGTCGCGATCCAGCTTCACGTCCAGCCGATAGAAGGTGGACTCGTGGTAGTGGCGATCCACCAGCTCCGTCTGCTGCTCGCCCGGCGAGCGCAGCAGCTCGGCCAGGATCCAGCCCAGCCAGCTGTAGATCCACGTTGGTGGCGGCCGTTTCAGGAACTGTCCCGTTCCCATCGACACGACCACCGTGTTGGACGGCTCGTAGCCATCGGTGTATTGGAAGGCCTCGACGCACGCCTGGTAGACGGGATTGCCGGCCACGCCCGTGCCGCCGTCCACCATCGGTCCACGCTCGCGCAGGCCTTCGACCGGCCACGGCGCGAAGAAGGTGGGAGCGGCCGCCGAAGCGGTGAGGCAGTCGGCCAGGGTGAGCTGGCCGGTGAGCCCGGTGTGGCCCGGCCGGTCCTTGACGAAGTACCACTGGTGGCTGTCCAGCAGCCCCTTGGCCGTGATCAGGATGTCCAGCGGCACGTCGTTCAGCGTCCAGACCCCCGCCCCTTCGCTGTTCAGCTCCTCCTGGATGAACCGATGCAATCGCTGCGAGTCGTACATGCGCCCGAGCAGGATGCGGCTGAGGGTCGAGATGATCGGCACCTTGCGGAAGAGCTCCGGCGCCCGCTCGACGTACATCTCCACGATCCGCGGGCCCGGCACGCCGGCGGCCACCGCGGCCGCGATCAGCGCCCCGGTCGACGTGCCGGCCACGAATTCGAAGTGGTCACGCACGCGACCGCCCACGCTCCGTTCGAGCTCCGCCAGCGCCACGGCGGGGATCACGCCGCGCACGCCGCCACCATCGATCGCCAGGATTCGCCGCGTCACCTCACCAGCCTACGCGGCGTTCGCGACACCTCGGGCGTCATCGCGCGCGAGGGCGTGACCGTCCGGATTCACACCATGCCGACACGGATGCGCGAAAACCAGCGTCCGGCAGTCCAAATTCACGCCTGGTGTGAACGCGGACGCTCCGAAGGCCAGTTCGCCGCCACTGTGCGCGCCTGAGGTGAATGTGGACGCTTTGGCTAGACCTGCTCCATCGGCTCCGGAGGCGGCTGAGGCTCCCCGCTCGGATCCAGCTTCAGCGACGCCGAGTTGATGCAGTAGCGCAGCCCCGTGGGATTCGGGCCGTCATTGAAGATGTGGCCCAGGTGGCTGCCGCAGCGCGCGCAATTCGCTTCGGTGCGGGTCATGAAGAAGGACCTATCGGTCTCCGTGTCGACCGCGGAGGGATCGGCCGGCTGGTAGAAGGACGGCCAGCCGGTGCCCGACTCGAACTTGGTGTCCGACCGGAAGAGCTCGTTGCCGCAGGCGGCGCATCGGTAGACCCCGGGCGTGTGCTCGTCCCAGTAGGCGCCGGTGAAGGCGCGCTCGGTGCCCCTCTCGCGGAGGATGTGGTATTGCTCGGGTGAGAGCTCGGCGCGCCACTCGGCCTCGCTCTTTTCGATCTTGGTCGTCATGGGAATAGCGTACGCCGATCCATGCCGGACCGATGTTCCCGGGCCGATGCGATACTTCGCCTCGCTGCGCCGTCCAAGGGGGGTGAATCCCATACTCCGAGCTGTCGCGCTGCTCCTGGTCGCCCCCGTGCTGGCCGGCTGCCTGCTGCTGGAGCCGGTCCCGACCCCACGGCCGGTTCCCACCCGCAGCGCCTCCCCGTCCCCAACCGCCATACCGCCGTCGCCGACGCCGCGCCCGACGCCGCAGCCAACCCCGGGCCTGGCGGAGGTGCCCATCTTCAGTGCCGGCGATTCGGCGGCCACCGCAGTCGGTGGCCTCAGGCTGCGGACCCGGCCCGGCCTCGACCACCTCGTCACCGCCGTGCTTGGCCCGGATGTCGGCGTGCTGATCGGGCTGGGACCGGTGTTCGTTGACGGGCAGGGCTGGTACCTGGTGCGCGACCCCGATCGCGCCGTGGCACCGCGCTTCAACGAGGGCTGGGTGGCCGCCGGCTTTGAGTCGGACCCGTTCCTGGTGCCTGCCCCCGTCGAGGTGCCGCGCAACCCATTCCTGGCCGGCTTTGCCGGCGATCGCAGCGGTGAGTTCGGCCCCGTCCGGCTGACCAATGACAATGTCTCCATCCGCTGGATCGCTGCTGCGCTCACGCCCGACGGCTGCAGCTTCTCGGTGGACCTGGCGCCGTCCGGCGGTGACCCGGTGCCGGCCATTCGGGCGCAGGTCGGCGGAGCGCCGGCGCCCGGAGACCTGTTCAGCTCCTACTTCGAGAATCACCCCGAGCTGATCGACACGGACCTGCTGGTCAACGTCGACTCCGCCTGCTCCTGGGCGCTCAGCTTCGTCCAGGTGCCAGTCCGTTGAGTTGACATATATCGCCTCACGATATATCGTGCGACGAGTTACTAACACGGAGGCCGACGCATGCCGCGGAACAACGCGAAGTCGCAGGCCCTCAGCCCGTTCGCAGCACCCGCCCTGCTCGTCCTAGCCACCTTGGCAGACGGGCCGAAACACGGCTACGTCATCATGCAGGAGGCGCAGCGGATGAGCGGTCAGCCGCTCGGCCCGGGCACTCTCTATGCCGCATTGGTCCGGCTCGAGCGACGTGGCTTGATCGAGCCACTCCCCGCCGAGGAGCGGCGTCGCCCGTACCGCCTGACCGCTCTGGGGGCGACCACCCTGCAGGCGCACGTGGACCAGATGCGTTCATTTGCGCATCAAACGCTTCGGCGCCTGGAAGGCGGCGCGGCGTGAGTCCACGGCTGCTCGCGGGGCTTTACCCGCCAGCATGGCGCGAGCGGTACGGGGCAGAGTTCGAGACGCTCCTCGAGGACCATCCGCCGTCCGGCATGCAGGTGATCGACATCATCTGGGGTGCCCTGGACGCGCACCTCTTTCCCCAGGCGCCCGAAGGGAGAATCGTGATGTTCACGCGCATATCCGGCGTGGCGTCGATTGGCGTCGGCCTGGCGCTGCTGATCGGCTTCATGGGATTCATCCCCGACGTGAACCGCTACACGGTGCCGACCGTCTACGTCCTCGCAGTTATCGGGCTAATCGGCGTGCACATATGCCAGGTCGCCGCGCGGCCCGGGCTCGCCTGGTTCGGATTTGTGCCACTGCTGCTCGGTCTGACTGCCGGCATCACTTCGATCGTGCTCAGCTCGGTTGGCGTCCTGCCGCCGACCGGCGGCGAGTTCGGATACGTGGCGGGTATCGCCCTGTGGATCGGAGCCGCTGCGTTCGGGGCAGCGATGCTCGCAATTCGCGTCTTTCCCATGCTGGTTGGGCTTGCCTTCAGCCTTGCCGCGCCCCTGGCGATGATCGGCCTCTTTGCCCGGAATGCAGTGACCGCCCGCGGCGCGCTGGACATCGCGGCGCAGCTGGGGATCGTTCTGTTCGCATTGGCCTGGATCGGTGTCGGCGCCAGCCTGTTCACCAGGCGACCCCACCAAGGCGTGCTCGGACCCTCGGCGACGTAGGTCGGCAGAAGCCCCACTGCGCGATCGCGACCGCCTAGCTGTCACATCGGTCCCGTAGGCTGTTGGTCATGCGGGGGATGACCTGAGCCGTGCAGGACCTGGACGGCACCACTGTCTACAGCGCCACCGACCTGGTCGGGTTTCTCGAGTGCGAGCACCTGACCACGCTCGACCGTGTGGCGCTGACCGGTGCCATCAGCGCGGAAGACCGGGTCGACGAAGAGCTGGAAGTGCTCCGCGAACGCGGCGAGGAGCACGAGCTTCGTTATCTCGCATACCTACAGGCACAGGGCCGCGCCGTCGTCGAGGGGCGCCACCCCAGGGCCGATGACGATCGCAACGACCGATCGCGGCTGGAAGCGGACGCGCAGCTGACTCGCGACCTGATGCAGCAGGGCGCCGATGTCATCTACCAGGCCACGCTGTTCGATGGGACCTGGCGCGGCTACGCGGACTTCCTGCTCCGGATCGATGGTCCCTCCCGCCTGGGCGCGTACCACTACGAAGTGGCGGACACCAAGCTGGCGCGTCGTGTAAAGGGCGGAGCGCTCTTGCAGATGTGCGTCTACTCGGATCTGGTCGCTGCCATCCAGGGTCGGATGCCCATCGAAATGCACGTCGTGCTGGGTGGTAGTGGCTACCAGCAGGAGAGCCACCGCCTCGACGACTACCTCGCCTACTACCGGAGCGTGAAGGGCCGCTTCCTGGAGGCCATCGGCGCCGGCGATCCGGTCTTTCCGCTGCCGCAGGCGCCAGAACCGGTGCGCCACTGCAAGGTCTGCAAATGGCAGCCGACCTGCGACGCGTGGCGCAAGGCCGCGGATCACTTGAGCCAGGTCGCGTCGCTGCGCACGGACCAGGCCCGGCGGCTGCGCGCCGGCGGCGTCGAGACGATGACCGCACTCGCCACTCTGCAGCAGCCATTGCCGGAAGTCCCGGACATCGCCGAGGTCACGCTGGCCGGCTTGCACCAGCAGGCGCGGCTGCAGTACGTGTCGCGTGACCGGCCGGTGCCCGCGTTCGAGTTCCTGCCGGTGGAGCCGAATCGTGGTCTGTGTGCGTTGCCCGAACCCAACCATGGCGACCTGTTCTTCGACATCGAGGGCGACCCCTTCGCCGAGCTTGACGGGCTCGAGTACCTGTTCGGCGTCTGGGATCCATCCAATGCTGCAGAGCCGTTTCGCGCCTTCTGGGGCCACGACCGCGCCCAGGAAAAGGTCGCATTCGAGGCCTTCATCGACTTCGTGATGGCTCGCTGGCAGGCGTTCCCCGACATGCACGTCTACCACTACGCCGCCTACGAGCGCGGCCGGATGGGCACGCTTTCCACCCGCCACGCCACGCGCGAGGCAGAGGTCGACAAGATGCTCACCGCCGAGCTGTTCGTGGATCTCTACAAGGTCGTGCGCCAATCGATGCGCATCGGCCTGGACAGCTACTCCATCAAACGCCTGGAGCCGCTGTACGCGCTCGACCGAGAGGCGCCGCTGAAGGACGCCGGCTCATCGATCGTGGCCTACGAGCACTATGTCCGCTCAGTGAGCGCCGGCGCGCCGGATACCGGCATCCTCGAGATGATCCGCCTCTACAACCAGGATGACTGTCGCTCCAACGCGGAGCTGCGTGACTGGCTGGAGCAACAGCGCAAGGCGCTGGCGCTGCAGCTTGGCATGACCACCCTCGACCGCCGCACGCCGTCGGAAGAGAAGGAACGAACGTCGAGCCAGCGTGACGAGCGCGTGGCGAACCTTGCCAGGCAGCTTCTCGAGGGCATTCCCAGCGATCCGGAGCAGCGCCAGCGCGATCCTGCATTGCAGGCGCGCTGGCTGCTGGCCAACCTGCTCGAGTGGCACCGCCGCGAAGAGAAGGTGGATTGGTGGGCCTTCTTCGACCGCTGCTCCCGCTCCGACGAGGAGCTGGCCACCTGGGATGACGAGGCGATCGGCCAGATCGTCTGGATGCGCGAGGTCGATCGGCCCAAGAAGTCGGTCGTCCATCGATATCGGTTCGACCCGGAGCAGGGATACCGGCTGAAGGAGGGAGACTCGCCGGTCAATCCGAAGACCGGACGCTCGGCGGGCACCATCGTCCGGCTGGACGCCCTGAAAGGCACCCTCGACCTCAGCTGGGATGCGAAGGATGAGCGACCGCACCCGACGTCACTGATCCCGCCGGGCCCGCGCAACACGGATCCACAACGCGGCGCACTTGAGACATTAGGTGCCTGGGTCGCCGATCACGACATCACCGATCCAGGCCCGTGGCGGGCGGGCCGCGACTTCCTGCTGGGCGAGCATCCGCGGGCCGGCCAGGCCAGCGGTGCGCCAGTTCTGCCCCCGGCCGATTCCATCCAGGAGGCCGCCCGCGAGGTCGTCCGTCGACTGGACGAGTCGATGCTGCCGGTGCAGGGCCCACCCGGCTCGGGCAAGACCTACATCGGCGCGGAGATGATCCTCTCGCTGGTGACCGCCGGAAAGAAGGTTGGCATCGTCGCCTTCACGCATCGGGCGCTGACCAACCTGCTGAACGAGGTCCTCGAGCACGCCGCTCGCCAGCGCGTGCATGTCTCGGCCATTCGCAAGCTGGAGTCGAACGAGAAGCCCGACGATTCATGGCCGTACCTCTCTGCCACCAGCAACGAAGCCGTGGCCGACTCCATCCGCGAGCATGGCGTGCACGTTGCGGCCGGCACCTCGTGGATGTGGGCACGCAATGAATTCTTCGGGAGTGTCGACACACTCTTCGTCGACGAGGCGGGCCAGATGTCGATGGCCAACGTGATCGCGGTGTCCGGCGCGGCGCGTAACGTGGTCCTGCTCGGCGACCCACAGCAGCTCTCGCAGGTCAAGAAGGGCGCCCATCCGGAGGGCGTCGACCTGTCAGCACTCGAGCACGTCCTGGGCGACGACCCGGTCATCGATCGGCGGCGCGGCATCTTCCTGCCCAAGACCTACCGCCTCCATCCGGACGTCAACGCGTTCACCAGCGAGGTCTTCTACGCACGCCAGCTGAGCTCCGCGCCGGAGGCCGCCACGCAGGACATGCTGGCACCGGGCCGACTGAACGGCACGGGCGTGCGCTGGGTGCCGGTCGTCCATGGCGGCAATCGAAACTCGTCGGAGGAAGAAGCGCAGGTGGTCCGAGGGCTGTATCGAGAGCTCTTGCGCGGCCACTGGACCGATGCCTCAGGCGTCTCCGCACCACTCACGCCGGATCAGATCCTGGTCGTTGCGCCGTACAACGCGCAGGTCGATCTCCTCACCGAACGGCTGCAGGACGACACGGACGCGGCCGGAGGGATGCTGAAGATCGGCACCGTCGACAAGATCCAGGGACAACAGGCGGCCGTGGTCATCTACTCGATGGCCACGTCCTCGCAGGACGAGCTCCCGCGCACGCTGGAGTTCCTGTACTCCCTGAACCGCCTCAACGTGGCCACCTCGCGCGGCCGCTGCATGGCGGTCCTGGTGTGCTCGCCAGACCTGCTGCGCGTTCGCGTCCACACGCCATTCCAAATGCAGCTGGCCAACGCGCTGTGCAGGTTCGTCGAGATCGCGGACGAGCAGTCGCTGACGCTCGGACTTGACTCGTTATCCAGCGCTTGACGGGCAGAAAGAGGCCTCCCCCGGCGGAGGAGGCCGGGGGAGGCGGAAGGGCACCGAAACCGGATGCGCCCGGTTGGCTTACGCGGTGGGCAGCGACCGCGCGCGCCTGGTGCCCAGATGAGCGGCGATGATCAGCAGGACGCCGATCGTCGCGAGAACGCCGCTTGGCTGGACGGGAAGGGAGGTGTCGGGGAGTTCCGCGGTGCCACCGTCGGCCGGTGCGGCACCGCCTTCGGACGCCGGAGGCGAGGCCACAGGACCCGGGTTGCCGGCCAGGACGCCCTCCTCGGGCGACGGGGCGGCCTCATCGGTCGCATCTGGATTCTCCTCGTCGGGGCCTGCCTCGTCGGTCGGGGCGGCCTCGTCAGTGGGCTGTGACTCATCGGTGGGCGGCGTCTGCTCCTCGCCCTGGGCGTCCCCGCTCGGGTCGGCCTCGTCAGTTGGGGCAGCCTCGCCGGTCGGAGCGGCCTCGTCCGTGGGGGCGGCCTCGTCGGTCGGATCTGAGCCGGACTCAGTGGCCTCGCACTCGACCCAGAAGGTCTTGTGCTTCGAGTTCGAATCTGAATCGGACTGCGTGTCGAGGCGGTAGTGGCCCTCCGCCAGGGCCAGCACGGCAGTGGCATCGACGCCATCCGGGCTCGTGTCGTAGGTCCCCGAGGCGACGACGCTTCCGTCACCGGTGGGCGGCCAGCTCAGGACCTGCCAGGTGCCGGTTTCCGCATCATCGGATGCATAGAAACCGACCCAGAACTCGCACACGTGCGGCTCGTTCGCATGTTCGGCGGCTTCGAGGGCGGTTGCGGCGTCGTGAATCTTGACGGTGGTGACGTTTCCGCCCCTGGCTGCCATGGCCGGGGCGATGGAAATGACCAGGGAAAACGCGATGGTGGCGACGCCGGCGACCATCAGGGCTCGCCGCGAGTTATGGCGCTGGGCTCGGTCAAAACGGGGCATTCAGGTCTGCTTCTAATACGAATGACTTCGCCGGGAGGATGACCCGCATGGGTCGACCTGCCTATGGCGATCTAGTACCTCCGGTGCAAGCCACGGTGCGGCGCGACCCCACCTCACCGACCAGGTGCGGTGCGGTGCAGTACTGGGGGTGTACTTCCAGGATCCGCCCGAGCGTGGGTGGTCAGCCGGCGAATCGGTCCAGGCTGAACAGGCCGATGTCGTGGCGCGTCGTTCCATCCATAGCCAAGTCCGCCATCACCTCGCCAACCAGGCTGCAGAACTTGTAGCCGTGCCCGCTGAAGCCGGCTGCGAGGCTGACCTGCGGGGCATCGGGCAGCAGGTCGATCAGGAAGTGCTCATCCGGCGAGTTGGTGAAGATGCAGGCTTTCAGCATGAGCGTTGGCCCGGCGGCGTCAGGAAAGTGGCGCACCACGAAGTCGCGCAGGATCGCCTCATCGTCGGGTCGGGTGGAGCGATCCGGGTCGTCGGGATCCATCGGCTCGCGCAGGTGGTGATAGCGCCCGATCTTGAAGCCCGGCACGTCGTGGACCGGGAAGCCGTAGTGGCTGCCCTCCTCGGTGTCGAGCAGGAAGACCGGGAAGCGGTCCGGGCCGAACAGCTCCGGTGCAATCGGCTGGAACCAGCCCAGCACCTGGCGCTCCGGGCGCGCCAGCGCCGCGAGCTGGGGCACGACCGTGCCGGCCCACGCCCCGACGCAGAGAACCAGCCGATCCGCCTCGTAGGTGCCGCGGTCGGTCCGGACCACCACGCCCCCGTCAGCGGTGGCCTGCCACTCGCGCAGCGGCTCGTGGAAGTGCAGCTCCGCGCCGTGGGCGATGGCCTGGTTCAGGTGCGCCAGCAGGCTGCGCTCGGCGAGCAGGAAGCCGCCATCCGGCTGGAACACGACGCGCGTGGAGGCGTCGAAGGCCCGATAGCCCGGATATCGGCGCCGCAGCTCGGCCGGATCCAGCACCTCGTGCGCCAGGTCGTGCAGCTGCGCGGCGGCAAGCGAGCCGCGGAAGGTTGGCCCGTCTTCGGGACCGCCCTCGATGCTGCCGGTGGTGATCAGCAGCTCCTCGCCGGCCAGGGCCTCCAGCTCGTGCCATAGCTCATAGCTGCGGCGCAGCAGCGGAACGTACGACGGGTGCTCGTGGTAGGCCAGGCGGATGATCCGGGTCAGGCCATGCGACGACCCCCGCTCGTGCAGCATCTCGTACTGCTCGAGGCCCAGCACCCGACGTCCGCGACGCGCCAGGTGGAAGGCGGCGGCGCTCCCCATTCCACCGAGACCGATGACGATCGCGCCGTAGCGGCTGGCCATGTCCCGGAGTCTAGCCAGACACAAACGAGCGCCCGATGTGGTGCCACACCGGGCGCTCGTCGTTGGTCCAAGCCTTACCGCTGCTCGGGCGGTGGACGGACCGCGCGCGGCCGACCCAATCCTCGGTCGCGCGTGAGCTGTGAGCCCTTAGCCCCAATCGGCCGAGGGCTGCAGAGTTGCGTCTTCCCGGGCGAGCCGCTCGCCGAGGCTCACCAACCATCCGCCGAACCGACGGCGGATCGTGCCGCCGCGAGCGGCGTGCATGCTGGCGTGGAGCTCGGCGCGCCGTGCCTCACCCTGGAGGCGCAGAGCCAGTGGATCAAGGAGCTGGAACATCTTTACCTCCTTTCCTTCCTTAATCTCGATCGAAAGAATCTTCATCTCAAACGATCTGACGCTCAGACTACCAGATGGATCTCTTGACGTCAAGACATTTGACGTGGAGAATATCTTTCATGACCAAGAACGCGACGGCCGCTGCCACGGCCCCAGCCCCCGCGGAGCTCGATGCCGTCGATCGCATGCTGGAGATCTGGAAGCACGAGCTTCCGGAGCTCGACCTCGCCACCGAGGGGATCGTCGAGCGCATGCAGAAGCTCACCAAGCTCCTGGAGCGCTCCATGAACGAGACCCTGGCCGAGTTCAACCTCGACCGCGGCGAGTGGTGGCTGCTCGGGGCGTTGCGTCGCTCAGGCCCGCCCTACCGTCGATCCCCGGGCAAGCTCGCCGAGGAGATGGGTCTCTCATCGGGCGCCATGACCAACCGCCTGGACCGATTGGAGACGGCCGACCTCATCCGCCGCCTTCCCGATCCCGACGATCGGCGGGCGCTGAAGGTGGAGCTCACCGATGCCGGCTGGCGGGCGTGGCAGGACTCGACCGGTGCCCAGGCACAGAAGGAGGCGCTGCTGGCCTCGGCGCTCGATCCGAGCGAGAAGGACGAGCTGAACGGCCTGCTGCGGCGGTTGATGCTCGAGTTCGAACGATTGGCCGCTGCCGGCAAGCTGCCGCGGCAGGCCGATGAGCACTAGGACGCCGCCGCCGACTAGGCGCCCGCCTCCCCACTACGGCTCGCCGCGTAGCGGCTGACGAACCGCTCCTGTGCGTCGGTCTCGACGGCGGTTGGGTGACGGAGCCTGCGAACGGCAATGATCGCCTCCTGAGCGGAGCTGCCGGCTCGCACCAGGGCGCAGGCGGCCACGGTTCCCGTCCGACCCACGCCGCCCATACAGGCCACCACCACGTCGCCGCTCGCGCGTGCCTCGTCGATCTCGTCCAGGATCCGGTCCATCGCCTCGACCGAGGACGGCGGCGAGCCATCGGCCATGGGGTGTCGCAGCACCTCGACGTTCGCCATCGACCCGAGCTCCACGATGGCCGGATCGCCCCAGGCCTCCAGCTCGCGATCCTCGACCAGCAGGATGAGCCGGACCACGCCCATGCTGTGCATCGCTGCCAGGTCATCGGCCGCGTCCCGCCGATAGTGGTGCCCCGGATAGCGAAACGACGCACCCCGCTTGCCCGGCAGGAAGGTGAGGCCCAGCCGGCCCCGGGCGGCCGGAACCAGCGCGTCGGGCAGCATCCAGTCGATCCGCATCTCCGGATCGAACCCCGCGTGCGGCGGGGCGGCGCGATCGCTCATTCGGAGCGGCTAGTTCAGCAGGCCGTTGGCGCGGGCGCAGAAGTGACCGGCAGGATCCAGCGGCTCGCCGCAATAGGGGCAGATGGGCCGACCACCGGACACCAGCCGTTCCGCGCGACCCACGAAGGCGTGCGCCTGCTCCGGCACCAGCCTGACCCGCATCAGGTCCGGGCCATCGTCCTCCTCGTCGGCGACCTCGAGGTACTCGCCGCCGGCATCCTCGGTCTGGGCCTCGATCATCACCCGCTCGCGTGACGGGTCCCAGGCAAGGGCCATGGCACCCACCCGGAACACCTCGACCAGGGGCTCATCGAGCGGCGCATCGTCGGCGATCGGCTTGAAGGCAAGCGGTGGCCGGTCGACGGTCGACAGCAGCTCGGTCATCCGGGCCGCCAACACGGCCACCTGCGACTTCTCGAGCACCACGCTGACCACCGCGTTCCCCTTCCGGGCCTGCAGGTAGAAGGTCCGATCCCCCGGCTCGCCAACGGTGCCGGTCACGAACCGATCGGGCTCGTCGAAGATGAAGAGGCGGCGCGTCATATGGCCATCGTAGCCGCTGCGCCGTCGGTACAGTGAAGGGCGCATGGCGACCCGCCGGTCACAGGCCCGGCGCTTCCAGA
>DATBRW010000175.1:0-7386 GCA_036560125.1 Candidatus Limnocylindria bacterium
CTCACTCCGGCCGAAGACGGGGCGAACCCACCAGCTGCGGGCGCACCTGGCCTATCTGGGGTTGCCGATCGCCGGCGACCTGCGCTACGGCGGCGGTCCAGGCCCACGCGACCTGCAGCGCCAGTTCCTGCACGCGACGCGACTGACGTTCGACCGCCCGGCGGATGGGCGGCGGCTGACTGCCTGGAGCGAGCTGCCGGCCGACCTGGTGGCGTCGCTGGCCGAGGTCGGGATCGAGAGCGTGGCGCTGCCAACCGGCGTTGGCGCCAGCGTGGCGGACACCGATGGCTGACCAGGCGGTGGAGCCGATGCCCCAGCCGGAACTCGATCCGGAGCTGGACAAGCGGATGACCTTCCCCAACCCGATGCTGGTGGTGGTATCGGGGCCGTCGGGAGTGGGCAAGAGCACCATCGTGGCCGAGCTGGCCGAACGACGGCCCCAGGTGGTGCCGATTGTGACCGCCACCACCCGCGAGCGCCGGCCGGGGGAGATCGACAAGGTGCACTACCACTTCCTGTCGCTCGACGAGTTCGTGCACATGCGCGACGAAGGCGGGCTGCTCGAGTCCGCCCAGGTCCACGACAACTGGTACGGCACGCCACTGGAGCAGGTGCGGGGCATCCTGGCCGCCGGGCGCGACGCGATCTTGACCATCGACCCGCAGGGCGCCCGCTCGGTGCGGCAGCGCGTGCAGGACGCGCTCCTCATCTTTGTCATGCCGCCGTCGATCGAGGACCTGGATGCGCGCCTCGCGGAACGCGGGTCGGAGGATGCCAACTCGCTGGCCGTGCGGCGGCGGAACGCAGAGGTCGAGATGGCGTCGAGCGGCGATTACGACTACGTGATCGTGAACGAGACGGGCCATCCCGACGACGCTGCCGACCGCATCTGGGAGATCATCCAGGCAGAGGCCCGTCGCGATCCGCCGCGGCAGGTGCGCGTCTGACGGCTCACCCGGTGGAGCTCGCCATCGACGTCGTTCGGGTCGCGGTCGACGCGATCGCCGATCGCCCGGAGCGCACGTTCACCTACCGGCTTCCGGCAGCGCTGCGCGATGGCGCCCAGCCCGGATCACTGGTGCTGGTGCCCTACGGGCATCGGCTGGCGCTCGGGTACCTGATGGACGGCGCGCCCGACGAGCTCGATCCCGGCCAGGAGCTGCGCGACGTCGAAGCGGTGGTCTCGGCGCCGATGCTGACGCCGGAGCTGCTGAACCTGGCCGAGGAGATCGCTGCGTATTACCGGGCGCCGGTCGGCACCACCCTGGCCGCCATGCTGCCGCCCGGGTTGGAGTCGCGGCTGGATCGGCGCTGGCAGATCGGCTCGGTCGCGGCCCTGCCCGATGGGCTGGATGCCTTGCCGGCCGAGGATGGGGTCGTGACCGATACGGCCCTCATGCGCCTGGCGCCGAAACGCGGTCGCGAGCAGTGGCTGGAACGCCTGCGTCGCAGCGGCGCGGTTCGTCCGCGGTGGGAGCTTCGACCGCCGGAAGTCACCGCACGCCGTGTGCGCGTGCTGCGCCCCGTGCCGGACGGACCGCCTCCCCGCAAGGGCGCCCCGGTCCAGCAGGCGCTGCTGGCGGCCGTGACGGAGGGCGAGCGAACGTTGCCCGATCTGGCGGAGGAGCTGGGGGTCGATGCCGGGTCGCTGCTGGCACCGGCCCGGCGGCTGGTGGCGATCGGCGCCGCAGAACTCGACTGGCGCGATGTCGAGCGGGACCCGCTGGCCCATCGGCCACCGCCGGCTCCACCGACCCATGACCTGGCTGACGAGCAACGGGCGGCGTTGGCTGCCATCGAGGCGCTGCCGCCGGGCGGGGAGCTGCTGCTGGAGGGCGTGGCGGCGGCGGGCAAAACGGACGTCTACATGGCGGCCATCGACGCCGCCCTGCAGCGTGGCGCGGGAGCGATCGTGCTGGTGCCGGAGGTGTCGCTGATCCCGCAGCTGGCGGACCGGCTCCATGGCCTGGTCGGCGACGACCTGGCCGTGCTGCACTCGAGCCTGTCGGCGGGGGAGCGCCACGACGAGTGGTGGCGGATCCTCCGGGGTGAGGCGCGCGTGGTGGTCGGCACCAGGACCGCGGTCTTCGCGCCGCTCGCCGGTCCGGTGCTGCTGGTCGTCGACGAGGCGCACGATGCCGGCTTCAAGTCGGATCGCACCCCGCGGTACGACGCGCGTTGGGTGGCGCGCCGGCGTGCCGCCTTGAGCGGTGGCCGCGTCGTGTTCGGCACCGCCACGCCGGACGTGGTGACGCTGGCACGGGTACGTGGCGGGCTGGTGGAGCGCAGCGTGCTGCACGAACGGCGCGTCGGCCGGGCGCCGCGGATCGAGCTGGTCGACCTGCGCGATGAGCTGTCGGAGGGCAACCGCTCGATCTTCTCGCGGTTGCTGCACGCCGCCCTGCGCGACCTGCGACCCGGGACCGAGCAGGCGATCCTGCTCATGAACCGGCGCGGTGCCTCCACCTTTATCCTGTGCCGCGACTGCGGCGAGAGCCTGCGCTGCCCGGACTGCGACCTGCCGTTCGTCTACCACTCCGCCAGCGAGCAGCTGCGCTGCCACCACTGCGGCCGCACGGCGCCGCCGCCGGAACGCTGCCCGCACTGCGGCTCCAGCCGGATCCGCTACTTCGGCGCAGGGACCCAGCGAGTCGAGGCCGAGCTGCGCAGCACCTTCCCGCACCTGCGGGTCGCCCGACTGGATTCGGACGCGCTGGCCGCGCGGCGCGGCTTCGAGGCCATCTACGACGACTTGCGCGACGGCCGCATCGACGTGCTGGTCGGCACGCAGCTGGCGGCCAAGGGCCTCGACCTGCCGACCGTGACGCTGGCCGCGGTCGTCGCCGCCGACGTGACCCTCAACCTGCCGGACTACCTGGCGCCCGAGCGGACCTTCCAGCTGCTGGCCCAGGTCGCCGGGCGAGCGGGTCGGGGACCGATGCCGGGGCGGGTCATCATCCAGACCTATGCCGCCGACCACTACGCGGTGCGGGCGGCGGCCAAGCTGGACGTTGACGGGTTCGCCGACGAGGAGCTGATGCGTCGCAAGCTGCTTGGCTATCCGCCGGCCACGGTCCTGGCACGGCTGCTCATCTCCGATCCGGACCGCGAGCGCGCCGAGTCCCGCGGGCGAGCCGCCGCCGAAGCGGTGCGCGTGCCCGGCGTCGAGGTCCACGGACCGCTCCTGTCATACGTCGCCCGCCGCGCCGGGCGTTGGAGGTTCCAGGTGGTGCTGCGTGCCCAGGACGCCGTTGCCAGGTCCGCGGCGTTGGAGCGCGTGCCGGCCGGCGTGGCGATCGACGTGGACCCGGAGTCGCTCCTGTAGCCATCGGTACAATGCCGCGATGGTCGTCCGCCGTATCCTGACCGCCGAGGAGCCGATCCTCCGTGAGCGTGCCAGGAAGGTCACCCAGTTCGACGCCTCGCTCCATCGCCTGCTAGACGACATGCTGGAAACGATGCGCGATGCCCCGGGCATCGGGCTGGCGGCCAACCAGATCGGTGTGCCGCTGCAGGTCGCGGTGATCGAGCTCGAGGAGAAGATCACCGAGCTCATCAACCCGCAGCTCGTCAAGGCCTCAGGCGAGATCGAGGACTGGGAGGGCTGCCTCTCGATCCCGGGCTTCGTGGCCGAGGTGGCCCGCTCCGCCAAAGTGACCGTCAAGGCCAAGGACCGCCGCGGCAAGGAGTTCCGGGTCAAGGGCCAGGATCTCTTCGCCCGGGCGCTGCAGCACGAGATCGATCACCTCAACGGCGTGCTCTACATCGACTACCTCGAGTCGCTGGAGGAGCTGGTGCGCGTCAGCGAGCACGCGGAGATCGAGGAAGAGTCGACCGCGGGCATCTAGTGACGAGCGTCGGCTGGTGAGCGGTCTGGGCCGGGTCGCCTTCCTGGGCACCGGCCCGTTCGGCGTCCCCCTGCTCTCTCGCCTGGCGGACCTGACCGATGCGCTGCTGGTGGTCAGCCAGCCGGATCGCCCTGCTGGGCGCGGGCTTCAGTCGCGGCCCACGCCGATCGCCGGTTGGGCACGTGAGCACGGCCTGCCGGTCGAGACGCCACGACGGCTCCGTTCCGACGAAGCACGCCGCGCGCTGGAAGGATTCGGCCCGGACGGGCTCCTGCTGGTCGCCTACGGCCAGCTCGTGCCCGATGACCTGCTGGCGATAGGGGAACGGCCGCCGCTTAACGTCCATCCGTCGCTGCTGCCGCGCCACCGCGGCGCGGCGCCGGTGGCCTCCACCATCCTGGCCGGCGATCAGACCGGTGGGGTGAGCCTGATGGTCATGACGCCGGAGCTCGATGCCGGGCCGATCGTGGCCCAGTGGCCGGTGACCCTGAGTGGCCGGGAGACCACGCCCGAGCTCGAAGCGCGCCTCTCCGAGCTGACCGCTGAGGTCGTGCCCGCGGAGCTGGAGCGCTGGGCGAACGGCACGCTGGAGGCCGAGCCCCAGGATCCGAAGCTCGCGACCCTGATCAGGCCATTCCATCGGGCCGACGGCTGGCTGGACTGGCGCAAGCCCGCGGAGTACCTCGACCGGCAGGTCCGTGCGCTGCAGCCGTGGCCGGGGGCATGGACCACGGTCGATGGTCGGCGGCTGCACGTCCGGGCGGCCCATCCAACGCCCGGCTTCGATGGGATGCCGATGGGCTCGCTGCTGCCCGGCGCGTTGCCGGAAGTCGCGACGGGGGAGGGAGCGCTGGCGCTGGACGTGGTGCAGCCGGAGGGGCGACCCGCCATGCCGGCCGACGCCTGGCGGCGTGGGCTGGGGCGCGAGCACGTGCTCCTGGGGGCCGGCGGCCCCGATCCTGAGAAGGGCGGCTAGGACCTCAGCGAACGGTCGGCGCCGGCTCGCCGGGCAGGTGCAGCAGGTTCTCGACGTACCAGACGCCGTCGATCTCGCCGGCGCGCGCCGCCAGCTTCTCGCGCATCTTCTCGGTCGGAACCTCGCCGCGCAGCACCACGATGCCCTGCTCGGCGTTGATGTTGATCGAGCCCTTCGGCACCTTCGGATCGCCAAGCAGCTGGCTCTCCACCCGTTCCTTGAGCGTTGCGTCGTTCGCCGACTCCGCGGGCTTGGTCAGCGCCCGGAATGCATCCGCCTTGCCGGCGACCCAGGACCGCGCGAAGCGAGCCTCGTGTTCGCCGCTGCGCAGCGCGCGGCGTCCGAGCGCGGCACTGCGGTCGATGAGCTGCGCGCGTCGTGCGCGACCGCGGGCTGGGTCTAGGAGAAGGGCGGCCGTGGCGCCCAGGGCCGCGCCAAGGCCGGCGCTCAGCAGTCGTGACATTGGTAGATCTGTCCCCTCGTGCGAATGGTGTGTGCCACCCGGGCACCGCACGAGGCGTGCCGGGATGGATATGCAGTCTTCATCGGCCCCGAATCGGGCCTTCACCGAGGCTGGGATATACTCGCGACGCTTCCAAGGAGGTAGCAAGACAAAGCGATGGGTGGTTTCCTGCCCTACATCCTGATCGTGTTCATTCCGAGCATCGTGATCACCGGCTGGGCCGCGTGGCGCGTGCGCTCGACCTATGCCAAATGGTCGAAGGTCGACTCTGGCATTCCCCTCAACGCATTCGACTTTGCCCGACGGCTCCTGGACCGGCAGGGGCTGACGGACGTTCGCATCGAGCCGGTTCCCGGTCAGCTGACCGATCATTACGACCCGCGCGGCAAGGTGCTGCGCGTGAGCAGCACGGTGGCCGGCAAGCCGGAGCTCGGAAATGCCGATCCGACCAACCAGATGCTGGGCGTTCCGGCATCGACCGGCCTGTCGGTGGCTGCGGCCGCGGTCATCGCCCACGAGGTGGGGCATGCGCTGCAGGATCGCGACCGCGATCCCTGGATGAGCGTGCGCCAGGCAATCGTGCCGGCTGTGCAGATCGGCTCCACCATCGGCCCTTGGCTGATCATCGGCGGCTTGATCTTCTCCCTGACCGGTTTGGCCTGGCTCGGCCTGATCGCCTTCGGCGCCGCGGTGATCTTCACCTTCGTGACGCTTCCGGTCGAGATCGGCGCGTCTGGCAAGGCGTTGGCCTTCGTGTCGGACCTTGGCATCAGGGGCGAGCAGCAGACCGGCGCGCGCGACGTCCTCAAGGCCGCGGCTTGGACGTACGTGGCGGCGGCGCTGACCGCCTTGCTGACGTTCCTGTACTACCTGATGCTGATCGCCGGTCGTCGTGACTGACCTGCCGCTCGCCGGCCCGTTGCCGGCGATCAGCGAGGTTCCCACACCGACGCTCGCCGCGTGGCTCGAGGCCCGCGGCGAGCCTGCGTATCGGGCCGCCCAGATCATGTCCGGGGTGCACCGGCCGGAGGTGACGGGTTTCGGCGAGATTTCCGACCTGCCGGGCAGTCTGCGCGAGGACCTGGACCGATCCTTCCGCTTCGGCACCATCCGCGGCAGCCACGTGCTGGAGGCCGATGGTGGCCTGACTGCCAAGGCCGTGCACGAGCTGGCCGACGGGCAGCGCGTCGAATCCGTCCTGATGCGCTATCCCGGTCGCCGCGGCTCGGCGCCGCGCACCACGATCTGCATCTCCAGCCAGGCCGGCTGCGCCGTCGCATGTCCCTTCTGCGCCACTGGGCAGGCCGGGTTCGGCCGGCAGCTGACGCCAGGCGAGATCGTCGACCAGGTGCTGCACTGGCATCGCGACCCGTGGCTGGCACTGGGCCCCGACTGGCGGCCCGGCACCGGGAGCGGCCACTACAACATCGTCTTCATGGGCATGGGCGAGCCGCTCAACAACACCGACCGCGTGTTCGAGGCCGTGCGCCTGCTGAACGACCCCGAGCGGCTGGGAATCGGCGCCCGCCACATCACGGTGAGCACCTCCGGCGTGGTGCCGGGGATCGATCGCATGATCGAGGAGCTGCCGCAGGTGAACCTGGCGATCAGCCTCCACGCCGCCGACGACGCGCTGCGCAACGAGCTGGTGCCGCTGAACCGCAAGTGGCCGCTTGAGGTGCTGACCGCGGCAGGGCGTCGGTTCGCGGCGCGGACGGGCCGCCGGGTGAGCCTGGAGTACGTGATGATCGACGGCATGAACGACAGCCTGCAAGGGGCTGAGGGCTTGGCGGCGCTGGCGTCCGGCTGGCGAAGCCACGTCAACCTCATCCCGCTGAACCCGACCCCTGGCTCGCGCTGGAGCGGCACGCCACCGGCACGCGTCTCCGCCTTTGCGGGCGTGCTGCGTGCCGCTCGCGTCCCCGTCACCGTGCGGGACACGCGCGGCCGTGAGATCGAGGCGGCCTGTGGCCAGCTCCACGCGCAGCTGGCTGGACGCGACCTGCCTGCCGCGCCGGCGCGGCGCGGACGCGAACCCCAGGTCGTGGCGCCGTGAGCCCCCGACCGCCGCAGATCAGCGCCAGCATCCTGAACGCCGA
>DATBRW010000176.1:0-15987 GCA_036560125.1 Candidatus Limnocylindria bacterium
CGTTCACCATCCATGCCGAGGGTCGCCTGCAGCGGCAGGATGCCGGCACGCCGCCCGTCGTCACGGTGATTCAGGCCGGCGTCGGCTTCCTCAGCCCGGACAATCTGGATGCCGGGCATGCCAGCCTGATGGTCCAGGAGGACACCGCCAACGCCAAGATCTGGCGCAACGACTTCGCGGCGACCTGGACGCACGTCGGCACGGTGACCCACCCAACCGCACCGTCGGCGGGTGAGTCGAGCGGGATCGTGGACCTGTCCAATTGGCTCGGCGCCGGGTGGTGGGCACTGGACGTCCAATCGCACGTGAACCAGCTGCTGGATCCCACGGTGCGGACCTACGTCACGCCCATCAGCGGCACGGTCCTGAACTACCAGCTCCGCCGCGAGGATGGCCAGCTGATGCTGCTGTACCTCCCCGGCAGCTGAGTCACCATCGGTCAGTCACGAGAGCCGTCCCGCTTGGGACGGCTCTCTGCTTCTATTGCTTGACCGATGCGCCACACTCACGTTCGACGACGCACCTGCGCACTGAGGAGAACGCGTGATTCAGCTAAGCCAGCTGGAGATGCTGCACCGACACGGCAACGAATGGGCAGTGCTCGAAGAGAGCGAGCACACGTCGCCGGACGACCACGACATTGAGCGGCGCCTGCTGCGCGGCGAAAAGCTCTTCAAGTGCGCCGAGTGCGACCTGGAGATCCTGGTCGTGCCGCCCGACGAGACGGGTAACCGCTAGGCGAGAGATACGGCACCAGCATGTCGATAACCCGCTGACCTGTCGGCGGGTCTCGGGGTCCTTGCCATAGCCTGTGCGCATGACGGACCAGCTGCGCGTCCTCCTCGAGGTCGGCCCGAAGGGCAAGCGGATCGTGGCCGCAGCGATGGACTGGCCTGGCCTGGAGCGCTGGGGCCGGACTGAGCACGACGCCGTCGACAGGCTGCGCGCCTACGTTCCACGCTACGTGCCGGTCGCGGAGCGCGTCGGCCTCCGTTCCGAGCTCGAGCGAGGCGTCATGCCGCACATCGTGGAGCGCACGCCGGGCAACACATCAACCGACTGGTGGGGCGTTGCCCACGTGCCGTCCGTCATCGAGGCGGAGCCACTCTCCGATGACGAGCTCGACCGGAGGATCGGGCTGATGCAGGCGGCATGGGACCACTTCGACGACGCGTCGGGACCGGTTGCCGCGCCTCTCACCAAAGGCCCGCGCGGCGGCGGGCGCGAGCGAGATCAGATCGTCGTTCACGTCTACGCGTCGGAAAGACACAACTGGTGGCGCAAGGTGGGCATTCGTGAGGACGACGAGGCGCGGCTGACGCCGAAACAGCTGGCCGCGCTTCGCAGGCGTTACGTGGTCGCGATCCGCGAATACCACGCCGCGGGCCGGCCGGCGCGCCGCTGGCCGCTGCGCTTCCTCATCCGCCGCACGGCGCAGCATGCGATGGACCACGCCTGGGAGCTGGAGGACCGGGACCCCGGTCGCACCGTGCCGGGCTGATCCGGTCGCTGGGCCGCGCTCAAAACACTTGTTCGATCGGGACGATGAGCTTGCATGGTGCCTAGCCTGATCGCCTGACTGCGGATCAACGATCCGCGGCTCGCCGCGAGTGTGGCGATGCCCGCGCAATTGGCAGGTGCCCGCCATGCGAGCGGTGTGATACTACCGGCGCGAACGCGGTGCGGAGGTTTGCGCGCTGGATTCACCATCCGTCTCGAGTTCTCCAGCCGCCACGCCAACCCCACCGAAGCGCGTGGAGTTCCCACCGACCTGGCACGCGCTGATATTCGGCGGCGTCCTCGTCGCGCTGGCGGTGCTGGTGATCCTCACCCAGGAGGCACTGGCCCCATACATCATCGGCCTGATCCTGATCTTCCTGATGAACGGGCTCGTCGACCGACTGCACCGAGCCGGGATCCCGCGGTGGGGTGGCACATTGATCGCGATCCTTGGGCTGATCCTTGCGGTCTTTGCCTTCGTCTACCTGGTCCTCGACGCGCTCCTCGACCAGCTGTCGACTCTAATCGCCAACCTGCCCGACATCGCGAGCGTGGTTGGCGAGTTTCTGCTGGGCCTGGGTCTGCCGGACAGCATCGAGGCAGCGCTGGCGGCTTGGGTTGAAGGGTTGCCGGCGGCTGTCCCTGACCTCTTGGCTGCCGTGTTCGGCGTCGTGGCAGCCGGCGTGGGCGGCGTCGTGGCCCTCGTCATCGCCTGGGCGGGGATCCCGTTCTTCATCTTCTATGCGCTGTCCGACAGCCCGGTACTCCTGCGCGGCCTGCACGAGGCGGTTCCGGCCTCCTTCCGCACCTCAGTGTTCGCCATCCTGAAGATCCTGGGCGATGTCTTCGGCGCGTGGGCACGCGGTACCGCAATCATTGCGGGGATCGTGTTCGTCCCGTTCGTGATCGGGTTCTACCTGTTCGGGATCTTCATCGATCCCGACATCGGCGACTACGCCCTCCTGTTCGCCGCGACGCTGGCACTCTCCGAGCTCATTCCCATCATCGGGCCAATCCTCGCCCTCATCCCGATCCTGGTCATTACCGCCGTCATCGCCGGACTTCCCGGAGTTATTGCGGTCGGCGTGCTATTCGTCGTCATCGAGCAGATCGACGGAGCCGTGGTCCAGCCGAAAGTCCAGGGACACGTGCTCGACCTCCATCCGGCGATCATCCTTCCCGCGCTCGTCGTCGGCTCGGCCCTCGCCGGCATCATGGGCGCGATATTGGCGCTCCCGCTCACCGCCGCGGCACGCCAGACGGTTGCGTACCTCTTGCTCATCACCGGAGGGGACCCGCAAGCGGAAACGGGCGCGGCAGGCGAGACGGAACACCAAGCCGTTCCCGGGGCGTCTTCTACCGCTGGGTAGCCAGCCCTCTTCTGTTCGAGGCCTCTCGTTGAGGGCCGTGTGGGACAACGGCCCGCGCTCACAACACAAGGGGGAGTGGGACGACGCACTGCTGGGGTGTGCCCGAGCCAATAGAACCTGGTCGGTTCCGCGTCGGACATGAGCGCCTCAGCGCTCGGTTAGTAGCCTCCCACTTGCCGAGCGCGCCAGGCGAAAATGCCCGGCTGGCGATGACCTCCGGCCCTTGCCCGACTGGGGCGTTGGCACGGACGGTTGTCACGATTACTGCGCACTGAACGATCGGAGGCAATGGCATGAGGAGGGCGGCGCTGCGGGTGGTACCCGCCATCGTCGTGAGCGTCGTGTTCAGCATCGTGGCGACCAAGGTGGGCCGGCGCCTCTTCCAGCGGCCGGATCGCCCGACGGAGGGTCCCGCAGCGGAGCTTCGGGTGTTCGCCTCGGCGGAGGGCGCGGCCGAGGTCGCGCGCGCGTATAGATCGGTGCTGGCGCTGTGGCCCGTGCCGTACGTCGAGCGCGAGATTCCGACCTCCTTCGGCCTGACGCACGTCATCGAGAGCGGACCAGCTGACGCCTCGCCAGTCGTCCTCCTGCACGCCTACTTCGCGACAGCTGCGTCGTGGTACCGCACGGTCGGGGAGCTCAGCGAACAGCACCGGGTCTACGCGGTCGACGTCATCGGTGACGCGAACCTCAGCCGGCCGGTAAGACCGATCACGTCCATGGGCGACTACCTCACCTGGTTCGTCGAGCTTCTCGATGGCATGGGCGTTACCACGGTCTCCCTGGTGGGCAACTCATTCGGGGGTTTCCTCGCAACGCATTTCGCCATCGAGCTGGCGGATCGGGTGTCCAAGCTGGTGCTCATCGGCCCTGGCTCAACGTTTCGCCGCATGCCTGCCTTCTACATCAGGATGTTCGCGCCGAAGGCGGCGTACCTGCTCCTTCCGTGGCTGCCGGGCCGGGCCCGCGCGATGCGCGCGTGCGAGGGGTGGATGTACGCAGGGCTGCCGCGCGACCCGGCGTGGAGCAAGTTGTTCAACCTCGTGCTGCTTCACGGCGGCACGGCCAATCAGGTCTTCCCGCGCGTATTCACGCGCGACGAGCTTGCGCGAATCCGGGCCTCCGTCCTGTTAATCCTGGGTGACCGCGAGCGGATCTATCGCGCGGAAGACGCCAGCGACGCTGCCCGAGCGCTGTTGCCGTCGATCCAGGTCCAGATAGTGCCCAATGCGCACCACGTTACCGCCATTGCCCAACCCAAGCTGGTGAACGCTGCCTTGCTGCGATTCCTCGACGGTGCGCAAGCGACAGGCGCGACCGAGCGGCGCGCGCGGCACCGGAGGGGGGCAGCCATGAGGGTACAGGTCGCTTGAGGGCCGTGTGGGCCGACGGCCCGCGCTCACGACACAACGCGATGGAGGACCCGCTGGCGTACTACGTCGCGTGATCCCAACGCGCACTCCGGAGTCGGCGTAGCCAAACGGCCCATCCCACTACACGAGACGTGGGATGGGCCGTTGGTCTAGTACGTAGCTCGCCGGCGCGGAGGCCGATCGGCGACGCTTATCTGGCAGACGTGGCGAGCGCGTGTGGCGTAGCCACGGCGTCCGTCGCGGTCCGCGAGGAGGCAAGCCGCGGCCAGGTCCAAGCGGAGCGCAGGATGTAGGCCAGGAGCAGCACCTCGAGTGCGACGCCCAGACCATAGAAGGCCAGCCACTCCCCACCCGCCAAGTTGAACGCCGAGTAGGGGATGTAGAGCGTTCCCACGACGAGGTTGATGGCGCGGCTGACACGGGCGGGCAGCGTCATGGAGAGCAGGATCATGAACATTGGAATCGCTACGCTCGTGAGCGCTATGACGACAAACGTTTGGCTGATGTCGAACGTAAAGACGACGCCAGCCAGGATGTCGGTGAGAGCGCCGGGCTTGTACAGGTGGAGGTAGTCCACGTAGATGTACAGGAACATGAAGCTCGTCCAGGCGGCCGCGAGCTTCGCTCTAAGCGGCACGGGCGAATCGTGCAGTGTCGTGGTGGTCTTGGTGTCTGTCATTGGGTGACTCCTTGGTGGTATGGGCCTCCGCTTGCATGCGGCGGGTTTACTTAGTAATCTAGCCGCTACTTAGTAAACTTGTCAAGCCATGACTCGAGACCACCAACGCGTACCACTCTCCAAGGAGCGGATCTTCCAGGCCGCCATCGATGTGGCCGACCGAGAAGGCCTACAGGCCCTCACGATGCGCCGCCTCGGCGCGGAGCTGGGCGTCGAGGCCATGGCCGTGTACAAGCACGTCTCGGGCAAGGACGACATCCTCGACGGGATGGTCGAGCTGGTGGTGTCGCTCATCGAGACCCCCGGCCACGGGATGGACTGGCGCGATGCGATGCGACGCCGGGCGAGGTCGGCTCGCGATGTCCTCAGCCGCCACTCGTGGGCGATTGGCCTGCTCGACTCGCGACGGTCGATGGGGCCAAACCAGCTGCGATACGTTGACTCCATCCTGGGCAGCCTGCGCTCGGCGGGCTTCTCGATAGATGACGCAGCCCACGCCTTCTCACTCCTCGACAGCTACGTCTACGGACACGTCGTCCAGGAGATGAGCATGTCCGGGGCGTCGGAGCCGGGCGAGCCGCCTGGGCCAGCACTCGACTCCGAGGCGCTCAGCACGGAGTACCCGCATTTGGCCGAGATGGCAGCTCACGCGCTGGGAGGAACCTTCAGCTTCGACGGCGAGTTCGAGCATGGCCTCGAGGTCATCTTGACCGCACTCGAGCCAGGAGCGGTCAGGCCGGACGCAGGTCGGCCTAGCCGGGGTCGCGGTTGATACGCGCCGCCGGACGTACCCGCGGGCCCACGCCGCACTACGTCAAGGAATGCGCCAATCGTTAATGCAGCGTGCCGGGCTTGCGGCGGATTCGAACCCACCCGCACAACATAACCTCGGCTGGGACGACGCAATCGCCTGGTACGTAGCCTGAACGCCTGGCTGCCGAACCATGCGCTGGCCGCCCTGCCCACCCGGGCGACCGACACGCTAGTGGCCTTCGACGAGGCTCGCGTGCGGCTCCTGTCGATGCCGGAGGCGATCGCCGCTGCCAGCCCGGAGCGCCAGGCGGAGATAGTGCCGCTGCTTGTGGCGCAGGTCATGGCGGCCAAGACGACCGGCGTGGTCGGGTTGGAATGGACGCCACCCGCGGCCCCGTTCTTCAAGCGGGCTGTGTTGTCAGCGTGGGCCGTGTGGGATTCGAACCCACGACACGAGGATTAAAAGTCCCCTGCTCTAACCACTGAGCTAACGGCCCGGCGCCAGCATAAACGCCGAGGTCGCCGTGCTAGATTCGGGCCAATGCGCACGATCCTGCTCTGGATGGCCCGCAACCCGTGGATGAAGCAGCACATTCCACGGCTCTGGTTCGCGCGCCGCGCAGTGCGCCGCTTCATGCCGGGCGAGGAAGTCGAGGACGCGCTGGAAGCCGCCGAGCAGTTCCGCCCGTTGGGCATCGCGCTGCTCTTCACCCACCTCGGCGAGAACCTGGAGCGCGCCGAGCAGGCGCAGGCGGTGGCGGATCACTATCACGACCTGCTCGCCAAGATCATGGCGCGCGGCCTCGACGCCGAGATCAGCGTCAAGCCGACCCAGCTCGGATTGGACCTGGACGCCGATGCGACCCTGGTGCACCTGAAGTCGTTGGCCTCCCATGCGGCCGAGGCGAAAGGCAGCCTGTGGCTGGACATGGAGGGATCGGCCTACACGCAGGCCACGATTGACCTCTATCGCGCGCTCAAGGCCGATCATCCCGCCGTCGGCATCTGCCTGCAGGCGTACCTCAGGCGCACGCCAACCGACATCAACGAGCTGCTGCCGCTCAAGCCGCAGATCCGACTGGTCAAGGGCGCGTATGACGAGAAGGCGGAGATCGCCTTCCGCGAGAAGGCGGAGGTTGACGCCGCGTTCCAGTCGCTGTCGGAGTCGATGCTCCCGCACGTTGGGACTGGCGACCTGCGGCTGGGACTGGGCACCCATGACACGCGACTGGTCGAGCGCATCGCCGGGTTCGCACGGGGCGCCGGCGTGGCCATCGATGCCTTCGAGGTGCAGATGCTGTACGGCATCCGGATGGACGAGCAGCGGCGGCTGGCGGCTGCGGGGTATCGGGTCCGCGACCTCATCGCCTACGGCGATGCGTGGTACGCGTGGTACATGCGGCGTCTGGCGGAGCGGCCGGCGAACGTGTGGTTCGCCATGCGCCAAATGATCGGCCGGTAGTCGCACTTCGGCGACGGTGGGAGAATGGGCGTCCAATCTCTCCACGTCCTCTGATTACGCCCAGGAGTTCCGCCCATGCCGCCCCGCCGATTCGCCGTCGTCACCCTCGTTGCCATGGCGCTAGCGATCGCAGCCTGCGGCCCCGCCGGAGGCGGCGGGGAGTCGCCTGAGGGCACTGCTTCGATTCCCGGCGGCACCCCCGTGAAGGTGACGCTCAGCGAGTACAGCGTCGAGACGGACATCGCGAACGCTCCCGCCGGCACCGTCACCTTCCACGTCACCAACGAGGGTCCGAACGACGTCCACCAGTTCGTCGTCATTCTGGCCGACGACCTTGCGCCGGACGCATTGCCGACCCTGGACGATGGTTCCGTCGACCTGGAGAACGGCGAGGGCGTCGACGAGATCGAGGAGATTGAGGAGATCGCGGTCGGCGAGAGCAAGGACCTCACCGTGTCGCTTGAGATTGGCGACTACGTCCTGATCTGCAACATGGTGGGGGACGGCGAGTCCCACTACCAGGAGGGCATGCGCACGGCCTTCATGGTCGAGTAACTGGCCCGCCGCTTGCATCGCTCAGGGCTTCGGTGAAGTCGCCGCTCCGTCCGGCCCGAGATGCAAGGAGATAGGCATGCTTCACTTTCGCTCTGCTCTCGGCCTGCTGGCGGTCCTGGCAATCGGCATGGCAGCCTGCAATGCGGGCGCGTCGCCCAGCGTTGCGGAGCCCACCGCCAGCGCGACGTCTTCAACGGCAGCCGCTTCGTCTGCGCCGGCTGAAGCCGCCACGACCGTCAACGTGACGGTCGAGGAGTACAAAGTCACTCCGGAGGCCGCCAGCGCGCCGGCCGGAGACATTTCCTTCAACGTCACCAACAACGGTCCGGATGACGTCCACGAGTTCGTCGTAGTCAAGACGGATCTGGCCCCCGACGCGCTGCCGACGAAGGACGATGGCTCGTTCGACGAGGATGGCCAGGGCGTCGAGGTCTTGGGCGAGGTCGAGGAGATCGCTGTCGGCAGCAGCGAGCCGCTCGACCTATCCCTTGAGGCGGGCTCTTACGTCTTGCTCTGCAACCGTGTCGTCACCGAGGACGGCGAGACGGAGTCGCATTACCACGAGGGGATGCACGCGGCCTTTACCGTCGAGTAGCCTCCGGGCTGCATGCGGGTTCTGCTCATTGGCGTCGGAACGGTTGGCGAAGCGATCGCCCGGATGGCGTCGCAGCGCGACTGGTGCGAGCTGCTGGTGCTCTCCGACTACGACGCCGAGCGCGCCGAGGCGCTGCAGCGGGAGCTGGGCGACCCGACCCGCCTCCCGGTGGAGCGCATTGACGCCGGCGACAGCGCAGCCGTAGCCGAGCTGGCACGGCGGTACAACGTCGACCTCGTCATGAACGCGGTCGACCCGCGCTTCGTCATGCCCCTGTTCGACGGAGCGCTGGCCGCCGGCGTCGACTACATGGACATGGCCAACAGCCTGTCACGGCCGCATCCGGACGACCCGTTCCGACTCCCCGGCGTGAAGCTCGCTGACGAGCAGCTCGAAAGGGCTGGCGAATGGGAGGCGGCCGGGCGCCTGGCCTTGATCGGGATGGGCATGGATCCCGGCCTGACCGATGTCTTCGCTCGTTACGCAGCCGATCACCTCTTCGACCAGGTCGACGAGGTCCACATCCGCGACGGCGGCGACCTGGAGATCCCCGGCTTTGCCTTCGCTCCGGTGTTCTCCATCTGGACCACCATCGAGGAGTGCCTCAACCCGCCGGTGATCTGGGCCGATGGCGACTGGCACACCACAGAGCCCTTCTCGGCGCCCGAAGAGTTCCCGTTCCCGGAGGGGATTGGCCCGGTCGAATGCGTGAACGTCGAGCACGAAGAGGTGCTGCTGGTCCCGCGCTGGCTTCCCGGCGTGAAACAAGTGACGTTCAAGTACGCCCTCGGTTCCGACTTCATCGACAAGCTCAAGCTACTGCACGATATCGGACTGGATCGCACCGAGCCGGTGACTGTACGGGGCGTGCAGGTCTCGCCGCGAGACCTCGTGGCGGCGGTGGTGCCCGACCCGATCACCATGGGCGACAAGATGGTCGGCCGCGCCATCGTGGGGACCTGGGTGATCGGCACCAAGGATGGCAAGCCACGCGAGGTCTTCCTCTACCAGCTGGCCGACGCGGCCGAGACGCTGCGCACCACGGGCTCGCAGGTGGTGGGCTGGCAGACCGGCTTCAACCCCGTGCTCGCCATGGAGCTGCTGGCCAAGGGCACCTGGTCCGGATCCGGGGTTCTGGGCCCGGAGGCCTTCGACGCGGCTCCGTACCTGGAACTCATGGATCGCTACGGCATCCATCACGCCATGGTCGAGATGGAGCCCGGGGCGCATCGGCCTACCTAGACTGCCCGTTCGACCATCCACCGGCATCGGCCTAGACTGGATGGCCAGACCGATGCAGAGGTGCGACCCATGAATGTGACTGAGATGCTGAGCGACGCCCGCGAGGCGATGACCGTCAAGCGCGTGTATGGCGACCCAATCGAGCGCGACGGCCTCACCATCGTGCCAGCCGCGGATGTGCGTGGTGGCGGTGGCGGTGGCGGTGACTCCGAGAACAATGGTGGCGGCGGCTTCGGCCTTAGCGCCCGGCCGGTGGGCGTCTATGTCGTCAAGGACGGCGAGGTCGCGTGGGAGCCGGCGGTCGACGCCAGCCGCATCGCGATGCTGGGCCTGATTACGGGCATCGTGGGGCTGCTCGTGCTGCGCTCCATCGTCAAGGCACTCGCCAGCCGCTGAACGTTTCGCCCGCCGTCGCCGTACGGTGGGCATGAGGGTCGCCATCGGCAATCAGGTCATGGTGGGCGTGGCCGCCGCCCTCTGTCTGGTCGCCTGTTCAGCCAGCGTTTCAGACTCCGTTGCTACCAGCTCGGCGGCTGCCACGGACCCGGACGCGTCGGGAAGTGGCGAGCCGTCGGCGCCGGCCACGCCCGATCCTTCACGATTCGCCCCCGCTGAGCCGCCGGCGACCGCGGTCCGCTCGTCCGAGACGGATCACGGCGTGACGGTCGTCGACCTGTCGTTTGGGGCCGAAGGCGACGAGACCGATGCCTACCTCGTCAAGCCGGCTTCCGGCGAACCCGGACCGGGCATCGTCTTCTTCCATTGGGTCGAGTACGGCAACCCGACCTCGAACCGCACCGAGTTCCTGGAGGAGGCGCAGGATCTGGCCCGCCAGGGCGCGGTGTCGCTTCTGGTCGACGGGCGCTTCCCCTGGAAGGCGACGCCCACCTCGATCGCCCACGACGTGCCGGCGGTCGAGGCCGATGCGCTGATGCTTCGGCACGCGGTCGACCTGCTGGCCGCACAGCCGGAGGTCGACGCGGATCGGATGGCGCTGGTCGGCCACGACTTCGGGGCGATGTACAGCTCCATCGTGTTCGGCGCCGATCCCTCGCTCGATGGAATGGTGATGATGGCTCCCACCGCTCGCTGGGGCGATTGGTTCGTGCGCTACTGGGAGATCGCCGATTCGGCGCCGGACTACCAGGCGGCGATGGCGCCGCTGGATCCGGTCACCTGGCTGCCGGAGGCTGATGGGCGGCCGATGCGGCTGCAGTTCGCATCGGACGATCAGTACGTCCCGGAGGCCGTGGCCGATGAGATCGCCGCCGCGGCCGGCAGCAGCGCTGAAGTGACCACCTATCAGACCGGACACCCGCTGAACGACGAGGCGCGCGCCGACCGGGCCGCCTGGCTGACCGAGCTGCTGGGTCTGGCGCCCGCCGACTAGCGGGCGAGACAGTACCGATTGACCCCAGTACGGAAATTGGAGCTCGTCCGGCCAGCAGAAGCCTAAGATTGGGGCGTGCCCGATCGCGAGATCGCTGCCCAGCTCGCGGCTCTTCGGCGTGCCAGCGTCGACCTTGAGCGGCGCCTGCGCGCCGACGACTTCTCCGCATCCGACTCGTGCGACTACTGGCGCAGCCAGATCGATTCATATCGGTCCGAGATCGACGGCGCCCTGGACACCATGCCGTTTCCCCAGCGTGCCATCCAGCAGGTGCCGCGGGTCGGCGACGAAACCGAAGGCGCCGAGTGGCCGGAAATGGCAATGGAGGAGCTGACCGAGATCCGCACGCGGCTGGACGCCGCGATCTCGCGCCTGGGTTGAGCAGGCCCGGAACCCGCGCCGGTCTTATCCTGTCGGGGTGACTTCCACCAGCTTCGCCGAGACCAATGGGGCCCGCCTCGCCTATGACGTCGCGGGCAGTGGGCCGCCGCTGGTCTTGCTGCACGCCGGCATCGTCGACCGAAGGATGTGGGATGACGTCGTCCCGCTGCTGACTGACCTGGCCACCGTGATCCGCTACGACGCCCGCGGCTTTGGCGAGTCGCCAAGACCGCCGGACGGCGAATTCGCCCGCTGGGACGACCTGTTCGCCGTCATGGATGCGGCGGGCGTGGAGAAGGCGCACCTGGTCGGCGTCTCGCAGGGCGCCGAAACCGCCCTGGACGCCACGCTGACGGCCCCCGACCGCGTCGACCGTCTGCTGATGTGCGGTGCCGGCATGCGTGGTTGGCCGTTCCGCGATGAGCTCAACGCGCGCTGGAAGCTGGAGGTCGACGCCTGGGAGCGCGGTGACCTGGACGGCTGTGCGGAGGAATCGATGGTCACCTGGTTCGACGGCCCCAAGCGCCTGGCGATCGAGGTTGACCCCGTGGTCCGGCGTCGCGCTTGGGAGATGCAGCGCCTGGCGATCGACCTGGAGAACGACGATGCGACCGCCACGGCTCCCGAGCCACCGAGCTCCGAGCGCCTGGGCGAGATCCGGGCACCAACCCTGGTCGCGGTCGGGGAGCTGGACCAGCCGGACATGATCGATATCGCCGAGCGCCTGGCGGCGGACATCCCCAATGCCAGGCACGTGGTGGTTCCCGGGGTGGCGCATCTGCCGCCGATGGAGCGGCCGGCCGAGTTCGCGCAGCTGGTCCGCCAGTTCATCGGCGCCTGACAAAAGCGAACGCCGCCTGGCGGGAGGCGGCGTTCGTATCTGGTGAGCGTGGTTGCGGGGGACGGATTCGAACCGACGACCTTCGGGTTATGAGCCCGACGAGCTACCACTGCTCCACCCCGCGGCGGCTCATGCTAGCGAGCGCCCCACCATCGGTCAAACTTGCAGACCTCCAGGAGGAGCCGATGACAGACACTTCCAGCACCGCATCCCCGGCCTCGTTCGAAGGTTTGTCACGCATCGGGCAGGTCCGTATCGCGGTCCGCGACGTCGACCGCGCAGTGGCCTTCTACCGCGACACGTTGGGCATGCCGTTCCTGTTCCAGTTCCCGGGAATGGCCTTCTTCGACCTGAATGGCACGCGGCTGATGTTGGTCGATCCGGAGAGCCGCGATTTTGGTGGCAAGTCGGTGATCTATTACCGGGTCGGAGACATCGGTCAGGCACATGCGGCCCTGACCGAGCGCGGCGTGGAGTTCTCGGATGCCCCGCACGTCGTCCATTCGGACGATGGCCACGAGCTGTGGATGTGCTTCTTCAACGACCCCGATGGCAACGTCCTGGCGCTCATGAGCGAGGTGCCGATCGGCTAGGCTCAGGCTACAATGCGCCCCGACGTCCGCTCCCGCGGACTCGGAGCCCCGTCCGTCCGCAGGAGGTTCTGCGCGCGCCCGATGGCTGTGAACCCGAAGAAGCTTCGGCCATACGACGAGCCACCGCGCAAGCGGTTCTCGCCGATCCCGAGTGCGCCCGACAGCGCCGCTGGCGCCTTCCTGGTCGTCTCCCTGCTGTGGCTGGTGGTGGCCACCGGCATCGGCGCCCTCGGCGCCCTGATGCTGACCCTGCCGGAGACGCTGCGGCTCGCCTTCGAAAACCAGTTCCCCGTCGTCGGCACCGTCAAGTTCGAGGTCAGCGCCGCGACCGTCAACTCCGGCTTCCTGAACGCGCTGGTCTACGGCTGGCTGTCGAACGCCGCCTTCGCCACCATCCTGTTCATCCTGCCGCGCATCACCGGCGTGCGGATGAAGATGGAGGGGATCGCCTGGGGCGCCATGTGGATCTGGAACCTGGGCGTGGCCGGCGGCATGGCCGCGGTCTACTTCCCGACCTTCTCCGGCACCGGGCTCCTGGCCGAGTTTCCGACTGCCTTTGATGGGCTGCTGCTGTTGGGCCTGCTGATGGTCAACGGCGCCTTCTGGCTGACATTGCTGGCCTCGTCGCAGCGCCTGCCGTACATCAGCCTGTGGTTCTTCGGCCTAGCCCTGCTGGCCTTCATGGGAGCCTACGCGCTGAGTTCGGCAGCCCAGGCCGGCGACTGGCTGATCAACCTGGATGACACCGTGGTGGCGCTGATCTACGCCTTCGTGGCGCGGATGATCTTCACCTTCTGGGTCATCGGCGTGGCGCTCGGCTCCCTCTTCTACGTCGTGCCGCGCGCCACCTTCAATGCCCTGGCCAGCGGCGGCATGGCGTTCGCCAGCTGGATCCTGTGGGCCGGGCTGTCGGGCGTGTCGGCGCTGGGCGCCCTGGTCGATCCGTCGGTGCCGTACGTGGTCACGTCCATCGGCAACGCGGGCACCATCCTGCTGCTGGCGCCGATCCTCCTGGCGGTGGCCACGCTGGCGATGACCATCAGCGGCCGGTGGTCGCTGACGCTCGGCGCGGGCACGCTTGCCTTCGCGCTGCTGTCGATGACCTTCCTCCTGTCGACCACGGTGCTCGAGGCGATCGGCGCCCTCGCCAGCGTGCAGTCGCAGGTGCGCGGCACGGAATGGGCGACTGGACCGATCATCCTGGCCACCCTCGGGGCTGCCACCTTCGCCCACTACGCCTACACCGATCACGCGGCTCCGCGCCTGCTGCGCCGCGATTGGGGCGACACCATGCTGACCGACGTGCAGATGTGGGCCACCTTCGTCGGCGCCGCCGTGGCCGGGCTGTCACTGGTCGCCGCCGGCATCGTGCATGGCTCGCTGATCGCCGATGGCGCGTCGACCGACCAGATCAACGGGACCCTGACCTGGTTCCGCTACGCGGCGTCCGGCGGGCTCGCACTCGCGTCGCTCGGCGGTCTGGCGGCCCTGCTCAGCCTGTTCCTGATGTACACCACCGCGCGCCGCGCCGAATACGCGCTGGTTGACTCGGTTCCGGCCGACGGGGTGCCGACTGATGCCGTCGCGGCGGCTGGCTCCTGAGCCGATGACCGTCCACACCCCCATCGAGACCCGCTCGCGGAGCATTCCGCCATGGGCGATCGGCATCACCGTGCTGATCTTCCTGGTCGGCGGCGTGTACCTGGCCGGCAACCTGTCCGGCGAGAACCCGCCCATCGGCGGGGTCCCGTCCGCGTCAGGTAGCGCTGCCGGAGGGCCGAACGCGCAGGCGATCATCGCCGAGGCCGGTTGCCAGAGCTGCCACGGCGAGGATCTGACCGGGGGTGTCGGGCCCAACCTCCACGGCGTGGCCGATGGTCCGACCAGCGAGAACCTGCAGGACCTGTACGCCGATCATCCCGACGACTGGGCCAACATCTGGATCGCGGGCGTTGACCCGGCGGTCTCCGATCCGGCGATGCGCAATGGCATGCCCGCCTTCGGCGGCGCGCCGTACAACCTCTCCGAGGAGGATATCGCGACCATCGTCGACTACCTGAAGACCCTGGAATGACCGATCCGGCCGCACGGCCGGTCCGGCAGGTCCCCGTCCTGATCGGCGGGACGGAGATGGCGGAGATCGACGCCGCCGCCCAGCGTCTTGGCCTGTCGCAGGACGCCCTGATGGAAGGCGCCGGCGCCGCCGTGAGCGAGGTGGCGTTGACCGAGCTCGGGCGGCTGGCCGAGCCGGCACGTGGCCCGGGCGGCGCGCTCACCGATGCGCCGCTGACGGTGGTCTTCTGCGGCCCCGGCAACAACGGCGGCGACGGCTTCGCGGTGGCCCGGCGTCTCGCCTCCGTGGGACGACGCGTGGTGGCGGTGCTGGCCGGTGACGCCTCGAAGGTGGGCACGGGCGGCCACGCTTCGGCCCACAACTGGACCGTGTTGCAGGCCATGGCCTCGGCTGGCTCGCTGGACCTGTTCGTGGCGCCCAGCCCTCAGCTGTTGCTGGAGCTGCGCGCGCGCCTCTCGCCGGCCAGCCTGATCGTTGACGCCCTGCTGGGCACCGGCGCGTCCGGCCCGCTCCGTGAGCCGGTCTCGACGGCAGTCGACCTCATCAATGGCATCCGCGTGCACGCCCGTGCCGCCGGCCGCCCGTGCAGCGTGCTGGCGGTCGACATGCCTACGCGCATCGACCCGACCGACGGCACGCGCTCCTCACCGGTGGTGGAGGCAGACGTGACGGTGACCTTCCACCGTGCCAAGGCCGGTTTCGCCCTGGATCCGGAGGCTCGGCGGCTGGCGGGGCGCTACCTGGTGGCGCCGATCGGGATCCCGCTGGAGGCGGAGGAGGGCATCGTGCCGCCGGATGGCGAGTTCCCGCCCGCGCGCATCACCGAAGTCACCTGGCAGGAACCGATCCCACGGGAGGACGAGGGCTTCGTGCGGCCAGGCGGCGGCGTCGGAGCCGGCCCCGGCATTGACGAGTGAGCGACGCCTTCCCGGGGCCGGCGGCCCGTGCCCGCGCATGGCGCACAAGCCTCGCCCGTGGACCGTAACCTCGGATGCCACCAGGGCCATCTCACACAAGCAACAGTTGTGTAACACGACCCATCCTCGCCGGATTACAACCGTTGCTTGTGCGTAGTGACGTCCAGGCTGGGATTCGTGCTCGTGCACCAGCCCCGGTTGTGCCGTGCGCACAGCGGCCGAGCGGCGGTGCTCATGCACAAATCCTAGTTGTGCCAAGCCC
>DATBRW010000177.1:0-2572 GCA_036560125.1 Candidatus Limnocylindria bacterium
GGTTACGCCCTCGGTCGCGCACTGGTCTCGCCCGGCCAGTGGCTCGGCGTCGTGATCACCATGGCGGCGGTGGGCGCTGCCAGCGGCGCGACGCGGCAGGGGGTTCGGGCCCGCGCGGTTGCTCTCGGCATCACGGCCGCAGTCTTCTTCGGCCTCTGGTTCCTGCTGCTCGACGTCGCTGCCGAGGAGTCAGGATCCGAGGCGTGGGCGCTCGTCGCCAGCCGCGGAGCGGCCACCGTGCTGATCGGCGGGGCGGCGCTGATGCGTGGCCGATACGCCGGCCTGCGCGCCGCCTGGCCGATCGTCCTGCTGGCCGGCACCATGGACGTGACCGGCAACGCGGCCTTCGTGCTGGCGCGCAGCACCCTGCCGGTTGGCGTGGCCGCCGCCCTGTCCGGCATCTATCCCATCGTCACCATGCTCCTGGCGCGCGCCGTGCTTGGCGAATCCCTGCCCCGCCTGGGCATCGCGGCCGTGCTGCTGGCGGTCGTCGGGATCGCATTCATCTCCCTCGGCTGAGCGCCAGGGCGGGGCCACCCGCCACCGGTGGAGGCGTGGTTGCGGCGCGGCTCGCGGAGGCTCGTCATCGGTCCATCTCCCGTTGGCATGCGCGCCGGGCGACGCGCGCGACTAGGAGGCGCCGGGGGCCTTACTACCCGATTACCACCCGCTTATCAGGCCGATGAAGCCGCGTATCATGACGGCCTCCACATGGACGTCATCCCTCACTGCGCATGACCTTCGACCGTGTCGCCATCGTCGAGCGCGTGCTCGACGACTACCTCGCCGGAGCCGCCGATGCAGGCCAGGCCTTGCAGCCTGACGCCCCCATCCGGGAGGGCAGCGGGCTCACCGCCCGCCAGGCGATCGAGCTGTTCGAGGACCAGGTCACCTCGCGCGCCATCGACGTCGCCGGGCGCGAGCTGAAGAAGACGGATCGGTCGTTCTACACCATCAGCTCCGCCGGCCACGAGAACAACGCCGTGCTGGGCGCGACCCTCCGCATCACCGATCCGGCATTCCTGCACTACCGCTCCGGCGCGCTCATGATGGCCCGCGCCCGGCAGCTGCCGGGCATGACGCCGGCCTTCGACGCGCTGCTCGGCATCGTGGCCAGCCGCGACGAGCCCATCGGCCAGGGGCGTCACAAGGTGTGGGGCAGCCGTCCGCTGTGGGTCCCACCCCAGACCTCCACCATTGCCAGTCACCTGCCGAAGGCGATGGGCCTGGCCTTCAGCCTGGCCCGGGCGCGGCGGCTCGGCGTGGACGGGGAGCTCCCCGCGGACGCGGTCGTGCTGTGCTCGTTCGGCGACGCCTCGGCCAACCACGCCACGGCCCTGGCGGCCATCAACACGGCGCGCTACGCCGCACGCGTCGGGCTGCCCATGCCGATCCTGTTCGTCTGCGAGGACAACGGCACCGGCATCAGCGTGCCCACCCCGGACGACTGGATCCGCGAGACCTTCTCCGCTCAGCCGCACCTGCGCTACATGCTCGCCTCCGGCGAGCTGGACGAGGTGTGGGATGCGACGGCGGAGGCGGTGCACTACGTGCGCAGCTCGCGCCAGCCGGCCTTCCTGCACCTGCCCGTCGTGCGCCTGTGGGGCCATGCTGGCAGCGACGCGGAGCATGCATACCGCAGCGCGGCGCAGATCGCCGCCAACGAGGCGGGAGACCCGCTGCCGCGCAACGCGCGCCGGCTGGTCGAGACCGGTGCCATCTCGGCGTCCGCCCTCCGCGACCTGGTGGAGGAGACGCGCGGCCGAGTCATGGCCGCGGCCGAGGAGGCCGCCCGCCGGCCGCGGCTGGACACGACCGAGGAGGTGGTCGGCCCCATGGCGCCGTACCACCCATCGCGGGTGGCCGAGCGCGCCACCCGGCAGCTGCTGACCGATGACGAGCGCCGCGAGGCCGTGGCCGACCCGCTCCCCGAGCTGGCCAACAACCCGAACGCACGGACGCTGGCCGGCAACCTGAACGCCGCGCTGGCCGATGAGCTGGCTCGCCGCCCGGAGGTGGTCCTCTTCGGCGAGGACGTCGGGCGCAAGGGCGGGGTCTACAACGTGACGAACGGCCTGCAGCATCGATTCGGCGCGGGACGCGTCTTCGACACCCTGCTCGACGAAACGTCGATCCTGGGGATCGCGCAGGGAGCGGCGCACATCGGCCTGCTGCCGGTGCCGGAGATCCAGTACCTGGCCTACATCCACAACGCGCTCGACCAGATCCGCGGCGAGGCCGCCAGCCTGCAGTTCTTCAGCTCCGGGCAATTCCGGAATCCTATGGTCGTGCGCCTGCCGGGGCTCGCCTACCAGAAGGGCTTCGGCGGCCATTTCCACAACGACAACAGCGTCGGCGCGCTGCGTGACATCCCCGGGCTGGTCGTCGCGGTCCCGGCACGCGGCGACGATGCTGCCCGCATGCTGCGCGGCGCGATCGCCATGGCCCTCGAGGACGGGCGGGTGGTGGTCTTCATCGAGCCGATCGCGCTCTATCACGAGAAGGACCTGCACGAACCTGGAGACGGCGCCTGGCTGACCGATTACCCGGCGCCCCCCTCCCACCTGCTGCC
>DATBRW010000178.1:0-7765 GCA_036560125.1 Candidatus Limnocylindria bacterium
ATCAAGCACAAGCTGGAAGCGGCGAAGGCCCGCGCCAGCCAGGATGGCGACGCCACGTGATGGGGGAGGACTCGTGACGGGGGAGGACCTGTCGCCGCAGACGCGAGATGCGCTGGCGGAGCTGCTGCTGACGCTGGCCGACGACGAGTTCGTGCTCGGCTTCTGGGACTCCGAGTGGACCGGCATCGCGCCGATGCTCGAGGAAGACGTGGCCATGAGCAGCATCAGCCAGGACGAGATCGGGCACGCACGGGCCTGGTACGACCTGCTGGCCCGCCTGACCGATGACGACGCCGATCGGATCGCCTTCGGCCGCGAGCCTGACGCCTACCGGCACGCGGCACTCATGAACCATCCGCGCACGGACTGGGCGTTCACGGTGGCACGCCGCTACCTCTACGAGCACGCGGACGCCCTGCGCCTGGAGGCGCTGATGCGGTCGTCATACGCGCAAGTGGCCGAGCTGGCAGCCAAGATGCGCCGCGAGGAGACATACCACCTGCTGCATTTCGACATCTGGCTCAAGCGCCTGGCGGAGGCGGGCGGCGAGGCCCGCGAGCGGCTGAATGCGGCGCTGGACCGCCTGTGGACCGATGCGCAGGCCGTCTTCACTCCGCTCGACGGCGAATCGACGCTGGTGGCGGCAGGGATCCTGCCGGAGCCCCTGTCGGCCCTGCGGGCGACCTGGCTCGAACGAGTGACGACCGCGCTCGATGCGCTGGGCCTGCCCACGCCGGACGCATCTGCGCTGCCAGCCCAGGACGGACGCACGCGCCGGACCGATGACTTCGCCTGGCTGCATGGCCAGTTCACGATGGTGTCCCGCTCCGAGGCGGCGGCCACGTGGTAGCCCCGGCCACAACGCACGATCCACGGACTCTGGCCGTCTGGGCGGCGCTGGACGAGATCGCCGACCCGGAGATCCCGGCCATCAGCCTGGTCGAGCTGGGCGTGATCGGTGAGGTGGGATTCGAGGGGACGATGGCGGGCGGGGAGCGGCTGACCGTCGAGCTGCTGCCGACCTTCGTGGGCTGCCCCGCCATCGACATCATGCAGCTGCAGATCGGGGAGCGGCTGCGGGCCATGGAGGTGGCGGACGAGGTAGAGGTGCGGCTCAGCTTCACGCCGCCGTGGACGTCGGACCGCATCACGCTGGAGGGCCGCGAGAAGCTGCGGCTCAGCGGGTTCGCGCCACCGGTCCTCATCGGTCCATCCTTCGACGGCGCCGAGCTGCAGGTGCTGCTCGGGGTGGCGACCTGCCCCTACTGCGGATCGCGCAGCACCACCCTGGACAACCCCTTCGGGCCGACGCTGTGTCGCGCCATCTACCACTGCGACAACTGCAACCAGCCCTTCGAGCAGTTCAAAGCCATCTAGTAGGCTTCCCGATCATGGCCATTGACGCGGACGAGGTCCGATCCGACGCCCAGGAGCTGCTCGATGCCGGCGCCCACGACCGGCTCGACACCATGCGCCACTCGGCGGCGCACATCATGGCGGCCGCCGTGCTGGAGCTGTTCCCGGAGGCCAAGCTGGGGATCGGTCCGGCCATCCGTGACGGCTTCTACTACGACTTCGATCTGCCGCGCGCGCTGACGCCGGCCGACCTCGAGGCGATCGAGGAGCGGATGCGCGCCCAGGTGACCGGCAACCTGCCGTTCGAGCGCAGCGAGCTGGATCGGGCCACCGCCCTCAACCAGCTGGAGAACGAGGGGCAGGACTACAAGGTCGAGATCGTGCGCGAACTCCCGGACGGCGAAGTGGTCAGCTTCTACCGGCATGGCGCCTTCAACGACCTGTGCCGCGGACCACACCTGGAGGCCACCGGCGGGCTGGGGCCGTTCAAGCTGTTGAACTCCGCCGGCGCCTATTGGCGGGGCGACGAGAAGCGCCCCATGCTGCAGCGCATCTACGGCACGGTCTGGGAGTCGCAGGACGATCTGGATCGCTATCTCTGGCGGCTGGAGGAGGCCAAGAAGCGCGACCACCGCAAGCTCGGCCGCGACCTGGACCTGTTCACCTTCCACCCGGAGTCGCCGGCCGCCCCGTTCTGGCATCCACGTGGCATGGCCATGTGGCGGGCGCTGGAGCAGTGGTCGCGCGAGGTGCGGCGCGGGGGCGGCTTCGACGAGGTCCGGACTCCCAGCCTGGTGCGCAAGGAGCTGTGGGAGACCTCGGGCCACTGGGAGCTCTACCAGGACAACATGTTCGTGCTGGACGACCACGGGCATCTGTCGGGCCTGAAGCCGATGAACTGCCCGCAGGAGATCCTGATCTACAAGACCAGAGCTCACTCCTACCGCGAGCTGCCAATCCGCTACGCCGATTACTCCGTGCTCTTCCGCAAGGAGCTGACCGGCGCGCTGTCGGGCATGTTCCGAGTGCGGCAGCTGGTGCAGGACGACTCGCACGTCTTCTGCCGCGACGACCAGGTCATCGACGAGATCAACCTGGCGCTGGACCTGGTGCGCAGGCAGTTCGCGCCGTTCGGCGTCACGCCCAGCTTCAAGCTGGCGACGCGGCCGGAGAAGCGGCTCGGGTCAGACGAGTTCTGGGACATGGCCGAGGGCAAGCTGAAGACCGCCCTGGAGCAGTCCGGCACGCCGTACGCCATGGATCCCGGCGGCGCGGCGTTCTACGCCCCCAAGATCGACATATTCTTCGAGGACGCGCTGGGCCGGGAGTGGCAGAACGCGACCGTCCAGCTCGACTACCAGCTGCCGCAGCGCTTCGACCTGGAGTACCGCACCGCCGAGGGCGGCTTCGAGCGGCCGGCGATCATCCACTACGCCATCTATGGCTCGTTCGAGCGCTTCATGGCGGTCATCACGGAGCACTTCGCGGGCGCCTTCCCGCTGTGGCTGGCGCCGGTGCAGGTGATGATCATCCCCATCGCCGACCGCCACCTGGAGTACGCCGCGACGGTGCGCGACGCGCTGGCGGACGCCGGCCTGCGCGCCGAGATCGACGACCGCTCCGAACGGATGCAGGCCAAGGTGCGCGACGCCCAGGAGCAGAAGGTCCCGGTCATGCTCGTCGTCGGCGACCGCGACCAGGAAGCGGGCAACGTGTCGTGGCGCCTCCGGACCGGCGAGACGGCCCCAAGGGAGGGCGTCCCGCTGGCCGACTACGTCGCCGATCTCGCGGGCCGCGCCGAGCGTCGCGAGCTGTGGCCCTACGCGGATGAAGGTGCCGAGGGTGCCGAAGGGGAGACCGCCGCCGGCGCATGAGGAAGATGCGGGGCGTCGGGCAGCTGGCCTTGGCATCGACCGACCCACAGCGCGTGGCCGAGTTCTACGAGTCCGCCTTCGGCTTCAAGCGCCGCGCGGCGGACGAGTCCGGCGTTGACCTGGAGCTGTCCGGCTTCGAGCTCAGCTTCCGCCGCGCCGAGAAGCCAAACCGGGAAGGGCTGCAGATCGGATTCCGCCTCGACACCGCCAGCGAGGTCGATGCCTGGGCGCAGGAGTTGACCCAGCGCGGGTTCGCGGTGGTGGCGCCGCCATCCGGCGACCGATGGGAGGGGATGCGCTCGTTCCGCGTCGCCGACCCGGAGGGCAGACAGGTCGCCGTCTTCTACGCGTATCCCGACTGAGGCCTATCCGCAACCGGCTGGGTACCCCCTGGGGGAGTACCAATGGTGGGCGGCGCCTGTAGCGTGAACCGGCGACCATGATTCGGTGGGCTCGCGCGAAGGCCAGCCAGCGGCCCCTCCGTCTGGCGGAACCCTCCGATCGCTCCTGAGTCGCGGGCGCTCGTCGAGCCCGGCTGTCCGGGTCTGGATCTTCACCGCGTTCCTGACGGCGCTGGGCCTCCTGCTCTACGGGCTCTTCGTCGGCGAGGACACGGCTCTGCCCACCCCGTTCCACGTCCCCTGGTGGTCGGTCGCCATCGTCTTCGCCCTTGCCGACATCAAGGTCATCGAAGTCCACTTCCGGCGCGAGTCGCATGCCTTCTCGCTGACCGAGGTGCCGGCCGTCATCGGCCTGTTCTTCCTCAGCCCCAGCGCCTACGTGGCGGCCACCATGGTTGGAGCCTTCGCCGGTCTGATGGTGAGCTCGCGCCAGGCGCCGGTGAAGCTGGGCTTCAACCTGGCCAACTACCTCATGCTGTCGGTGGTGATGGTGCTGGTGTTCCGCACCATCCAGCACACGGCCGGGGCGCCGGCGATCCTGGACTACGCGGCCGCCTTCGCCGCCACGCTGGCCGCCGCCGTCATCGGTGCGGTCAACATCGCCACCGCCATCACGCTGTCGGGCGGCGCGCCCCAGTTCAAGAAGCTGCCCGACATGCTCCAGTTCGGCGCGCTGGTGGCCGTGGCCAACACCAGCATCGCGCTGCTGGCGGTCACGATCCTGTGGTTCAGCCCCGGTGCAATCTGGCTGCTCGTGATCCCGATCGTGACCCTGTTCCTGGCGTACGGGGCGTGGGTCTCCGAGCGCGAAAAGCACGAGCGGCTGGAGCTCATCTACCAGTCCAGCCGCATCCTGCAGCACAGCCCCGAGCTCGACACCGCGCTGGTGGCGCTGCTCGACCACGCGAGGTCCATGTTCCGCGCCGAGCTGGCCGAGATCGTCCTGGAGTCAGGCGGCGAGGAGCAGCGCGCCGTGCGTACCACTTCCATCCAGGACGGCCCGTCGGAGACGATCGTGCCAATTCGCGAGATGGAGATCGACCCTGCGCTGCCGCGGCTGATCGCCGAACGGCGCGCCGGGTTCGTGGTGCTGCCGCGGACGCCCGGTGGCCGGGTCATGCCCATTCGCCAGGCGATGGTGGCGCCGCTGGTAGGGGAGTCGGGCGTCATCGGCCTGTTCACCATCGCCAACCGCCTGACCGAGGGGACCGAATTCGGCGCCGATGACCTCCGCCTGCTCGAAACGCTGGCCAATCAGGCCGGCGTCGCACTGGAGAACGGTCAGCTCGAGCAATCGCTGGCCGAGCTGTCACGCCTCAAGGAGCAGCTTCGCTACCAGGCCTACCACGATCCGCTGACGGACCTGCCGAACCGCGTGCAATTCATCGAGACGGCAACGACGCGCATCGCCGACCAGGGGGTGGGGCAGGCGCGGCCCACGATCCTGCTGCTCGACCTGGACGACTTCAAGAACGTCAACGACACCATGGGCCACGCCGCCGGCGACGAGCTGCTGGTGATGGTCACCGAGCGCCTGCGCGCCTGCCTGCGCGAGGACGACCTCGCCGCTCGGCTGGGCGGTGACGAGTTCGGAATCCTCATCAACGACCACGAGGCGCTGACGCGCGCCGTGGGCCTGGCCGAGCGCCTGATCGGCGACATGTCGACCGCCTTCCTGGTCCGCGGCCATGACGTGGTGGTGGGCGTCAGCATCGGCATCGCCATGAGCCGGGGAGCGGAGCAGTCGGCGGGGGAGCTGCTGGGCAACGCCGACGTCGCGATGTACACGGCAAAGGCCTCCGGCCGGCGCCGCTTCGCCGTCTTCGATCCCACCGTGCACGCCACGATGGTGGCGAGACGCGAGCTGAGCACCGAGCTGACGCGCGGCATCGGCCGCAGCGAGCTCACCGTGCTGCACCAGCCGATCATGAACCTGGAGACGCTGCAACCGGTCGGCGTCGAGGCGCTGGTCCGGTGGCAGCACCCGACGCGCGGGCTGGTGGAACCCGATGCCTTCATTGCGCTGGCCGAAGAGTCGGGCTCGATCCTGCCTCTGGGTCGTTACGTCCTCGAGACCGCGGCCACCCAGGTCCAGCACTGGGACCGGACCGACATCTTCCTGAGCGTGAACGTCTCGGCCCTCCAGATCCAGCAGTCGGACTTCCTTGGCGAAGTGGAAGGCGCCCTGGAGCTCTCGGGCCTGCCGGCCGAGCGGCTCGTGCTGGAAATCACCGAGTCGGCCATGTTCCGCGACACGCAAGCGACGATCGACAAGCTGACCGAGCTGCGGCGCTGGGGGATCCGGATCGCGATCGACGACTTCGGCACGGGCTACTCGTCGCTGACCTACCTGCGCCGATTCCCGGTCGACATCTTGAAGATCGCCAAGGACTTCATCGGACCGGCCACCGAGGAGACCCAGGAATGGGCGTTCGCGGGCGCCATCCTGGCGCTGGGCCGCCGGCTGGGGCTCGCGGTCGTGGCGGAAGGCGTGGAGGACCAGGGACAGCTGGCACGACTGCGCGGTATGGGGTGCGAGCTCGGCCAGGGCTTCTACTTCGCGCGCCCGGCGCCGCTGGACCAGCTCATCCCGCGCACTGACCGCTCATTGGCCGATGGTCGAGCTACGGCTCGCGGTCGCGTCCTCCGGAACGCCGACATCTCGACCGACTGATGTTCATGCTGTACGCGATCCTCGCCGGCCTGCTGGCCGGTTGGCTGCTGGGCGGCAGCCTGGCCAACCTGGGCGCGTTGCGCATCCGCTGGGCGCCGCTGGCGGTGGCGGGGCTGCTGACGCAAGTGGTGCTCTTCTTCGGGCCGGTCGCGGAACGGATCGGCGACCTGGGCATGCCGGTCTACGTCGGCTCGACTGCGATGGTGCTGGCAGTGGTGCTGCGCAACCTGCGCCTGCCCGGCCTGGTGCTGGTGGCCGCCGGAGCGCTGAGCAACATGCTGGCGATCGTGGCCAATGGCGGGTTCATGCCGGCCTCGGCCGCGGCCCTGGCCTTCCTGGGCAAGTCGGTCCATCCCGGCTACTCGAACAGCGCCGTCGTCGAGTCGCCCGCGCTCGCGCCGTTAACCGATGTCTTCGCGCTCCCGCCGTTCGTGCCGTTCGCGAACGTCTTCAGCATCGGTGACGTGCTGATCTCGATCGGGATCGCGGTCGTCATCGCCAGCGCCATGCGGGACGGTGCGCGTGGGCACCTCCCCACAAAGTACCCCAGCACCGGTACCACGGAGTCCTAGTCCCTTCGGACCATCGATCGTAGCCTGCCTTCGAGGGCGAGGGACGCCCTCCGTGGACCACCCGTCCAGGGCAAACCCGTCGCGAGACGGGGACGCAAAGCCAGGGACCTCGGAGCTCTGTCGAGTGGCGAGGCCGCCCGGTTGCCGGTATCGGTCCTGCGGAACCGATCGAGGTGAACTAGCGTGAAGGAAAAGTTGACGCGTCTCACCTGGGCCGTGGCGATCCTGGCGTCGTTGGCCTTCAGCCTCGCAGCCGGCATGCGGTGGAATTAGCCATGAACACCACCATGTCGACGGGGACCTCAGTCCCAGCGCCAATCGAGCTCGTCATCAGAGCCGGCCACCGCTGGAACTGACGCATCCGCGGGGCTCCTTCAGCCCCGAGCTGACCATCGAGGACCGCCAGTTGATGGCGGTCCTCGTTCGTTGACCCGAATACCCAAAACGGGTAAGATCCGCGGCGTTGCGCATTGGATGTCGGCCACCTGTCGGTATCGGCTGGTGGCTTGTTTGTTGAAGGAGTAACGGCACCATAGCAAGGGACCTGCGAGTCAACGACATGATCCGGATCCGCGAGGTACGGGTCATCGACGATGAGAACCAGCAGCTGGGCGTGATGCCCACGATCCAGGCTCTGACACTGGCGCAGGAGAAGGGGCTCGACCTCGTCGAGGTGGCGCCCACAGCAGTCCCCCCGGTGTGCCGCATCCTCGACTACGGGCAGTACAAGTACGAGCTCCAGAAGCGCGAGCGCGAGGCCAAGAAGAAGCAGAAGTCGCAGACCTTCAAGGAGATCAGGCTCCGGGTCAAGATCGACGTCAACGATCTCCGGACCAAGCTCCGCCGGGCGGGCCAGTTCCTCGACGAGGGTGACCGCGTCAAGGTGAC
>DATBRW010000179.1:0-18133 GCA_036560125.1 Candidatus Limnocylindria bacterium
AGCTGGCCGCCCTCCTCGTAGCCGACGTAGCCGGGCGGCGCGCCGACCAGGCGCGAGGTGGCGAACTTCTCCATGTACTCGCTCATGTCGATCCGGACCAGGGCGTTCTCGTCGTCGAACAGGAACTCGGCCAACGCGCGAGCCAGCTCCGTCTTGCCCACCCCGGTCGGTCCCAGGAAGATGAACGAGCCGATGGGTCGCTTGGGATCCTTCAGCCCAGCCCGGGCTCGCCGTATGGCGTCGGACACCGCGGTCACCGCCTCGTCCTGGCCGATGAGCCGCTCGTGCAGGCGGTCCTCCATCTTCAGCAGCTTCTCCAGCTCGCCCTCCATCAGGCGCGAGACGGGGATACCGGTCCAGCGCGCCACGACGTCCGCGATGTCGTCGGCGTCGACCTCTTCCTTGAGCAGCACCGAGCCGGTGCTGCGTAGCTCCCTCAGGCGTTCCTCGCCCGCCTCGAGCTGCTTCTGCAGCTCGGCGGTCTTGCCGTAGCGCAGCTCGGCGGCGCGGGCGTAGTCGGCGGCGCGCTCGGCTGCCTCGATCTCCGGCTGCAGGCGCTCCAGCTCCTCGCGCGCCTGGCGGATCTCAGCAACGACCTCCTTCTCGCGCTCCCATGTCGCCTTCATCACGTCGCCGCGGTCGCGCAGGTCGGCAAGCTCCTTCTCGAGCACCTCCAGGCGTGCCTTCGAGGCGGCGTCCTTCTCCTTGCGCAGCGCCTCGCGCTCGATCTCCAGCTGCATGCGCCGGCGCTCGATCTCGTCCAGCTCGGCGGGCATGGAGTCCATCTCCATCCGCAGCCGGCTGGCGGCCTCGTCCACCAGGTCGATGGCCTTGTCCGGCAGGAAGCGCTCGGTGATGTACCGATTGGAAAGGACCGCGGCTGCCACCAGCGCGCCATCGGTGATGCGCACGCCGTGGTGGACCTCGTAGCGCTCGCGCAGGCCTCGGAGGATCGAGATCGTGTCCTCCACGCTCGGCTGGTCGACCACGATCGGCTGGAAGCGCCGCTCCAGGGCGGCGTCCTTCTCGATGTGCTTGCGGTACTCGTCCAGGGTGGTGGCGCCGATGCAGTGCAGCTCGCCACGGGCGAGCATCGGCTTCAGCAGGTTGGACGCATCCATGGCGCCTTCGGCGGCCCCGGCGCCGACGACGGTGTGCAGCTCGTCGATGAACAGGACGATCTGGCCATCCGAATCGGTGACCTCCTTGAGCACCGCCTTCAGGCGCTCCTCGAACTCGCCGCGGTACTTGGCACCGGCCACCAGCCCGCCCAGGTCCAGCGCCACCACGCGCTTGTCGCGCAGCCCCTCGGGCACGTCGCCGCGCACGATGCGGCTGGCCAGTCCTTCGACGATGGCCGTCTTGCCGACCCCCGGCTCGCCGATCAGCACCGGGTTGTTCTTGGTGCGCCGGCTGAGCACCTGGATGACGCGGCGGATCTCCTCGTCGCGGCCGATCACCGGGTCGAGCTGCCCTCGGCGGGCGGCATCGGTCAGGTCGCGGCCGTACTTCTCCAGGGCCTGGTAGGTGGCTTCGGGGTTCTCGCTGGTCACGCGGTGGCTCCCTCGGATGCTGGAGAGCGCCTCCATGATGGTCGCGCTGTCTACCCCATGCTCGGCCAGGACCTTGGCGGCGTCGCTGGCGGATCCCTGCTCCACGATGGCCAGCAGCAGGTGCTCGGTGGAGACGTACTCATCGTGCAGCCGCTCGGCAATGGCATGGGCCCCGGTCAGGACGTTGCGGGCCTCGTTCGAGAGGCTCAGCTGCGCTCCCTCGCCGGAGACGCGGGGGAGGTGGGCCAGGCGTTCGCGCAGCGCCTGGGCGATGGCCGCTGGGTCCTTGCCGGCCTTCTCCAGGACGGCCGGCACCACGCCATCGGGCTGGTCGATCAGGGATAGCAGCAGGTGGGCGGCGGTCAGCTCGGGATGCCCCTCGCCCTCGGCCAGCTGCTGCGCGGCCAGGATCGCCTCCTGGGTCCGCGTGGTGAAGCGTTCGGTGCGCATCGGTCTACCTCGTTCGCTCGGCGGTCGAGGACGCGTTCGGGGTGGATTGGTAAGCGCCTGATACGTAGCCGATAAGCGGCTCCCGCGTAGGCTGCTGGGGCGCGCCTCCCTGTGCAGGGAGGTCCCAGGTGCAACGCCGTCCGCTGGTCAGTTCAGGGTGCGCCGTCGCACTGCTCGTCTCAAGCATCGGCCAGGTCAGCGCTGCATTTCCCACGCCAAGGCTGACTGGTGCCGAGCCTGGCATCGCGCTCCGTGGTCAAGCGGTGGTGCGGACGCTGGCGGGCGACGGATCGGTGGTCACGACGCGTCACACGGCCCCGTCGGCTGCCAAGCCCGGCGCCGTGACGGTCACCATGAAGACGACGCGGCCAAAGACCGCGCGCGACGCGTCGGCCTACCGGCGCGCCGGGCGATCGGTGGTGGGTGACCTGGTGGCGCTTGGTATGTCGCGCGCTGAGGCGCAGCGCCAGTTCGGCGACATAGAGACCCTGGCGGTTCCGGCGTCCGCCAACCGGCTGCCGAGCCAGCCGGCGATCCCGGCTGCGGGGGGCTCCTCGACCGCCACGCCATACGACACACAGTGCGCCGCCATCAGCGTGGCCGGCGGCAAGATCACCGGCTATGGCTGCGCCACGTTCTTCCTGGTGCGCCAGGACGGGGCCGATTGGTGGCTGACCAGCAAGATGAAGGTCTCGGCGCGTTCCAGCGACGAGTCGTGGTTCAGCCCGAAACGCCTCACCCAGCTTGGCTGGCGCGTGACCTGGGGCGGCGGCAACACCCTCTACGACTGGGACCCGTACAGCTCCCGGCCGGTCGGCGAGTGCGTGACGCTGACGGTCAAGTCGAGCTCGCCGTTCGGCGACGTGTCCGTGCAGGGCAACATCTGCCCCGAGTCGCTGGGCCCGTGGTCGGTGACCACCGCCCGCAGCGGCGGCATCTGGAACGGCCTGGAGCGCGGGACCGACTACGAGGGTGCGCTGGCCACGCAGGCGGTGCACAGCCCGCCCGGCGCCCCGGTCAGCTACCAGAGCGCCTGGACGCTGAGCTACTGCGACCTGTGGTGCATCTGACCGCCTAATGAACGCGGCCATCGCGACGCGGATCCGGCTGCGGATGCTTGTCGAGCACCTGGCGCAGCTCCTCGCGCGCCTCCTCGTCCAGCTGTGGCAGCACGACCCGCGCGCGGACGATAAGGTCGCCCTTCTCGGCCTTGGCACCGCCACGCTTCGGCAGCCCGCGGCCGCGGACGTGGATCTCCTGCCCGTTCTGGGTGTTCGGCCGAATTCGAAGCTTGACCGAGCTGGTCGGGGTGGGGACCGGCACCTCGGCGCCGAGCATGGCCTCGGCCAGGGTCAGCGGGACGTCGGTGATGAGGTCCGCTCCCCTTCGCTCGAAGCGCGGATCGGGCTTTACGCGGACCGTGATGACGAGGTCGCCGGACGCGCCACCGACGTCCCGCAGGCCGCCGCGCAGCTTGATCTTCGCCCCGTCGCTGACGCCGGCCGGGATCTTGACCTGCAGCCGGCGACCATCGACATCGACCATCCGCTCGGCGCCGCGCGCCACCTCGGCCAGGGTGACCTCCGCCGTGGCCGTGGCCGAGGGCGGGGGAGAGGTGGCGGTCCGGCGGGCTCCGCCAGTGCCGAAGTCGCCGGTCTCGAAGGTGGTTCCGCCGAAGTCGCCACCGCCGAAGTCGCTGAACTCGAAGATCTGCTCGTATCCGCGGCTGCCGGGGCGTGACTGGGTACCGGCACCCATCGGTCCACCGGCCGATCCGCTGAAGAACGCCTGGAAGAAGTCGCTGAAACCGCCCAGGTCCTCCGGGCTGACGCGCCGGTACTCGTAGCGGGTGCCGCCCGGGGCGCCGCCGAAGCCGGCCGAGTCGGTGGCGCCGCCCCCGTAGCCAGCCTGCTCGTAGGCCTGCCAGTTGGCGCCCAGCTGGTCGTAGCGCTTGCGCTTGTCGGCGTCGGAGAGCACCGCGTGTGCCTCGTTCGCTTCCTTGAAGCGACGCTCGGCGTCGGCGTCACCAGGGTTGCGGTCCGGGTGGAGCTCCCGGGCCTTCTTGCGGTAGGCCTTCTTGATCTGGTCCTGGGTGGCCGTCTTGGGCACGCCCAGGACCTCGTAATAGTCCTTGTACTCCATGCGGAGCGGTCAGCCCGCGCCGGCGGGAGCCCTAAGCGGGCCCCACCGGTGGCTGCTCAACCTTCGGCTCGGGAGTCGCCGCGATGGGCGACTCGTCCGCCGGCTTTCGCCGGCGTCGCGACGCGACGCGCTTCTGGCGCTCTGCGCGCTCCGCCTTGATGGTGCTTGCCGGACGGGCATGGTCGATCAGGGCTTCCTGCAGGACCTGGTCCATGGTCTCCACCGGCACGATCCGCAATTCGTTGCGGACCTCCTCCGGCACGTCGACCAGGTCCTTCTCATTCCGCTTCGGAATGAGCACCGTCTTCACGCCGGCGAGGTGCGCCGCCAGCAGCTTGCTCTTCAGCCCGCCGATGGGCAGCACCCGCCCACGCAGCGTGATCTCGCCGGTCATGGCCAGGTCGCGCCTCACCGGCTCGCCCGTCAGCAGGCTCGCCAGGGCGGTGGCCATGGTGACGCCGGCCGATGGGCCGTCCTTGGGGGTCGCCCCCGCCGGAACGTGGATGTGCATGGTCTGCTTCTCGAAGACGGTCGGGTCGATCCCGAGCTCCTTGGTTCGTGCTCGGACATAGCTCAGGCCGGCGCGCGCCGACTCCTTCATCACGTCGCCCAGCTGGCCGGTCAGGATGAAGTCGTCCTTGCCGTCCATGCGAGTCGCCTCGACCTGCACGATGTCGCCACCGGCGTCGCTGACCACCAGGCCGGTGGCCATGCCGATCTGGTCCTCTGCATCCAGCTCGCCGTAGTCGAAGCGGGCCGGGCCCAGGAACTCCTCCAGCTGCTCCGGCAGGACGGTGACGCGCGTCTTGTCATCGGACGCCACCCGCCGCGCGACCTTGCGCGCCAGGTTCGCGATCTCTCGCTCCAGGTTGCGGACGCCGGCCTCATGGGTGAAGGCCTGGATCAGCCGCACCATGGCGGGCTCGGTGATGTCCAGCTGCTCCGCGGTCAGGCCGTGGTTCTCCAGCTGCTTCGGCATCAGGAAGCGCTGTGCGATGCGCAGCTTCTCCAGCTGCGTGTAGCCCGGCAGCTGAATCATCTCCATCCGGTCACGCAGGGCCGGCGGGATGGAGTCGACCATGTTGGCGGTGGCGATGAAGAGCACCTTGGACAGGTCGAACGGCACCTCCAGGTAGTTGTCCTGGAAGGTGTTGTTCTGCTCTGGATCGAGTACCTCAAGCAAGGCCGATGAGGGGTCGCCACGGAAGTCCATGCCGACCTTGTCGATCTCGTCGAGCATGAACACCGGGTTGGCGCTGCCCGCGGTCTTGATCGACTGGATCACCCGGCCGGGGAGGGCACCGATGTAGGTGCGCCGATGGCCGCGGATCTCCGCCTCGTCGTGGATGCCGCCCAGGCTCATGCGCACGAACTTGCGTCCCATGGCGCGGGCGATGCTCTTGCCCAGGCTCGTCTTGCCGACGCCGGGCGGTCCGACGAAGAGCAGGATCGGGCTGCGGATCTTCTCGGCCAGCTTGCGCACGGCCATGTACTCCAGGATCCGCTCCTTGGGCTTCTCCAGGCCGTAGTGGTCCTCGTTCAGGACCTTCTCGGCGTCGTCCAGGTCCAGGTTGTCGTCACTCGCGACGCCCCATGGCAGGCTGACCAGCCAGTCGACGTAGGTGCGGATGACGCCCTGCTCCGGGCTGGCGCTGGGGATGCGGGCCAGGCGATCGACTTCCTTGAGGGCCTTTTCCTTGACCTCGTCGGGCATGGCCGATTCCTCGACCTTGGTCCGCAGCTCGCCGGCCTCGGCGATCGACGGGTCGTCCTCGCCCAGCTCCTTCTGGATCGCCTTCATCTGCTCACGCAGGATGTACTCACGCTGGGTCTTGTCCATCTCGGACTTGACCTCGCTCTGGATCCGGCCCTTGAGCTCCAGCACCTCGATCTGCTTGGCCAGGAACTGGCTGACCATGCGCAGCCGCTCGGCGACGTCGATCGTCTCCAGCAGCTGCTGACGCAGCTCGGTGCTCATCTCGGGGCTGTAGGCGACCATGTCGGCCAGCAGCCCACCATCGGTGATGTTGCGGGCAGCCACGGCCACCTCGGGTGGCACGGCCGCCCCGGAGCTGACGTACTGCTCGATCTGGGCCTGGACCGATGCCATCAGGGCCTCGACCTCCAGGCCGGCGGCCTCCTCTTCAGCCACCAGCTCGACCCGCGCCTCGAGGTGCGGATCCACCTGGACGAGGTCAAGCAGCCGGATGCGGCGCTGGCCCTGCACGATGGCGCGGATGGTGCCGTCCTGCAGGCGGATGACCTGGGCGATCTTGGCCAGGGTGCCGATGGGATACAGCTCGTCGACCGCGCCGACCTCCTCGGTCTCGGAGGAGCGCTGGGTGATGAGCGCCACCGGCTGCGAGGCGCGGACGGCGCGGTCGAGCGCCTTGACGCTGCGCTCGCGGCCGACCTGCAGCGGCACGATCATCTCGGGGAAGATGACGGTGTCACGCAGGGCCACCAGCGGCAGCACCTGGATCTGCTCGGGATCGCGCTCTTCGGCGTCCTGGCTGTCGGGCTCGTTGGCGTCCTGGGTGTCGGGCGTCTCTGTCTGGGATTCGGGGCGCTCAGGCACGTCGTCGGCCTCCGCCTCCTCGATCGGCTTGTCTCGGGTCTCGTCGTTCATGGTCTGCTAAGTGTCCCTTCGGTCGAGGTTACCGGCCGGTGCCGCTTCGGGCTCCGGCTCGCCGTCCTCGACGAAACGCTCGACATCATCTCCATCGAACAGGTCGTAGACGCGGATCTTGCCCAGCGCCTCGAGCTGCAGGATGACCTTGACGCCCGCCAGGTTGACCCCCTGGCGTCGGGTCAGAAACCGGATGATACGCACCCGGTGGATATCGGCCTCCGAATAGAGCCGGAGGTTGTTGCGCCGCTGCGGGCATAGGAGGCCTTCCTCCTCGTAGATCCGCAGGGTGCGCGGATGCACGCTTGCCAGCTCGGCCGCGATGCTGATGAAGTACCGCGGCCGGTTCGGGTCGCGCAGCGAGCTCACAATGGTCGGAATCTCCTTGCCTCCGCCTCGATCCGTGCTCGGGCGGCGCGTAGGATTACCCTAAACCCTGACAATATCGTTGTCAAGGATGTTGCCTGCGGATCGTCCGATTCAGGACCGATCAAGCCAGCTGCGCAGAGCTCGCAGGCGGGGTGTCGACCGCCGGCGCTCGCGGTCGGAGAGTGGCAGCGCCCCGTAGCGGACCAGCTGGTACGCGGCCGCCAGCCGGGCGAAGGCCCCCGCCGCCATTCCATCTGACCGGATCCGGCCCGCGTGGGCGGCGGGTGTCTCGTTCGGCAGGCGTGCCCACCGCCCATCGCGCTCGAGCGAGCTGAGCGCCGCCAGATACGCCCCGGCGGGATCGTCGAGCGGTAGTGGGGCGCCGCGTCGCGGGGCGGCGGTTGGCGCCTCCCTGTCGCGGGCGGCTGGCGGGATGACGATCGATCGCTCCTCGAATGCCTCGCTGGCCAAGGCCCGCATGCGGCGCTTCTCCTGGTGGCGCATCCACACCATCACGCCCAGCACGAACAGCTCGAACACCAGGAGCGACCCCAGGATGACGTAGAAGAGGACCGACGGCAGGTTGCTTGCCGCATCGCGTGCGTTGAAGAGGGTGGTCGGCGGCGTGATCTGCCCCAGCCCGAAGCCCTCCGGCAGCAGCGGCTGGATCAGATCCGCCAGCAATGCGCCGACCAGGATCACCGGCGTGAACAGCAGCACCAGTACGAACAGCAGCGTCTGGATCGGTCCCACCACGGCGGCCAGCAGCGCCTTGGCGGGGACGCCCAGGAAGGCCGCAGCCGGTGCGGCCAGCAGGGTGAGCGCGATCGCGATGCCGACGACCAGCACCACCCAGGACCGATTCGATCGCCAGTCACTGCCGGTCACCACGCGCACGGCTTCAAGCCGGGACAGGCCCATGGCCGTGAAGGCGGAGCCGATGAAGAAGACGGTCCCCACGAAGGCGGCGGTGGTGAAGGCCTCTTCGATGGCGCCGGAGCTGGCGGCGTGGCCGACCAGCCACGGGATGGCCAAACCGGGCAGCACCCAGCGCAGCAGCCGATCCTGGATGACGTCGTCATCCTCGACGGACCGATGCACCTCGCCCCGCCAGAAGGCAAGGGCGCCCAGCCAGGCCGGACCGTGCAGGCTGAGCGCCGCAACCGGCTGCCCCACCGCCAGGTCGCCCCGCACCACCGGATCCAGCAGCCAGGCGAAGCCCCCGGCGGCCAGGGCCAAGAGCGGCAGCCCGAGCGCCTCCGCAGCGGGCGAGCGCCAGCGCTTGCGACGACCCCAGGCCATGCCGGCCCCGGCCAGCACGCCGAACTCCAGCGGGCCGATCCACGGGAACTGGCCGGTGGCGGCCTGCAGCGCCGCGTACACGACGGCCACCCAGCTCCCCTCGGCCAGTGCCTGGGCCGCCGGTAGCAGGACCCTAGCCGGCCACGGCGAACGCATTCGGATCCTCCCAGCGCGGCAGTACCTGTCCCGATGAAGCCGGCAACCCGGCCAGCCGCGCGGTCCGGGCGTGGGCCTCGGCCTCCGCGCCGATGGCCATTACCTCGACCCGGAAGCCGATCCGGGCCAGCCGGCGGAGCGCGGTCAGATTCTCCGATGGGTCCCGGCTGGTCAGCAGCACGATCCCGCTCCCCGGGGTGATGCGGTGCGGCAGCCAGCTGAGCAGCGCCGACAGTGGAGCCGATGAGACCGGCCCGATGCGCGCCAGCAGCTGTCCGGCGCGCGGCAGCTGGCTGAGCGACGCCCGCGGCGGCAGCCAGGCGAAGCGCTGCGGCGAGCCCGCGAAGCTGGCGGCGGCCAGGCCGACCGACGCGCCGGCATCCAGCAGCTCACGGGTCAGCGAGGCGGCCGCGATGCACAGCGACTCGAATGACGGCTCGTCCCACGTCATCTGCCAGTGAGGGCCGGGCAGCGTCTGGACGTCGACCGCCAGCATCACCTCGCGGCCGCGGGCCGGCTCGTAGCGGCGGCTGACCGGCATGCCGAGGCGGGCGGTGGCGCGCCAGTGGACGCGCCGCAGCGAGTCGCCCGCCTGGAACGGGCGGACGCCGCCGTACAGGGACGGATCCGTGTGCAGGGAGCTGGTCGCTCGCCGCTCGCCGATGGGTGAGGCGGACCGGTCGCTGCGGCGCACCGGCACCGTGCGAGGCGCCACCACCAGCGTGCCGGGGAGCTCCTGGCTCTGCTCGTCGGCGTGGCGACCCAGGATGTCCCGCACCCGAATCTGCACCGGGCCGAACTCGTAGGTCCCGCGGCGCAGGTCGTCAAGGTGGAAGTGGCGCACCACCCGCTCGTACCAGGTCAGCGCCCAGCCGTTGTGCAGTACCTGGCGGCCGCTGCCCGCGTCGTCGAGGTCCATCTGCTGCCGCTCGCGGATGGCGAGGCCCTCGCCCACCAGGTCATCGGCGGAGACCCAGGGCAGCGGCAGCGGCTTGCGGTTCCAGATGGCGACGTCCAGGGTCACGTCGTCGCCGGCCACCGCCCGATCAGCGCTCAGAGTGCGCGTGTACTCGACGCGCCGCATCCCGTAGCGCGACCACAGCCGGGTGAGCGAGCCATAGGCCACCGTGGCAACCGCCACGATGAACAAGCCGGGCGCATCGGCCAATAGGGCCACGGCGACCATGACCCCGCCGAGCGCCAGCCAGTCGAGCATGGGCTTTCGGTCCTAGCTGCCGTCCGCCTCGCCGGCGAGCGGGACGGGGACATGATCGAGCACGGCCTGCACGACGCCGCTCACGGTGGCGCCGCGCAGCTCGCGGTCGACGTCGAGCAGCAGGCGATGATCGAGCACCGCGTGCGCGATGGTGCGGACGTCATCGGGCAGGACGAAGGTGCGGCCGTCGAGCAGCGCCCATGCCTGGGCGGCGCGGTACAGGGCGACGCTGCTGCGCGGCGAGGCCCCCAGCCGCACGTCGTCGTGCTCGCGCGTGGCTCGCACCAGGGCCACCACGTAGCGCTCCACGTCGTCACCGACGTGCACGGTGCGGGTCGCCTCCCGCAGGGCCAGCACCGCTTTCGGCTCCACCACGGTCGTGACCGCATCCAGCGGCTCGGCGGCAGCCTGGTGGCGGCTGGCGATGCGTCGCTCGCCGCCCTCATCGGGATAGCCCATCTCGATCCGCAGCAGGAACCGGTCGAGCTGCGCCTCGGGCAGCGCGAAGGTGCCCTCCAGCTCCACCGGGTTCTGGGTGGCCAGCACCAGGAAGGGGTCCGGCAGTGGGCGAGTCTGGCCCTCCGCGCTGACCTGGCGCTCCTGCATCGCCTCCAGCAGGGACGATTGGGTGCGCGGCGTGGCGCGGTTGATCTCGTCCACCAGCAGCACGTTGGCGAACACCGGTCCCGGAATGAAGCGGAACTGGCTGCCCTCCAGGATGCTGGAGCCGGTGACGTCGGTGGGCAGAAGGTCGGGCGTGCCCTGCACCCGCGCGAAGGTCATGCCCAGCGCCTTGGCGAACGAACGGGCCAGCAGGGTCTTGCCGACGCCGGGCACGTCTTCCAGCAGGGCGTGCCCCTCGGCCAGCAAGGTGGTTGCCAGCAGGCGCAGCGGCCGTTCCGCGCCGACCACGGCGGTCGCCACGGCTTCCTCGACGGCGGTCAGGAACCGCGCACCACGCTGGTCGGCGGTCGTCGGCGTGGTGGTCGCAGCGTCGGCCGGCATGGTGTCGGTCACGTGATGGGTACTCCCTGGGTGGCGTCGGCGTTCACGATGATCCAGCGCGCGGAGCCCAGCGGGGCCGGCTGCGCCACCAGGTCCAGGCGCAGGATGGGCGCGATCGGGACCGGCACCAGCCTGGTCCCCTCGAAGATGCCCAGGAACGTGGACGGCTGACGCTCGAAGCGCACCACCTCGGCGATCGCGCTGGCGGTGTCCGAGGTCTGGTTGTCGATCCGCATCCGCACGTTCACCAGCAGGGCCGATGCCTCCTCTCGGCAGTCATCGGTCAGGCCGGCGCTGTCGCAAAGCTGGCGCAGGTTGGCGAGCGCCGTCTCGGCCGCCAGCGAGACCTCAACCGGATCGGTGGCCACGCTCTCGTCGAGGGGCTGCGCGGCGACATCGGGCCATTCCGTCACGAAGGCGTCCAGCACCGCGCCGGGGGTGGCCGCCTCCGCGGCGAACAGCCAGAATCCCGTGCCCCAGAGCAGAAGCGGAACCGTCAGCCAGGCGGCCGCGGCCGCCGGCGAGCGGGTGGAGGGAGGTGCGATGGCGCCCTGCATGCGCTGGGCGCGCAGGAATGCGGCGATCGCCTGGACGCTCCAGGCCACGATGAAGGCCATCCCCAACAGGAACGGCACCAGGTACCAGGTCGTGTCGGACAGCAGGATGGCGCTGGCGACAATCAGGGCCAGGCCGACCAGCTCGGCCACCAGCAGCGCTATGCCGCTGGCGCGGCGCCCGATGGCCAGGTCACCGAAGCCCCATGCCACCAGGGCCAGGCGCAGGACGCGGCCGGGAGCCGCGTCGCTCACTCGCCGATCAGGAGGGTGCGCAGCTCGGCCTCATGCTCGGAGGAGGTCACGGCCAGCAGCTTGTCGCCGTTGACCAGCCTCGTTTCGGGGCGGGCGGGAAGTGCGCGCTCGCCGCGCACCAGGACCACGACGTAGCTGTCCTCGGGCAGCTCCAGGTCGCGCAGCGCGCTGCCGATGACCGGGGAGCTGGCGTCCAGCTGCGCCTCCACGATCTGCAGCTCGCCGCGGTCCAGCTCCGCCAGGTGCAGCAGGTCATGGATCGGGATCTCGTGCTCGATCACGCCCAGGATGGCGCGCGTGGGGCTGACCGTCTCGTCGATGGCGAGCTGCCGGAAGAGCGCCTCGTTCTTCGGGTTGTTGACCCGGGCGATGGCGCGCGGCACGTTGAACTTCATCTTGGCCACCTGGCAGGCGACCAGGTTGTCCTCGTCGTCGCCGGTGACCGCCGCCATCACGTCGGCGCGTTCCATGCCGGCTTCCTTCTGGTAGCGGCCCTCGCAACCGTCGTTGGGGACCACGATGCTGCCCAGCTCGTCGGCGATGAGCCGAGCGCGCGCCGGGTCCTTCTCGATCATGACCACCTCGTGGCCGGCGGCCAGCAGCTCCTTGGTCAGGTAGTAGCCCACGTTGCCGCCGCCGATCACCACCACGTACATGGCTATCCGGCCTCCCCGGCGTCGGTGGTGGCTGCGGCCTCCGGCTGGGTCTCGACCTCCGCCACCGCTGCCTCCGCCTCCTTGGCGGCCTTGCTGCCAGCCACCGGAGCCCCGCGCATGGGCTCCGCCGTGGGCGGCTGCACCTGGCCGTCGGTGGACTCGGCGCCGTCGACGGCGGCCTTGGTCAGGGCGCTGGCCAGGATCACCGTGCGGCAGATGGTCTCCAGGCCCAGGGACCGATAGGCCTCCGCCCGCACCGGGTCGTTGATCTTTGCGATCACCCGCGGGATGCCGAACACGTGCTTGCCGAGCTGCGCGGCCATGGCATTGCGGTTGTCGCCCTCGGTCAGCGCCATCAGCAGGTCGCACATCTCGGCTCCGGCCGAGCGCTGCACGTCCTCGTCGCCGCCACTGCCGCGCACGGTGATGCCGCCGAACGTCGAGGGCAGGCGGTTGAAGGCCCGCTGATCGGTGTCGATCACGGTGACGTGCTCGCCCCGCTGGTCGAGCTCGAAGGCGGTTTGGGCTCCCACCCGTCCGCAGCCGACGATGATGATCCTCATGGCGTGTGTGCCAGGTCCTCTGTCTCAGCGCGCAGGCACCAGACCGGCGCGGTGGAGTTGCGCATGACGTACGGGACAGTGCGCCCGGCGTCCCAGCCACCGCCGAAGCGCTTCTTATAGCGTAGACCCATCACGATCAGGTCGGCATTCTGCTCGACCGCGTCGTCGACGATGGCCGCGCCCGCGGCACGCGCCTGCGCGATGCCGGTGCGGACCTGGACCTCCCGTTCCACCAGGAAGGCCTCGGCCCGTTCGACCACCTCGTCGGCGAAGGCGAGGGCCTTCGGATCCTCCGCGTCGAGTTGCCGCTCGAACGGGACCTCGATGACGTGCAACAGCGCCGCCTGGCCACCGGTGCCGCCGAGCAGCAGCGCGGTCAGGCGCAGGGGCGCCTCGTCTGCCTCGGTGCCGGCCAGTGGGACGAGGATGCGCTCGTAGGTCAGGAGTGGCGCGCGCTTCTCGGCGCGGCGTCCGAAGATCATATGCTCGCTATCCTACGGCCCCGATTCCGGGTCCGGAACCGTCACGTCGCCGCCGACGATGAACTCGTCGCTGATCGTGTCGTCTGCACGCACCGCCAGCTCGCCGGCCGGCAGCGCGTCGCGATTGAGCACGCCGCAGTCGCCCGGGTAGGTGACCACCTCGTTGACGGTGCCGCGCGGCCGCGTCTCGCGGGCGAGGATGCGCAGCTCGCCTTCGATCAGCGACGCTGTCTGCAGGTCCAGGCCCCAACCGGCGGTCGGCCGCTCGCCGAGGTAGACGCAGACCAGCGCATCGGTCCCGAAGTCCAGGTCCTCCGGCACCTCGAGCACCAGTGCGGCAGCCTCTTCCGCGTCGAAGGCCATGGCAATGGCCGCCTGCTCGAGCTCGACGGGCTCGGCCTGGATGCTGCGCAGCGTCAGCCCAGGTGGCAGCGACTCGCCAATGGACGAGAAGACGGTGGACTGCGTTGTTCCGCAGGCGGCCAGTCCAAGCCCGACCAGCAGAATCACGACGGCCCAGGCGGGTCTCAACGTCCGTACCGCAATCGTTCCACCAGCCGCACCGGCAGGTCGACGTCGCGCATCAGGCGCTGGGTGCGGTCGATGTCGTAGCTCACCCGGTGGAACTCGGCGCTGCCCGCCTCCGTGTCGATCACCGCGTACGACGAGGCCGGATCGCCGTCGCGCGGCTGGCCGACGCTGCCCGGGTTGAGCAGGAGGCGTCCCTCGCGGATGGTGACCGGCGCCCCGGGCATGGCGGAGACCGCCTCCACGGCTGCCTCTCCGGCGCGGAACACGATCGGCACGTGGGTATGACCGTGCAGGCAGATGCGCGTGTCGAACGAGGACAGGTTGGCGCTCGCCACATCGGGACCGGTGATGTACTCCCAGGTCGGGTCACGCGGCGAGCCGTGGACCGCGGTCAGCTCGCCGTCGCGGCGCACCTCCGGCAGCGTGGCCAGGTAGGCGCGCGCGTTGTCGTCGATCACCTGGCCCGTCCAGTCGATGGCGCGCGCGGCATCGGGGTTGAACCAGGAGACATCCACCTGGCCGATGGCCGCGCCGTCATGGTTGCCCATCACGCTGCGCGCCCCCATCTCCTGCAGCGCTGCGATCACTTCGTTCGGCTGCGGCCCGTAGCCCACGATGTCGCCCAGGGCCCAGACCTCGTCCACCTCCGGCATGTCGTCGCGCACCGCCTCGAGGGCGGCGAGGTTGGCATGGATGTCCGACAGGACCGCAAGCCGCATGGGCTGCCGATGTTACCCGCCTACCCGAGCGGCCGGCGGCCGGGCTCTCCCGGACGCCGCGGGTAACGGGCCGGCGTGGGGCTCTCTTTGCGCACTACGACGAACGTGTGGCCTCCCAAAGCGGCAGTACCTGCCGGCTCCAGCCCCGGTGCCCCGCCCCCCAGTTCGTGGAGGGCAACCGCCCCGCGCTTGAGCTCCTCATCGCCGGCGGCCAGCGGTCCCTTCCAGGCCAGCAGCGTGCCGCCGACGGCAAGGAGCGGCAGCGCCAGCTCTGCCAGCACCGGCAGGGGGGCGCAGGCCCGCGTCGCGACCAGGTCGTAGCGCTCCCGGTGCTCCGCGTCACGACCGAGGACCTCCGCTCGTTCGGCCTCCACCCCCACATTGGACAGGCCGAGCCCTTGGACCATCTCGCGCAGCGCCTCCACCTTCTTGCGCACCGAATCCAGCAGGACCCAGCGGACCTCGGGTCGAGCGAGCGCCAGCGGGATTCCCGGCACGCCCCCACCCGAGCCGAGGTCGATCGCCGTCGCCGGGCCAAGGTCGTCCAGGTGCGGCAGGGCGGCCAATGCGTCGAGCAGGTGCAGGCGAGCGATCTCGGCAGGCGCCGTGACCCGGGTCAGGTTCAGCCGGCGGTTGGCCTCCAGCAGCAGGCCGGCGTAGGCGGCGGCACGCTCCACGTATCCATCGGGCAGGAGGGCGGCCAGTGCCGGCTCATCGGCCAGCAGGGCGGCCAGCGCGCGACCGACGTCGCGCGCTTCGGCGTGGGCACCATCGGTCTGGGCCAAAAAGGAAATGCCTCCTCCGGTGGCGTTTCGGTCTTCCCGGTCTGGAGCGGTATGCGGCCGGCTTTCGCATCGGCCCCGCGCCAGCCCGGTTACCGTACTCGGCCGCCGGGGAAGCAGGACCTTGACCTTAGCAGCCCCAAACGGTGGACAACAAGGTGCCCTGTCCACCAAACCGCGCAGTCTTCCACAGAATGTGGATAAGTCGGCCCGATATACTCGAAGCCGATGGCGCCCGAACCTCAGCGGACCGGTACGATCGAGGGACAGTGGCGGCGACGCTGAGTAGCGGCTCGCCACCGCGCTTCGCCCACCAGAGCGAGGCCGAGCTGGCAAGGATCCTCAACTTCTACCAGGTCGAATGGCGCTACGAACCCGACACCTTCCCGCTCTCCTGGAACGCCGCCGGCGCGGTCGTCGAGTCATTTTCGCCGGATTTCTACTTGCCGGAGGTCGACCTCTACCTGGAGCTGACGACCCTCAAGCAGTCCTTGGTACGCCGCAAGAACCGCAAGCTCCGGTGGCTCCGCCAGCTGTACCCGGAGATCAGGGTGAAGCTGTTCTACGCTCGTGACTTCAAGGCGCTGATGGTCAAGTACGGCCGCCTGGACTTCCTGGCCGATGTTGCCGTCATGAATGGCAACGGCCCGCTGAACGACGCCACCGGCGGGGAGGATTGAGCCAGACCGATGGAATCGACAGCCACCGCCCTGCGCAGCGCCATGGATGACGACGTCGAGGAGATCCTCCTCACCCACGAGCAGATCCAGTCCCGCGTGGCCGAGCTTGGCGCTCAGCTGGCGGCCGACTACGCCGATCGCGAGCCGGTGCTGGTCAGCGTGCTGAAGGGCTCGATCATCTTCCTGGCCGACCTGGTGCGCGCCATGCCGGTCCACGTGTCGATCGATCTCATGGAGCTGTCCAGCTACGGCGCCTCCACCCAGTCGAGCGGCCAGGTCAGGATCCTGAAGGACCTGTCCGGACCGATCCGCGGGCGCGACGTGGTCGTGGTGGAGGACATCATCGACACTGGGCTGACCCTGAACTACCTGCTCAAGTACCTGCATGACCGCGGCCCTTCATCGGTGCGCATCTGCTGCCTGCTGGACAAGCCGGCGCGGCGCCTGGCCGAGATCGACATCAGCTACCGCGGTTTCACCATCCCGGACCGCTTCGTTATCGGGTACGGGCTGGACTACGACGAGCGCTACCGCAACCTGCCGTACATCGGCGTGCTGCGGCCATCGGTCTACGGCGCATCGCCACCTGAGGGCTGAGCCAGGGTGGCCAACGGGGCGCCCCGCCGCTTCCGGCTGCCGATCCTGCTTGGCAGCCTGCTCATGATCGTCGCCGGCTTCCTGCCGTGGTGGCGTGCCGGCGGGGAGGTGGTGGACGGCATCCCGGTGCCGGCCGCCTCGGGGATTGGCCTGGAGGGACCGGGGCTCGTCATCTTCGGGACCGCCATCGCCGTGCTGGTGCTGCTGGACGTTGGCTACATCCGCGGCCGCTGGGGCTTCGTGCTCGACGCCCCCTGGGCCTACCTGGTCCTGGGGCTGGCCGCGGCCGCGGCGCTCGCCTTCCGGGTCTGGGAGCTCTGGTCGCTTGGCTACCTGCCGCTGCCGCAACGCTCGCCGGGGATCGCGGCGGCGGTCGTTGGCGTGGCGCTGGTGCTGTACGGGGCCGGGATCGGCTTCGGACAGCGGCGGAGCGCCTAGCCGCGCTATCGGGCGGGCAGGATGGTCGAGCTCAGGATGATCCAGCCCACGATCACGATCAGGAGCAGTCCCGCCAGGATCAGCATCGGGCGCAGGTCGGGCCGATAGTCGGACGGCGGACGCTGGGGAGGGCGGGGCGGCCGCTCGGGTGCCGGCGGACCTGGCTCGGGGGGCATCGGCTCCGGGGTCAGATCTCGCCCAGGTAAGCCTGTCGCACCTGCTCGTTGGCGGCCAGGTTGGCGGCGGTGTCGGCCAGGATGATCTTGCCGGTCTGCAGGACGTAGCCGCGGTGCGCGACGTTCAGTGCCATCAGCGCGTTCTGCTCCACCAGGAGCACGGTGGTGCCCTGGGCGTTGATCTCGCCGATGATGGTGAAGATCTGCTCGGTCAGGATGGGCGAGAGGCCCATCGACGGCTCGTCCAGCAAGATGACCGATGGGTGGGCCATCAGCGCCCGGCCCATGGCCAGCATCTGCTGCTCGCCGCCGGACAGCGTGCCGGCCTTCTGGCTGCGGCGCTCGCGCAGGCGCGGGAAGAGGTCGAAGACGCGCGCCATGTCGTCGGCGAGCGGCTCACCCTTGCGGATGAAGGCGCCCAGCTCCAGGTTCTCGTGCACGCTCATGCGCGTGAAAACATGCCGGCCCTCGGGCGAGTGGGCGATGCCGAGCTTGACCACCTCGTGGCCGGCCATGGCGGTGATGTCCCGCCCATTCAGCGTCACGCTGCCCTGCCGGGCGCGCTGGATGCCGCTGATGGTGCGCAGGGTGGTCGACTTGCCGGCCCCATTGGAGCCGATCAGGGACACGATCTCGCCCTTGCCGACCTCCATGGTCACGCCCTTCAAGGCGTGGATGTTGCCGTAGTAGGTGTGCACGTCGTCCAGCGACAGCACAGCGTCGACGGTGGCGCCGTTGCCGTTCGGTGCCGGCGCGGTTGCCTGGGTCACGTCGGTCGCATCGGTCATGTGCTGACTGCCTGCTTGCCGAGGTAGGCCTCGATGACGCGCGGATTGGCGCGGATCTCCGCCGGCAGCCCTTCGGCGATCTTCTCGCCG
>DATBRW010000180.1:0-3579 GCA_036560125.1 Candidatus Limnocylindria bacterium
GTCTCCGAGCCCTACACCAATCGGATCGCCACCCTGCAGCGCGTCAGCGGCACCCTGCTTGGTGCCGGGCTGGCGGCACTGGCCGTCTCGCTGATCGTGGGTGCCGCGGTTGCGCGCTGGCTGACCGGGCCGCTGGGACGTCTGCGTCGGGTGTCGGGCCGCCTGGCGCAGGGCCAGCTTGACGAACGGTCGCCGCGCTTCGGGATCATCGAGGTCGACGAGCTAGGGCAGCAGTTCAACGTCATGGCCGATCGGCTGAGCGAATCGGTTCGCCTGCTGGAGGCGGACCGGGATCGGCTGCGCGAGTTCGTCGCCGATGTCAGCCACGAGCTGCGGACCCCCATTGCGGCGCTGCGCACCTTCACCGAGCTGCAGCGCGACGGGAAGGTGGACGAGGTGCAGCGCCGCGAGTTCCTGGACCGCTCGACCGAGCAGATCAACCGCTTGGAGTGGATGAGCACCAACCTGCTCGACTTGTCGCGCATCGATGCCGGCATCTTCCCGCTGGACATGCGATGGGGCGACCTGCGCGACCCGGTGCGGGCAGTGGTCGAGGCGCACGCCGAGCTGGCCGAGGGGCGTGGCATCTCGCTGTCGAGCGAGGTCCCGACCAGCCCGGTGATGCTTCGCTTCGACCGCGAACGGATCGTGCAGCTGCTCAGCAACCTGGTCGGCAACGCGCTCAAGTTCACCAAGCGCGGCGGGGAGATCGTGGTCGCGCTGGCGGAGACGCCCGACGGCGGCCGCCTCGAGGTCCGCGACTCCGGTCCGGGGATCCCGGAGGCCGAGCTGCCGCTCGTGTTCGACCGCTTCTTCCGCGGCACGAACGTGGGCGACGCCCGGGCATCCGGCAGCGGCCTGGGGTTGGCCATCGCGCGGTCCATCGTGGAGATGCACGGGGGGCGCATCGAGGCCGCCAGCGCGATCGGTCAGGGGTCCGTGTTCACGGTCGATCTGCCGCGCGCGGAGGCAGTCCCCGCCTCCGAAGGTTCATGAAACTTCACGTGCGCACGCCGCTTGGCGCAATCGAGCAGCCGCACGATAGAAGCCTCCCGCCCGCGTAGCCACGAAGAAGGCTCAGCAACATGACCGAAGAGAATCCTCCCACTCCGCGAACGGGCGACGAGCCGACCGAGCAGGTCGAGGTGCGACGGTTCGGACCGCCGCCGACGCAGGCCGCGCCCTCGCCGTACAGCGTTCCACCCCAGGCGGCGCCGAGTTCCGGAACCGCCTCCCAGGGCGCGCCGCCGTGGTCGACGCGCCCGCCGGTCGCCGCCGCCCCGGCTCGCCCCCCCGAGCGCCGTCGTCTGGCGGGCGGCGGTGTCGTGGCGCTGGCCGTCGTGGCCGGCATCATCTCCGGCTCGCTGTCGGCCGCCGCGGTGACCACCCTGCTGGCCGACGAGAACGGCGCGCCATCGAACCAGGCGCCACTCGGCACCAACGTATCCCAGGTGCACATCGACGAGTCGTCGGCGGTGATCAACGCCGTGAACAACGCCATGCCGGCGGTCGTCAAGATCCAGTCGCAGACGGACAGCGGCGGCGGCATCGGCACCGGCTTCATCTACAACTCCGACGGCTGGATCCTGACCAACAAGCACGTCGTCGACGGCGCCAATTCGCTCACGGTCATCCTCAGCGACAGTCGTGAGCTCTCGGCCACCCTGTACGGGATCGATCCGCTGACCGACCTGGCCATCATCAAGGTGGACAGCAGCGGCCTGCCGACGGTCTCCATCGGCTCCAGCTCCGAACTCAAGCCCGGACAGCTGGCGATTGCGATTGGCAATCCGCTGGGCGAGTTCGAGAACACCGTGACCACCGGCGTGATCTCCGGCCTGGGCCGCCAGATCGTGGCCGGAGACTCGATCACGTCCAATGCCGAGCAGCTGAACAACCTGATCCAGACCGATGCCGCCATCAACCCTGGCAACTCGGGCGGCCCGCTGCTCGATTCGGGCGGTCAGGTCGTCGGCATCAATACGGCGGTCAGCCAGGAGGCGCAGGGCATCGGCTTCGCCATCCCGATCGACGTCGCCAAGCCGATCATGCAGCAGGCAGTGAACGGCGAGGAGCTGTCGCGGCCGTGGATCGGCGTGTACTACCAGCCCGTCACCAAGCAGCTGGCCGACGAGCGCAACCTGTCGGTCGACTACGGGGTCCTGATCGACTCCAGCAATGACCGACCGGCCGTCTTCCCGGGCAGCCCGGCGGCAGCTGCGGGCCTGGAAGCGGGTGACGTGATCACCGCCGTGGATGGCGACCGGGTGGATGCCGAGAGCGATCTGGCCGACCACATCCTGCCGCACCAGCCCGGCGACAAGATCACGCTGACCGTCATGCGTGACGGCCGCGAGATGGACGTCACCGTCACGCTGGGCACGCTGCCCGAGCAGCCCTGAGCTAGCGCTGGCGGCGCAGACGCGCCTCAATCGTGTCGAAGGCCCCCGCCATGGGGGCCTTCGGCTTGCGCACCCGGACCTCCACGTCGTCGACCGGGAATGTGGCCAGCACGGCCTCGGCGATCGCGCCGGCCAGTCGCTCGATCAGCCGGTAGGAGCGGTCCTCGACGACCTCGGCCACGACCTTGAAGGCGGCCGAGTAGTCGATCGTGTCGGCCAGGTCGTCGGTGGCGGCCGGCTTCGAGAGATCCGCGCGCATGATCAGGTCCACCTCGAACGGCTGGGGTGTCACCTGCTCTTCCGGATTGACGCCATGGCGGCCCATGAAGCGCATGCCGCGCAATGTGATGCGGTCGCTCACCGGCGCCACCGCACGATGCCGTCGGCGACCCGCACGGTCCGCATCATCAGCTCCACGTCATGCACCCGAACCATGTCCGCGCCCCCGGCGATCGACAGTGCCACGGTGGCGGCCGTCCCCTCCAGCCGCTCCTCCGGCGGTGCGCCGCCCAACAGCTCGCCGATGAAGCGCTTGCGGCTGGTGCCCACCAGCATCGGCAGGCCACCCAGCGCAGCCTTCAGCTCGCCGAGCCGATGGAGCAGCTCGATGGAGTGTTCCGGCGTCTTGCCGAAGCCGATGCCCGGGTCGACGATCAGGTGCTCACGGGGCACGCCGCAGCCCAGCGCGTCGTTGATGGCGTCGGTCAGCCAGGCGACCACCTCGTCGAAGACGCCGTCGGGGTACTCGGCCACCTCCTTGTTGTGCATCAGCACCAGGTGCGCGCCGGCGTCGGCGGCGGCGGTCATGGTGGTGGGGTCGTTCCGCCCGGCCCATACGTCGTTGACGATGGTCGCGCCGGCCGCAAGCGCCTGGCGCGCCACCTCACCCTTGATGGTATCGATGCTGACCAGCGCCCGGTCGCCGAACTCCCGCGCCAGCGCGGCCACGGTCGGTACGGCGATGGCGGCCTCCTGCTGGGCCGACACCGGCGGATGGTCGCCATAGGTGTGCGCCGGGCGCGATGACTCGGCGCCGACGTCCAGGACGTCGGCTCCGGCCTCCACGAAACCTCGTGCCTGCTCCACGGCGGCGCGGATGACATCGTCGACGTCGCGCCCGGCGGGCGCGAGGCCGTCGCCGCTGAAGGAGTCGGGCGTGATGTTGATGATGCCCATC
>DATBRW010000181.1:0-3191 GCA_036560125.1 Candidatus Limnocylindria bacterium
CCTGGACCAGGTCCGGCACGTGAAGTCCGACGACGACCCGAACCCGCTGATCGACCCGGCCATCGACATCCTCAAGCTGCCGCACGACCGCAAGGAGCTCCCCAAGCCGGAGGCCGAGGCCTACGAGATCCTGCGCCGCGCCGGGCACAGCGACGGGATCGTCAGCCGAGGGGCGCTATGGCGCATCAACGACCAGCTCGATCCGGTCAAGGAGGAGCTCGAGCAGGAGGCAGTGCGCCAGGGCTGGATCGCCCGCATGCCGTCGCCGCTCATCAACCGCTGGAGCGGCATCGGCATCGCCGAGCTGGTCGTCGGCGGGGTCCTGGTCTTCCTGGGCTACATCATCCCGATGTCGGGTTTGACGCTGCTGGGCTTCGCCCTCGGCGTGGGCGGCATCGGCACCATCGCCCTCGGGCACGCCATGAGCCAGCGCACCAAGGAAGGCGCCTACGTGGACGCCATGCTGAAGGCCTATCGGCGGACGCTGCAGAAGACGCTCGACCAGGCGCGCGACATGAACCAGGTGGTCGAGGATCCGCAGATCCGGACCCTGGCCGATACGCCCGACAAGGCGGTGATGTGGGGCATCGCGCTGGGGCTGCACCAGGAGGTCGCGCGGGTGCTGGAGCGCAGCCTGGCCGACATGCGCGAGGGCGTGGCGGGCGCCAGCGGCTACTACCCAACGTGGCTGGGCAGCGGCGACTCGTCCAGCCTGTCGAGCAGCGGCTTCGGGTCGGGCGGCGGAGGCGGCGGGCTCTTCTCAGGCTCCGGCACGCCCGACATCGGCGGCATGTTCGGATCGCTGGGCAGCATCGGTTCCAGCCCTGCCTCCAGCTCCTCATCCTCAGGCGGTGGTGGCTTCGGCGGGGGCGGTGGCGGCGGAGGCGGCGGCGGCAGCAGCGGCTTCTGATCTGGCGCACGATGAGCTGAACGACTAAGGTTCGCCCGATGGCTTACGACCGACGTCCCGATCGCCGCCCCGGCGGTTCGCGACCACCTGGCGGCCCGCGACCTGGCGGAGGACCCGGCGGCGGGCGGCCGGGCGGCGGGCGGCCCGATCGGCCACCGCGCGACCGCGACAACTACGGTGGCTACGACCAGCGCCGGCCGCCACGTACCTTCGACCGCGATCGACCGCCGCAGCGGCCTCCGGATCAAGGCGGTTTCGTCCCGCGCAATCGCGATGACGGCGGCATGTCGATCCGGCTCGACCCGCGCCGCCTGGCGGCGCTCAAGCTGCTGGCCGCCGAGGCCGGCGTGCGGCCCGGCGAGATGGTGACCCAGTGGGTCGAGGAGCGGCTTGACGCGGCGCGCCGTGGTGAGGCCGCGGCGGCTCCCGCCACGGACGGCAAGGCAATCGCTGCCCTCAGCGCCCGCATCGACGAGCTGGCAAGCCGGCTGGACGCGCTATCGCCTCAGGCCACGCCCGCGGTTGTTGAGCCGGCGCCAGCCGAAGCCGCCGCTCCTGCCGCTCCCGCCCCGAAGCGTCGCGGCCGACCGCCCAAGTCCGCGACCGCCGCGACGGCACCCGCCTCGGCACGCAAGCCCCGGTCGAAGGCGGGATCCGCAGCGCCGCGCATCCCGCTGCACGAAGAGATCATCGCGATCATCAGCGAGCAAGGCCCCATGAGCGCCGTCCAGCTGGCGGCGGCCATCACCGAGCGCGGGCGCTACTCCGCGCCCCGATCGAAAAAGCCCCTGGATGCCGCGACGGTCAGCGCCCGAGTGTCGAACCCCGTCTACCGCTCGCGCTTCGTCCGTCGCGGAGGGCTCATCAGCCTGGCTGACGCGGAGTAAGTGCCGGCCCACATCGGTTCAGCCGGCGTCTGGTCGAACTTCGACCGTCTTCCCAGCGACGAGGTCGTCGCCTTCGCTCACTCAGCCGAGGCTGCCGGCTACGACACGTTCTGGACCCAGGAAACGGCCGGCCGCGACCCGTTCGCGCTCCTGGGTCACCTGGCCGGGCGCACCGAGCGGATCGGGCTGGCGGTGGGCATTGCCGTCATCTATGGGCGCGACCCGGTGGCGATGCGGGCCGGTGCGGCAACCGTCCACGAGCTGTCCGGCGGTCGCATGCTGGTGGGACTGGGCAGCAGCCACCGGGACACGGTGAGCGAGGTGCGCGGCCATGAATACCGCGGGCCTCTGAGCGCGATGCGCGACTACCTGGCGGCGTATGAAGCGGCTCCATACCGCGGCCCCGAGCCCCACGGCCGCCCGCCGGTGGTGCTGGCCGCCCTGCGGCCCCGCATGCTGGCGCTGGCCGCCACCGTGACCGATGGCGCCTTCCCCTACCTGGTGCCTGAATCCTACGTGGCCGGCGCCCGCGCGCGTCTCGATGAGGCGGCGGCGACAGCGGGCAAGCCGCGCCCTGTGCTGGTCGTCAGCCTTCCCTGCCTACGTTCGACAGATGCCCTCGCCGCGCGTGCCACGGCGCGCCGCTACCTGGACCGCTACCTCGGGTTGCCGAACTACCTCAACAACCTGCGCGAGGCGGGCTTCGCGGACGACGACCTCGCCAAACCGGGCAGTGACCGCCTGGTGGACGCGCTGGTGGCGTGGGGTGACGACGACGCGCTGCGCGCCCGCCTGCGAGCCATGCTCGCCGCCGGCGCGGATCAGGTGGCGATGATCCCGCTCACGCCCGCGGGCATGCACGCGGACCGCGCCACGATGGAAGCCCTCGCCCCACCCTGGTGATCAGTCTTCGAGGACGAAGGTCACCAGGATGTTGGCCTGGAACTCGACGGCGCCATCGCGCCCGATGTTCACCCGCTGCTCCTTGACCCAGGCACTCCGAACCTGGCGCAGGGTGCGGTTGGCGCGCTCGATTCCCTGACGAATCGCGTCCTCGAAGGAATCGGGGGAAGTGCAGCTCAGCTCGGTAACGCGTGCGACGGACATGGTCGTGGTCTCCTCATTCCGGTGGGTCGGCCAGTATGGACCGATGGGTGGGCCGATCAGCCTTCATGCGCGGCGGCCCAGGCCAGCAGCGCATCGGCCTCAAGTGCATTGACGACGGAGCCGATCTGCACGCCGCATGCCGCCGCCCGATCGCACCCGTACGGCTGCCACGCCATCTGCCCCGGCGCGTGGGCATCCGAATCGATGCTTACCTTGCAGTCCGCCTCGACCGCCAGGCGCAGCAGGCGCTTCGGCGGATCGAGCCGCTCCGGCCGGGAGTTGACCTC
>DATBRW010000182.1:0-4649 GCA_036560125.1 Candidatus Limnocylindria bacterium
CAGCGACCTGAAGGGCTCCACCAACCTCGGCGAGGCGCTCGACCCGGAGAGCCTGCGCGAGGTGATGACGCAGTACTTCGATTCCATGACGCGGGTGCTGCGGCGCCATGGCGCGACCATCGAGAAGTTCATCGGTGACGCAATCATGGCCGTCTTCGGGCTTCCCAAGCTGCACGAGGACGATGCGTTGCGCGCGGTTCGGGCCGCCAAGGAAACCCAGATCGCGGTGGCCGAGCTGAACGAGGAGCTGATGCGCCGCTACGGCATCTCGCTCACGGTGCGAACCGGCGTGAATACCGGCGAGGTGGTGGCCGGCGACCCCACCACCGGGCAGCGCCTGGTCACGGGCGACACGGTCAACGTGGCGGCGCGGCTCGAGCAGGCCGCCCCACCGACCGAGGTCCTGATCGGCGAGCTCACCTACCAGCTGGTCCGCGGCGCGGTCGAGGTGGAGGAGGTCGAGCCGCTGGAGCTGAAGGGCAAGTCCGAGCGGGTGCCCGCCTATCGGCTCCTGGCTGTCTCGGACGCGACCGAGGGCTTCCAGCGCCGGCAGGATGCGCCGATGGTCGGGCGCGAACGCGAGATGGCCACCCTGTCCACCATCTTCCGGCGTGCGGTCGAAGAGCACGCCTGCCGGATGGCCACCGTCATCGCCGATGCCGGCGTCGGCAAATCGCGCCTGGTCCGCGAGTTCACCACCTCCGTGGCGGAGGAGGCGACGGTGTTGCGGGGCCGATGCCTGCCGTACGGCGAAGGCATCACGTTCTGGCCGCTGGTCGAGGTGGCCCGCGAGGCGGCGGCCATCGAGCAGGACGACGCGCAGGATGAAGCACGCCACAAGCTGGCCGAGCTGACCGGCGACGAGGCGGTCACTGCGCGCCTGGCCTCGGCCATCGGCCTGTCAAATGAGCAGTTCCCGGTGGCCGAGACGTTCTGGGCGGCGCGCCGCTTCCTTGAGGTGCTGGGCAAGGACAAACCGGTCACGGTCGTGATCGACGACATCCACTGGGCCGAGCAGACCTTCCTGGAGCTGATCGTGCACCTGGTCGAGCGGGTCGAGGGCGCATCGGTCCTGCTGCTGTGCACCTCGCGCCACGACCTGCTGGAGACGCAGGCGGAATGGGCGCTTGACCCGAACGCGGAGCGGATCGTCCTCCAGCCGCTGACCGATGAGGACGCGGCGCGGGTCGTGAGCGGGCTGCTGGGTGAAGCCGGCATTGCCGGCGAGGTGCAGGATCGGATCGTCGTCGCCGCGGAGGGCAACCCGCTCTTCGTGGAGCAGATGCTGTCGATGATGATCGACAGCGGTTCGCTCCATTTCGCCGATGAGCGCTGGGAGCCCACCGGCAACCTCGCCGACCTCGACGTTCCGCCTTCCATCCAGGCCCTTCTCGCCGCGCGGCTCGACCTGCTGGGGCGCGAGGAGCGGTCGGTGATCGAGCCCGCATCGGTGATCGGCCTGTCGTTCGCCGAGGCGGCCGTAACGGTGTTGGCCCCCGAACCGGTGCGCGCCAAGGTGCCGGACCACCTGTCGGCCATGACGCGCAAGCAATTGGTGCGGTCGACCCCCGTCGACAGCCCAGAGGAGCTCGGCTTCCGCTTCCAGCACATCCTCATCCGCGACGCCGCCTACAACGGGCTCCTCAAGCGGGCGCGAGCGATTTTCCATGAGCAGTTCGCCGAGTGGGCTGACGAGCTGAACCGCCGCCAGGGCCGTTCCCAGGAGTTCGAGGAGATCCTGGGTTACCACCTGGAGCAGTCATACCGCTACCTGAGCGAGCTGGGCACGCTCGACGACCACGCCCTGGGCATCGGCGCCCGGGCGGCGGAGAAGCTGGCGTCAGCGGGCCGACGGGCGATGGCTCGCGGCGACATGCCGGCCGCGGTCAACCTCCTGCGTCGGGCAGCTGCCTGCCTGCCGCTGCAGTCGATCGAGCGCCTCCGGCTGCTGCCGGATCTGGCGGAGGCGCTCATGGAGATCCCGGAGTTCGACGAGGCCGATCGCGTGCTTGGCGAGGCCATCAGCGGGGCCGATTCGTACGGCGATCTGGTGCTGGCCGGGACGGCTGAACTGGTCCGATTGCTGCTGCAGCAGTATTCGACCGAGGAGGGCGGGTGGAGCGCCAAGGCGCTGGAGTCGGTCGAGCGGACGATCCCGATCTTCCAGCGGAATGACAACAACGCGGGCCTGGCGCTGGCGTCCCGGATCAAGATCAGCATCCACAACACTGCCAATGACTTCTCGGAATCGGCCGCCGCCGCCGAGGAGGTCATCCGCTATGCGCGCCTGGCCGGCGACCCACGCCTCGAGCGACGCGGCTCGGTCGGATACGCCCAGGCGGCCCTCTTCGGCCCGACCCCGGTCGACGAGGCCGTGACTCGCTGCGAGGAGCTGGCGGCCGCAGCGGTCGGCGACCGGCGGACTGAGGCGCTGGTGCAGAACTCCCTGTCACAGCTCTACAGCATGCAGGGCAAGTTCGACCTGGCACGCAGTACCTGGGCAACGGCCGACGCCAGCCTGAAGGACCTGGGCATGGGTCTCTTCTCCGCGGCCCTGTCGATCACGCGCGGCCAGATCGAGCTGCTGGCCGACGACCTGGGCACCGCGGAGGCGGTCCTTGAGCGTGGCTACGCCGCGCTGGAGAGCATGGGCGGAGCGTTCCTGCTCACCGGCGTGGCCGGCGTGCTCGGTCGGGTCAGCTACGCCCAGCAACGGCTGGACAAGGTCGACCGGCTGAGCACCACCATCGAGGGCATGGCCGATGCCGATGACCTCGACGCCCAGACGGATTGGCGCCTGCTGCGCGCCCTGGCCCGCGCAAACGACGGTCACACCCATGAGGCGTTGCAGCTGGCGAAGGAAGCCGTCGAGATGGCCTCTGCCAGCGATGCGCCCCTGCTCCAGGGCTGGGCGCTGACGACCCTGGCCGACGTCCAGGGTGCCGCCGGATTTCCCACCGAACGCGATGCCACCCTGCGCGACGCGATGGAGCTGTATCGCACGAAGGGCGACATCGTCACCAGCGGTCAGCTCGACTCGCGACTGAAGGCCGAAGCCGGGGCCTGAGCCCCGGCTTCGTCGTTCTTGCGTCCCCCGATCGGCCGATCAGTGGCCGAAGGTCTTGCCGTTCTCCAGCAGGTAGAAGGTGACCGTCGTGGTGTGCGCGTACCAATCGACGACCGAATCGAAGCATGGCGCCACCGGCGTCTCTCCGCATTCCTCCAGGAACTGCGGCGTGCCGTCGTCCAGGATGTGGACGAACTCCGCGTACGGGAACTTCCCCTTGTACACGACCTGGACGGTGAAGCCGCCCGGGAACGTCGCGCCGTTGTTGACGTTGAGGATCGATGCCTGCCCAAAGCAGTCCTCACCGAAGAGCTCCTGGCAGTCGGAGAGGTCGGTGTCCTCGGCCGCCGTCACCGGGATGCCGTCCGTCGGCGCGATGATCTTGGTCGACTGCGGATTGCCCGAGCTCAGGGCCGGGTTGGTCTGCACGATGAGGTTGTCGCTGCCGTCCTTGATCCAGCGGCCGGCGAACTTGTTGATGTCGCCGTTCAGCGCCGCGCTGTCGTCCTGGGTGAACAGGTCCCCATGGCTGTTGTTGCCACCCTTCACGTAGCCGGAGCTGCTCCACTCGAAGTTGACGGGCAGGGAGCTGCCGCTCGCCGGCGCGGTGAGGACCAGGAGAACCTGCGTGCTCGCACCGGGCTTGAACGGCTTCCAACTGCACTTCAGCGCAACCCCGCCTCCGGGACCGGCGCTGCAGGACCCCTTGGTATTGCCCCCGTTCACAACGGTGACCCCGTCGAACGCGGCGTTGGTCCGCGCGGTGAGGAAGAGCTTCGAGATGTTGCTGCCGCCCGCATTGCGGGCCCAGACCTCGAAGGCGACGGTGCTGCCCGGTGAGACCATCCGCGGCATCGCGCCGGTGTCCGCCGTGCTGAAGTTCGGCCCGAAGCCGAACTGCAACGGCGCGGGCTTTGCAGATACGAGGGCGGGCGCCGCCATCAGACCCAGGGCCATGGCAAGCGTCAGCCCAATGGTCGCGGGCATCCGGAAGGAACGGTTCCAATTCATGATTCAATCTGCCTCGTCTCGGTGCTGACCCGGCGGACACTGCCTGAAAGCCGAGGCTCCCGCGGGTTGGGCGCCGCACAGTCTATGCGCTGGGTCAGGTGTTGGCTAGTACGATCGAATTCCCACACTCCGCTCCGGAGCGCACCAGACGCCCCGAAACGGTTGCTCGCCACGGTACCGCCCATGAAGTGTTGACCGCTGTCACCCTCGGGACCGCGACCGGGTGAATCGGCGGACCCACGCACCATCGGTGAGCCGACGCATCGCGCGTCGCCAACGCGACCTGTCGCCCACCCCGGTCCGCGTGAATGGCCTAGGCGTCGACCGCCGACAGGAATCCCCACCAGGCGTCGAGCGCGGCGGAGGTGGCGGTCACGGCGGCGTCCTCATCGGCCTCGGAGGTAGCGAGCGACGCGATCATTTCGCGCTCCGCACCCGAATGCTCGATGTCCAGGGTCGAATGCACGGTGAAGAAGGACAGGGTCCTGGCGTCGTCCACGTCGTAGCGATCGCGCAGGCCATTGATCTTCTCGGTCGCGACCTCGGGAATCTGGCCCTCGTAGGCATACAG
>DATBRW010000183.1:0-7091 GCA_036560125.1 Candidatus Limnocylindria bacterium
GGCAGCGTCACCATCTCGCCGGCCCGGGTGTCGTGGCCGGCACGGCGCACGAAGGCACCCGGCTCGGTGGCTGGGACGACCACCTCAGCCTCTGCTTCCTCCACGACCTCGATGGGCGCAATCGCGTCGGCGCCCGGAGGCATCGGGGCGCCGGTCATGATCCGGGCGGCCGTGCCGGGAACCACATCGGGCAGCGTTCCGGCGCCGGCCGCCACCTCACCGACCAACCGCAGCCGGCCCGGCGTGTCCGCTGCGCGCAGCGCGTAGCCATCCATCGACGAGTTGTCGAAGGGCGGAACGTCAAGCGCCGCGGTGAGCTGGAACGATGCCGGCACGCGGCCGAAGCACGCATCCAGCGGCAGCGTCTCGACCTCCGTCAGCCGGGCCACGGCCAGGATGCCGGCCAGGGCCTCCTCGACCGAGCGCATCGGCTCAGACGCCGAGCTTCAGTCGGGTGTCCACCAATCGCAGGATGCCGGTTCGGGTCAGCAGCCCCACCACCGTCCGGCCATCGGCCTCGACTACCGGCAGCTGATTCACCTGGCGCTCCTGCAGCAGCTCCAGCGCGCTGCCCAGCTCGTCGTCGGGACCGACGCGGGCCAGGTCGGCGTAGCGGGTCATGATGTCGGTGACACGGGCATCCGACCAGTTCTCGCGGGCGACGCGGCGCACGTCCGACAGGCTCACGATGCCCGCCAGCCCGCCATCGCCGTGGCGCACCAGGAACGAGCGCCCGTCGCCGCGCACCAGGCGGCTGTCGACCAGGTTGGCGATCGTCTCGTTCGGCGATACCGAGGCCGGCTCGGCCTCCATTACGTCGCGCACCTTAACGCCAGCCAGCGAGCGCTGGATGCCCAGCTGCTGGACGGTGGCGCCGGCCGCATTCGACAGGAACCAGCCGATCAGCGCCAGCCACAGCCCGGAGAAGTCGCCGGTGAACGCCCACCACACGCCCACCGCGATGAGCAGGTAGCCAAACAGGCGCCCGACCACCGCCGCCCCGCGGGTGGCGGCGAACTGGTCGCCGCGCAGCCGCCACAGGCCGGCGCGCAGGATCCGCCCCCCATCCATGGGGAAGGCCGGAATGATGTTGAAGATGGCCAGGCTCAGGTTGATGATGCCCAGCCAGCCGGTGATCGCGCCGACGTGCGGCTGGTCGATCAGCAGCGATGCTCCGATGAGCACGAGTGCCAGCAACAGGCTGCTTGCCGGACCCGCCGCCGCGATCAGCGCCTCCTGTCCGGGGGTCTTGGCGTCGCCTTCCAGCGTGGCCGCGCCGCCGAAGATGAAGAGCGTGATGTCACGCACCTGGATCCCGTAGTGGCGCGCGACCACCGCGTGGCTCAGCTCGTGGACCAGGACCGATGCGAAGAAGAGCATCGCCACGGCCGCCCCGACGGCGACGTAGGCGGGCGCGATCCAGCCCGGAAAGCGGGCCGGCAGGTCCCCGGCGGCGAGGGCGTAGGTCACCAGGAAGGCGATGACCAGCCAGGTCGGGTGCAGGGCGATGCGGATCCCCAGCACGCGACCGATCGAGAAGGAGCGCCACCCCACGGTCCGAGTGTAGCCCAGGGCGCGGCTGGGGCCCTTCAGGCGCCCCGTCGCAGGTCGCGGACGCCCAGCAGCGCCACCAGGACGGCGCCGACCAGGATGGTGACGCCGGCGACGAGCGCGATCTCGTACCAGAACGGCTCAGGAAAGAAGCGCAGCAGGTTCGAGTCGGGCCCGAACTGCCAGGTCCCGGCCGCGAAGAAGATGGCGTGGAAGGCCGCGAAGGCGGTGTCGAAGGCCACGGCGAAGAAGACGCCCAGCAGGACCGCCGCCGTCCCGATGGCCACCGCCGCGGCGACCATGGCGCGTCCTCGACGGAACGGCTCGTCGCGCAGCCGCCGGCCGATCACGATCACGATCGCCAGCGCCAACGCGGTGGCCAGGATCAGGCCGCGCACCACGCCGCCGACATCGCGCATGTGGCTGCGCTCAGCGTCATCCAGGACCGGCTGCACACCGTCGATGCTGACCTCGAATTCGCCACCCAGCAGCAGGTCGCCGAGCATCGAGGTGGTGGCCCGATCAACGGTCGCGAGGTCGGTCCCCAGCAGTGCCGGGACGTCATGGCGGGATTGCTCGAAGGAGACGAACGGAGGCACGAAGAGCAGCAGCGGGCCGGTGAGCAGCACGGCGGTGGCCACCGCCAGTCCGAACAGCAGCACCAGCCAGGCAGGGGCGCGGCGCGCAGACATCGATTCCGACCCTGGGAACGTGTCGGTCAGTCGACGCCTGGGGTGATGGCGCCCACGATCAGCGACAGGGCCCAGCTGACGATCGAGATCACGATCGCGCCGAGCAGCGCCGGCACGAAGCCGTTGACATCGAAGCCGAGAGCGAGCTGGTCGCTGATCCAGCCGGTCAGCAGCAGCATCAGGGCGTTGATGACGATCAGGAACAGCCCCAGCGTCACGGCGGTGATGGGCAACGTGATGATCCTCAGGATCGGCCTGATGAAGGTGTTCACCAGGCTGAAGATCACCGCCACCAGCAGGAACTGCCACCACTCGGCGCCCGTCCAGTCCATCTCGGTGACCTGCACGGCCACCCACAGGGCGGCAGCGTTGACCAGGATCTGAATGATTCGTGCCATCGGCGCGTAGGGTAGTCGATGCCGCCGGCTCAGGTGGGGAGCAGCCGCCCGCGAACCCAGGCGCCGCGCACCGTGTCCGGCTGGATGCGATAGATCAGCCGGCTCAGGATCTCGTCCGGACCGTCGTGCTGGCCCGGCGTACCGGCCTCCCCCAACGGGAGGGTGGTGGCGGGATCTACCACGATCAGGTCGGCTTCCTTGCCGGCCTCGACGGAGCCGATCCTCTCCTCGAGCCCGAGCGCACGGGCGCCGCCCAGCGTGGCCAGGCGCAGCCACTCGATCGGCGGCATGGCCGGATGGGCGGCCATGCCCAGCGAATGCAGCGCGTTCTGGGTGTACGCGCCCGCGCGCATAACGCTGAACAGCGACACGTCGGGTCCCGCCGCCACGTCCGAGCCGAGGCCGACGACCAGACCGGCCTGCAGGTAGCGACCAAGCGGCATCGCCCCGCTGGCCAGGAACAGGTTCGATGCCGGACAGTGCGCGATCGCGGCCCCGCTCTCGGCCAGGCGCCCAATCTCCCGGTCCGACAAATGGACCGCATGCGCCAGGATCGCGCCGGGGCGCAGGCCTCCGGCACGGTCGTAGACATCGGTGTAGTCGGACGCGTCCGGAAAGAGCCGCGCGACCTCCGCCAGCTCATTGACGTCCTCGGAGAGATGCGTCTGCCAGTACGCTCCGGTCTCGCGCGCCAGGCGCGCGGACTCGGCGAGCATCTCCGCCGAACAGCTCACCGCGAAGCGCGGCGAGAAGGCGTAGGAGAGCCGCCCTTCTGCGGCGCCGTGCCAGCGCTGGCAGAGCTCCATCGACTGCCGCGCGCTGAGCTCCAGCACCTCGTGCGGCGCCCGCTCGACGTCATAGCTGAGCCGATCCATCATCACCTTGCCGAGCACGGCCCGGATGCCGTGCTCCTCGGCGGCCCGGAAGCAGGCATCCAGGCTCGGCTGCCAGATGGCGCCGTAGGCGACCACGGTCGTGGTGCCTGCCCGTCCGAAGGCGCGGAACGCGGCCGGCGCCACGCGCTCGGCGGTCGCTTCGTCGAATTCCCGCTCCAGCGGGAAGATGTAGCGCTCCAGCCAGGCCAGCAGGTGCAGTCCGGCCCCGACCCCGGCATTCGGCAGCTGTGGCAGGTGGGCGTGCAGGTCGATCAGGCCGGGCATCACCACCCATGGGCGCAGATCGACTGCGGCATCGGCCTCCATCGGCTCCTGCGACGGCTGGCTGATGGAGCCGATGGTGCCGCCCTCGTCGACACGGATGAGGACGTCATCCTCCCAGCGAATGCCGCCGTGCGCGTGGGGCGTGAGCATCCGCGCTCGGATCGCGAACGGCGGCTGCAGGGGCAGCTCAGGCGTCACGCGCGGATGGTAGGGGTTGGCGCCGGCGGCCGGACCGCCGCCGGCACGAATCAGGCCTGGCCGGGCTCCAGGGCAAGCTCTGGTTGAGGGCGGGAGCGACGCCGCCGGCGGGAGCGTGGGGCAGCTTCCACGGCCTCCGCTGACGGGTCGCTCCCACCGGCACCCGGCACCAGCCCGGCGATGCCGTTCGCGAGATCGGCTTCGCCGATGGGCTGGGCGAAGTAGTAGCCCTGTCCGAACTTGCAGCCCAGCGACCGCATGCGCTCCGCCTGGGCACGCGTTTCGATGCCCTCCGCCACGGTGGCGATGTCCAGCGAGTTGCCCAACGCCACGATCGCGCCGGCCAGTGCCGCTGAACGCGAGTCGCCTTCCGCCACCTGGACGAACTCGCTCGCGATCTTCAGGGCATCCACCGGGAACTGCCGCAGGTGGCTCAGCGAGAAATAGCCCGTGCCGAAGTCGTCGATCACGACCCGGACGCCCAGCGTCCGAAGCGCCTCCAGGGTCTCCACCGTAGCCGTGGTGGCCTTGATGAGCGCGGTTTCCGTGATCTCCAGGATCAAGCGGCTTGGTTCCAGGCCGGCCCAGGCAAGGGTTTCCTCGACCGATCCGACGAAGCCCGGCTGCTGGATCTCCCGTGCCGACACGTTGACGCACAGGAAGAGGGCCGGCGGCGTGAGGCCTTCGCGCTGCCACGCCACGAAGCGCTCGCACGCCTCGCGCATGACCCAGCGCCCGATGGGCAGGATGGCCCCGTTCTCCTCCGCGATCTCGATGAACTCGCCGGGAGCCACCAGCCCGCGCTCGGGGTGCTGCCAGCGCACCAGCGCCTCCAGGCCGGCGATGCGCCCGGACTCGAGGGCCACGATCGGCTGGAAGACCAGGCGCAGCTGGCCCAGATCGACCGCGTGCTGCAGCTCGGCGCCCAGCTCGTGGCGGGCCCGGATGGCGGAATGCATGCCTGGATCGAAGACGGCGAAGCCGGCCTTGCCGTTGGCCTTGGCCATGTACATCGCCACGTCGGCGTTGCGCACGACCTCCTGCGCGCTCCGATTGGCATCACGACAGCTGGCGATGCCGATGCTGGCGGTGACGGTCACGGTGTGCTCGCCGAGCACGTACGGCACACGGAGGTCGCGCACCAGGCGCTCGGCCATGCTGCGCGCTCGCGTCAGCTCGGCGTCGTCAGCGGTCAGGATGGCGAACTCGTCGCCGCCCAGCCGGGCCACCAGGTCATCGTGGCGCACCAGCTTGCTGATCCGGTCGGTCACCGCCACCAGCAGCGCGTCGCCGGCGGCGTGGCCCAGCGAGTCGTTCACGAGCTTGAAGTCGTCCAGATCCAGGAACAGGACGGCAGTGACGTGGCCCTCCGGCGGGGCGTCGGCCAGAGTCTTCTCCAGCGTCTCCTGGAACATGTGGCGGTTGGCGGCACCGGTCAGCGAGTCGCGCTCCGCCAGGTTCTGCACGTGGCGCAGCAGCACCGCGTTGCGCAGGTTCAGCGCTGCGACCGCCGAGAACTGGCCGAGCACTGACGCAACACGCCGCTCGACGCCGAAGATGCTGCGGGACCGATGCTCGACCACGATGGCGCCCACCGGTCGCCCGTCGACAACCATCGGCGAGATCAGCAGGTTGCGGGCGTCCGGCAGCGTCGCACAGAGCAACGGGTTGCGCTCCGGGTCGAGACGCTTGACCGGAAGCATGCTACGACGCTCCCAGGCCGTCCTGATGATCGCGTCGGCGGGGGCCGTGCCGTCCCATTCCTGCGCGCCGCGGGAAGCCAGGACAAGCAGGTTGCCCTCCGCTGCACCCAGGACCAGGCCGCGGGTGAAGCCGAAGCGCGCCGCCAGGCCGTCCAGGACGATCCGCGCCTGGTGCACCGGATCGGCCACCTCGTCCAGTCGGGCACCTACGTCAACCAGCGCCTGCAGGTCGGCGCGGCGCTGGCGCAGCTCGCGCTCGTTCATGGCCGAGAAGATCGAGGTCGCCAGGGCGAACAGCCAGAACGAGGTGACGTTGAGGACCGGCATGCGGTCGAACTCGATCCCGCGTCCAGGGATGACGTCCACCGGTGCGAGCAGCTGGGCGGCCTGTGCATAGAGGACGACGAAGAGCAAGAGCGAGTGCCACAGCGCGACCTTCAGGCCGGTGCGGTACGAGGCCAGCAGTGACACGGCCACCAGGTGCAGGTAGATGAGGAAGCGAATCGGGCTCTGCGTCGCGCCGGTCATGTACATCGCGTAGGCGAGATACAGCCCATCGATCAGCAGCATGGCGCTCAGCAGCGGCAGGCCGAAGCGCCCCAGCCTGCGACGCGCCCATTCGGCGAGGCAGGCCATCGCCAGGTAACCGGTGGTAATGCCGATCAGCTCGGCGAGCGAGGTGCCAAGCACCTCTGGACGGATGGCCGCCCAGGCAAGCACCACGATCGCCATGCCCAGCCGCAGCAGGAGCAGGTAGCTCATGCGGTCGCTGAGGGCGGTGTACTCCTCCGCCTCCGGGTGCGCCTTGATCACAGCTCTGTCTCCTCACAGAACTGCAGCACGGTCTCGACGTGGTGCTGCGGAGCCAGGCGCAGCTTCGGGTCGCGGCTGTCCATCCGGTGCTGGACCGCCAGGAAAGCCAGCACGGCCAGCGCCAGGATCAGCGGGAAGCCGAAGGTCACGGCCACCGCACCGGCGGCATCCGGCTTCACGATCCGGCCCACCTGCTCGGCGGCGGCCGAGATGATGGTGCCGATCACGCCGTCGGGCGCTTCGGTGGGGACGGGCGCCGTCGCCGAACCCGGAGGCAGCGGTGGGTCCGTCGGCCCGGGGACGGGGGCGATCGGTCCCTCGTCTGGCTGATGCGGCGCGGAGGCGGGCTCACTTGATGGCGACGGTTCCACTGAGGCCGGCGTGTTCGGCTCGTCCGATGGCACAGGCAGAGGCGTCGCGATCGCCTCGGGGGCAACTGACGGTTCGGCCTGCGGTGTCGGGCTCGTCACTGCAGCCGCGGACGGCGTCTGCGTCGGGTCCGGGGTCGGTGTCACCACCGGGGTCGGTGTCACCACCGGGGTCGGCGTGGGCGTCGGCGTGGGCGTCGGCGTGGGC
>DATBRW010000184.1:0-9838 GCA_036560125.1 Candidatus Limnocylindria bacterium
CGCCCGCGGCGACCGCCGCTACCGCCGCGGCGACGTGGAGCTGCTCCTGGCCGAAGGCGGCGACGCACCAGACCTCCTGCAGCCGCACGACAACAGCCCCTCGCGACGTGAGATGGAAGCCGCCGTCTTCACACGCCTGGCGCAGGGCATCGGACCATCGGCCACCCCGGCGGCGGTCTGCCGCAGTGCGATCGAGGTGCTGCGCACCACCCTTGGCGTCCCGCGAGCAGCGATCTACCTGGTGCACGAGGCGCGCGACCTGAGCCTGGTCCTCGAGACACACGCCGGCTATCACAGCCCGCCGCCGACCACGCTCGATCCGACATCGATCGACGCCGGCACGGTGAATGTCCGCAGGGACGGCACCCAGGCCGAGCTGACGCTGCGAGCCGCCGGCGAGCGGATCGGTGAGCTGATCCTGGAGGACGACCCGGCCGGAGCGCTCGCGGGGCTGAGCGACGCCTTCCTGCGCAACGTCGCCGGTGCCATCGCCGCGGACATCCTGAACGCCAAGGTCCTGGCGCGCGCTCGACGGGAGGTGAGTCGCTCGCGCGCCCTGCGCCACGTGACCCAGGAGCTGACCGGCCAGCTTGACCTGGCGGCGGTGCTCGACGACATCGTCGACCGGACCCGATCGCTGTTCGACGCGGACAAGGCCGGCCTGTGGCTGCTCGACGACTCGGACCATCCGTTCAGCCGCGCCGCTTCGCGCGGTCTCGGCGACGCCTTCCACGCCCGCGTGCACAGCCTGACGCTGGCCGATGCCGCGGTGGGCGTGCGCGCCGTCCGCGAACGGCGCACGGCCGTGGTGCGCGAGGCGGACACGCGCGCCGGTGTGGGAGCGATGCAGGAGATGTACGCCGCCGAGGGGATCCAGACGGTGTGCCTGGTGCCGCTGGTGATAAACAACCGCGCGGTGGGTCTCCTGGGCCTCTATCACGCCCGCGATCACGAATGGCCGGAGGACGAGCTCGCGCTGGCGCAATCGTTCGCCAACCAGGCGGCGGTCGCCATCAGCAACGCGCGCCTGTATCGGTCGGTCGCCGACCAGGCGGCACGCATTCGCTCCATCCAGGACCTGTCGGCCCGGCTGAACAGGCTGACCGATGTGCAGGCCATCGCCGACGCCATCGTGGCCGAGGCCAGCACGCTGGCCGCCTATCACGACATCCGCGTCTACCAGGTGGAATGGGAGCGCGGCACCTGCGAGCCGATCGCCTTCACCGATCGGCTGCTGGGCGGTGGCGATTTCAAGGAAGCTCTCCGTGTCGACATCGGGGAGGGCTCCTTCACAGGCTGGGTGGCCGCCAACGGCGAGCCGATCCTCTCCAACGACGCGCTGAACGACACGCGCGGGCACACCATCGAAGGCACCGATGACATCGAGGAGTCGATGCTGGTGGTGCCGATGCTGTTCGAGGGCCGATCGGTGGGCGTCATCGCCCTGTCGAAGCTGGGCAACAACCAGTTCAGCAACGACGACCTGCAGACGATGACCATCTTCGCCGGCTACGCGGCCCAGGCGATGGCCAACGCCGGCGCCTACGAACGGCTGGAGCTGCAGTCGGCGGAGCTGGCGCGGCAGCTGCAGTCGCAGCGACGCCTGCTGGAGATCAACGAGCGTCTGCTGTCGACCCTCGACCGGGCCGACGTGCTGGAGACGATCGCCGACGGCCTGAAGGCCGTGGTGCGCTACGACAACCTGTCGATCTACGGCGTCGACGAGGCGCAGCGGGTGCTTGTCCCGGTGCTGACCCGCGAACGGCACGAGGAGGAGGTGCGCCGCTACATCGTCCCCTTTGGCCAGGGGCTGATGGGATGGGCGGTGGAGTACGGCGAGCCGGTGCTCGCCAACGACGCTCTCACGGACCCACGTGCCATGCAGATCCCGGGCACCCCGGACGATCCGGAGGCGCTGGTGGTCGTTCCGCTCATGGCCGATGGCGATGTCATCGGCTGCATGAACATCTCGCGCATCGGAGGTCCGGAAGTCCACTTCAGCGACGCCGACTTCGAGCTGGTCAAGCTGTTCGCCGGCCAGGCTTCGATCGCCCTGCGCAATGCCGATGCCCACCAGGCGATCGCCATGCGCGCCGAGACCGATGCGCTGACCGGGCTGGGCAACCACGGCGCGTTCCAGCGCACGCTGGCCGACGTGCTCCGCCAGCCCGAGGCCGGCACCGAGGCTCATCGGCGCCGCGCGGCTCCGCCGGCCGGCCCGGTGGCGCTGCTCATGATGGACCTGGACAACTTCAAGGCCTACAACGACCGTCTGGGACACCCGGCCGGCGACGCGCTGCTGCATGCCATCGGTGCCGCCATCTACGGCTCGGCGCGCGGCGAGGATCGCGTCTTCCGCTACGGTGGCGACGAGTTCGCCGTGCTGCTGCCGGACGTCGACGCGCGAGCCGCCGAGGCGATCGGCGAGCGCGTTCGCCAGGCGGTGGCGCGGCTCACCGCCAAGGAGGCCGCGAGGGTGACGATCACGGTCGGCGTGGCGGCCTACCCCGAGGACGCGGTCGACAAGAACGACCTGATCGCCGCCGCCGACATCGCGCTCTACCTGGGCAAGCAGTCCGGCGAGGATCGCGTGGTTCGCGCCGACGAGGTGCCGAACGAGATGCGTGATCTGCGCAGCACCCTGGACCGGCTGGCGCGCGCCGCCCTCCTGCATCCGGACGATGCGCCCACCGTCGACTCGCTGGTCGAGCAGGCCGCCCTCCTCAGCCACGCCACGGAGGGTGGCCAGGACACGGTCCGTGGCGCGCTGCTGGGCGTGGCACGCTCCCTCGACGCCCTGGACCCGGCAGCGATCGGCCACGGTGAGCGCGTCGGCCGGCTGGCCGGCCGCGTGGCTCGCAAGCTGGGCTGTGACGAGAACGCGGCCGATACGGTGGAGCTCGCCGCGCGCCTGCAGGGGCTGGAGGGCGTCGGCGCCGACGAGCTGGAGCCAATCCCGTCCCTGCGCGAGGTCGGCGAGATCGTGCGCTGGCATCGGGCCGGCGGCCCGCTCGAGCGGATGCCGCTCGGCGCGCAGGTGCTGGCGGCGGCAAACGCGTACGACAGCTTGGTTGCCTCCTCGGACGGTCCCCAGGCCGATCGGCGCGCGGCCATCGACGAGCTGGCCGCCGCGGCAGGCCAGCGCTACGGCACCGACGTGGTGCACGCGCTGGCGGCGGTGGTCGGCGTCAGGCGGCGGACCTCTCGCGGCCGGCGGACCGGCGACGACGAAGCGGGGGTCCGCGGGGCGGCCTGACGAGAGGCGCGATGCTATGATCGCGCCTCTCTATGTCGAGCCACACCCCCGCCGCCGCGCGCCCGGCACCATCCCGCCCGGCCGTCGCGACCCTGCTGGTGATGGTGGCGCTGACGGGATGCGGCACGACCAACCCGAGCCCGTCGGCCAGCGCATCGGCCGTCGCGTCGGCGTCCGCCGTTGCGGGGAGCGCATCGGCCCAGCCCAGCCCGCCGCCGCCGACGCCGCAGCCCACGCCCACGTACACCAACCCGCCGGACCCCGAGCTAGCGGGGCTGATTCCCACCCGCCTGCGCGGCGTGAACATCGAGGTGCCGCCGACCAGCGAGTTCGCCATGACGCCGGGCGACTTTGCCTCCGCGTACGGTGACCTGGGGCTGCAGTTCAGGGCCTTGCAGGTGGCCTTCGTGACGGATCCGCGCCTCTCGCTCTACGCGGCGCGGGTCGAGCAGCCGCTGCCCAGCACCCAGCAGCTGGAGCCGTACCTGGAGACGGCCGGCCGCTATGTCGGGATCGCCGGCCTGCATCGCGAGCCGTGGCGCTATCGGCGCATCGACGGGCGCGTGACCTGGGAGCGGCCGGAGGACAACGCCACCGCCGCGGGCACGCACATCTACACCTGGGCCGCCGACGACTACGTCTTCCTGCTGATCGGCGTGGACGACCAGCTGAATCGCGCTCTCTTCGCCGCCCTGCCGGGAGAGCAGGCGCCCGCCCCCACGCCGCGGCCGTCGCCCAGCCAGGCGGCGGAATCGCCGGAGGCATCCGGCGCGGAGGCCAGTCCCTCTCCCTAGCCGCCACCGGTACCATCGCCTCGGTGTTCGCCCTGATCGCCTACGGCATCGCCACGGTCGGCAGCGTGCTGGCGGTGATCCTGCGCGTGGTCGGCGCCGACGCCACCATCACCTTCGGCGTGAGCGCGGTGGCCATCGGCGGGCTGGCCTACATCCTGGGCCAGGCCACCGAGCAGCTGGGCGCCGCGGCCGGCCCACGGGTCGGCGGCATCCTGAACGCGACGGTCGGCAACGTGGGCGAGATCATCATCGCCGGCTTCCTGGTCGCGAACAACGAGCTGGACGTCGTCAAGGCCTCCATCACCGGCTCCATCGTGGGCAACTTGCTGCTGGTGCTGGGGGCGTCGCTGTTCGTGGGCGGGCTGAAGAACGGGATCCAGCGCTACGACCCGCAGGCAACCGGCATGAACGCCGCCAGCCTGATCCTGGCCACCATCGGCCTGATCGTGCCGGCCACCTTCGCCGCCATCCTCAATGCCGGAGCGGAGACCGGCGAGGGGTCGCCGGTCTTCTTCAATCTTGAGGTGCTGTCGGTCGGGGTGGCAGTGGTGCTGTTGCTGACGTACGCGGCGCAGACGTACTTCTACTTCTCGACCCCCGAGGCCACCGCGCCGGGTGAGCGCGACCGGGAAGAGCCAGCCGAATGGAGCGTGCGGCGCTCGCTGGTGGTCCTCATCGGCTCCGCCGCCGCCCTGACGGTCGTGTCCGAGGTCCTGGTGCACTCGCTCGACCCCATGGTCGAGGCGGTGGGCATCAACAAGTTCTTCGTGGGCATCATCCTGATCCCGCTCATCGGCAACCTGGCCGAGCACGTGGTGGGCGTGACGCTGGCCTACAAGAACAAGATGGACTTCAGCCTGGTCACGTCGCTGGGCTCGGCCACCCAGATCGCCCTCTTCGCCGCACCGGTGCTGGTCATCTTCGGGCTGCTGGTCGGCAACGAGCTGACCCTGGTCTTCACGCCGCTGGAGGTGGTGGCGGTGGGCGTCGGCACCCTGATCGCCTCCTACATCGCCCTGGACGGACGCTCGAACTGGGTGGAGGGGCTCCAGCTCATGAGCGTCTACGCCATCCTGGCGATCGCGTTCTTCTTCGTCACGCCCTAGACCGCGGGGAGGCCGGAGATCCGCGCCGGGCTATCATCGGGCCCGTGCCTGACGAGGACTGGAACGGCGATGGGCGTGAGGACCGATGGTCGCGCAAGCGCGACCGGCTGGCGCGCCTGCTGAGCGTCGCCTCAATCCTCTACACCCGCGGCTCGGGCGAGAACGGCGTGGCCGTGACCGAGATCGCCGAGCTGACCGGCATGACCACCCGCACCGTCTACCGCGACATCAAGGCGCTGGAGGACGAGCTGGCGATTCCGATCTTCAGCGCCGGCCGAGGGCGCTACGGGATCGAGAAGAAGTCGTTCCTGCCGCCACTGCCGCTCTCGCTGGCGGAGGCGATCGTGCTGTTCCTGGCCACGCGTCTGATCGCCCGCTGGTCCGACGAGTACGACCAGGCCGTAGTCAGTGCGTTCACCAAGCTGGCGGACCTGTTGCCACAGCCAATCGCACGCCATGTGGCGGCCACCATGCTGACCGTGCGACGGGCCGGCCCCAACGAGCCCTTCACCAGGAACTTCGCTCACGTGGCTCAGGCGTGGGCCGATGGGCGGGTGGTGGAGTTCGACTACGAGCCGTCCGACGGCGACGCCCGTCGCGCCCGCGTGCGCCCCTACTTCCTGGAGCCCGATGCCGCCAGCCACAACGTCTACCTCATCGGCTTCGACGAGACAGTCGACGCCATGCGCACGTACAAGGTGGAGCGCATCAGGACCTCGACCGTTACCGCCGACCGGTACGAGATCCCCGACGACTTCGATCCGGACGCGTGGCTCGCCCACTCGTGGGGCATCTGGTCCGCCGAGAGCGGTGTCGAGGAGGTGGTCCTGCGCTTCGACGCGTCGGCGGCGCAGCGGGTGCGCGAATCGGTCTGGCATCGCTCGCAAAGGCTCAGCGAGCTCGAGGACGGCCGGATCGAACTGGCCGTGCGGGTGGCCGGCATCGTCGAGATTCGGCCGTGGATCCTGTCCTGGGGCGACGCGGTAGAGGTGGTCGCGCCCTCGGCTCTGCGCGAGGCGGTGGCACACATGGTGCAACGCGCCGCCGATCGCTACGCGGACTGAGGCGCTCGAGATCACCCAAATCACCCCGCGTCGACTGGCCGAGCCGGCCGCGGTGGGGATCGGCCTGGCCGTGCTGTTCTACGTCGGCTGGGACGGGGCCATGTGGGACCCGCGCTACCAGCTGGCGCTGCACCTGGCCGCGGTGGCCCTCTTCGGCGGCCTGCTGTGGGTCGCGCTGAGCGGCGGCGACCTGCCGCGCACGCCGCTTGACATTCCGATCCTGGCGCTGCTGCTGGCCTTCGGGATCGCGAGCCTGACCGCCTGGAACCCCGGCCTCTCGGCTCGCGCCCTGGCGGCCATCGTGGGCATGGCCCTCCTGCTGCCTGCCACGCTGTTGGCATTGCGCTACCGCCCGAGCTGGACCGCGCTGGTGGTGACGGTCCCGGTCCTCGCCCTCTCGCTGCATGCGGTGGTGGTCCTGGCCTGGCGCCGGGTCGAATGGCTGATGGCCGGCGGCACGGGCCTGCCGCCGGTGCGCCTCGATCACGAGGGCACCATCTTCGGCGCGCTGGCGGTGCCCGCCTTCGTGGTGATGGGCGCGCTGCCGGTGGCGCTCCTGATCCCGTATCGCCGCCTGCGCGGGGCGATGCTGATCGGGCTGGCCGTGGTGGCCGTGCCGTTGACGCTGCTCTCCGGATCGCGCTCGGCCTGGCTGGCCGCCGCGGTCGCGGGAGTTGTGTTGGCGGCGCCGGCCGCGGCGCGGCGCCTGCGGCTGGGCTGGTCGGCGCTGATGGCCGGCTCGTGGCGGCTGCAGCCGCGCGACGTCGGGCTGGCGGTGGCCGGCCTGGCGCTGCTGGCGCTGGCCGTTGCCTTCATCGCCCCGCGCCGGACCGATGTCCGCTCACTGGTGTTTCGCGGGTACCTGTGGCGCGACACGCTGACCGCCTGGTCGCAGGACCCACTGTTCGGCATCGGGCCGGGCAGCATGCCGCTGGCCCGCCAGGCCGCTGCGCCGCCCTTGAGCTTCCCAGTCCGCCAGCCGCATTCGCACGACGTGGCGTTGGGGATCCTGGGCGATGCAGGGCTGGTGGGGCTGGCCGCCGCGCTGGCCCTGTTCGTCACCTTCGTGGTGGTCGCCGGCCCGTGGCGCACGCGCTCGCTCACTGGCCGCGCGGCCTTCGCGGTGCTCATGGGCTTCGCCGTCGGGATGCTGTTCGAGGACCTGACCTTCCTGCCCGCCTTCAGCCTGCTGGTGATGGTGCTGGGGTCCATGGCCCTCCTGGATGCCGGCGCGGTGCGCTGGGTTTTCATCCCGCGCGCGGCCCGATGGCCCGCCGCGGTGTTGGCCGGCGTCGCGGCCCTGGCACTGGTGGCGGTCATGGTGGTGGGCGACGCGGGCGCCATCGCCTACCGCAACGGGACCGATGCGGCGAGCGAGGGCCGTTGGTCCGTGGCGGCGGCGGCATTCCGTCATGCCTCTGCCCTCGACCCGTGGAACCCGGCCGGCGCGAAGGCGCTGGTCGTCGCAGCGAACCGCTTGGGCCGGACCAACGAGGCGCGGGCTGCCGCCGAAGAAGCGGTGCGCCTCTCCCCCGGCGATGGCCCGTCATGGATCAACCTGGCACTGCTGTGCCGCGAGCAGCGCGACCGGGCGTGCGCCCGCCATGCCGCCGACCGGGCGGTGGCCGCGGCCACGCCGCAGGGCCGCGAGCTGGTGAATGCGGCGATCGTCTACCAGTGGCTGGGCGACTATGGCGCTGCCGATCACGCCTACCGCTTCTCCATGCTGACCACCTACCTGACGGGCCTGGCCCAGCCGTGGCCACGGCCGATCACGATCGGTGACGAGCAGCCGAGCGAGCAGGCCGCCGACATCGAGGAACGCAACCTGCTGATCGCGCGGCGGCTGACCGGCGAGCCGATCCGCGTGGATGACTACAAGGGATCGATAGCGCGGGCGCTGGCGGCGGCGATGATCGGCGACCAGGCCGCCGCCGAGGAGGAAGTGCGCAGCGGCCTGCGCCGCGACCCGTCATCCACCCCCATGTGGGAGGTGGCCGCCCTGCTGGGACGCCACTACGGCACCGATGATGGGCGGCTGGAGCGTGTCGCTGACGCCACCCGCGGACAAGGGCTGCCCGATCTCTCGCAGCTACCGCCGTTGATCTATGACATCGCCACCTTCCGCGCATATCCCGCGGATGGTCTGGTCACCAGCGCGGAGCGGCTGGTGCCAGACCAGCCATGGCCGTGGGTGATCGAGCCGCTTCTGGCGCCGCCCGGCGGCTGAGCGGCGCTCATCATCGGCCAGCGGCGGCTGGCTAGTCGGTCAGCGGCAGCCTCAGGATCAGCGCCAGCGTCGGCCGTGCGCGCGGCTCGGCCGGGATGATTGGGGCTCGCAGCCAGGCGGGACCGGCCGGCCCGCCGCGGTAGCGAGCGGACAGCTGTCGCGCCGACAGCCCGTCGATGCCGAGCGACGCCAGCGCCTCGGCCACCAGCGTCCCGTCACCAACGTAGCCGTGCCCCACGGTGACCCGGTCGCCGGCGGCCAGCAGCGCCTCCAGCCACTGACGCCGTACGCGGAAGCTGCGCCGCGTGGCCGGCTGCCCGCCGGCCCACAGCAGGTCGCTGGCGACGTAGGCAGGGCGTCCGGCCGTGGCGTCGCCGCCCAGCCGCGCCCGCAGCAGGCCGCCGTCCGGCCGGCCATCGTCATCGAGCACCAGCAGCGTCCCGTCCAGCACCACGCCATCCTCCCCCAGCTGGCTGAGCAGCTCGGCCATCTCCGGGAAGGTGGCGGTGGCATCGGCCAACCCATCGGCCTGCAGGCGCAGGTGGCCACGCTCGACCAGCGCGAAGGTGCGGACGCCGGGCCACCACGGCTCGAAGAAGTAGTCCGCGTCATCGAATGGCGCGTCGACCTGGGTGGCCTGCATCGGCACCACCCGGTTCGGCAGGTGGAGGACCCGCCCTTCCTCGGGCGGGGGGACCGGAAGGTGCAGCTGCTCCGACGGCACCCGCGGGCTCAGGCGGTCTTGCGGCGACGCGCCGCGGGCGCCTCCTCTTCAGCCGCCTTGCGCTTGCGCGCGGTGGTGGACTTGGCGCGGGCCGGCTTTGGCTTCTCCGCCTTCTCGACCTTGGCGGCGCCACCGCGCCGCGTCTCACGGGCGGCCGCCACACTGGCCTCCAGGGCGGCCATCAGATCGCCGATCTTGGTGGGCTCGGCCTGCTTGGCGAGAACGGGCTTCTCGCCGGCGATCTTGGCCTCGATCACCTGCATCAGCGCCTCGCGGTACTCGTCGCGCTCTCCGCTGGGATCGAACTCCTCGCCCATGCTGGCGATCAGCTGCTCGGCCATCTTGCGCTCGGCCGGCTTGATCTCGATCTCCTCCTCGGGCAGGTTCAGCTCCTCCAGCGAGCGGATCTCATCGGGCCAGTGCAGCGTCTGCAGGAGCATGGTCTTGTCGAACGGGTTGAGAGCCGCGAGCTGCTCGCGGTCCTTGAGCACGATCTTGCAGATGGCGGTCTTGCTCGTCTCGGCCAGGACCGACTTCAGCAGGTAGAACGCCTTGCGGCCGATCTCATCGGGCTCCAGGTAGTACGCCTGCTTCACGAAGCGGGCCCCCTTCTCCTCGGCCTCGTCGGCCGGGACGAAGGCCTCGATCTCGATGGAGCGCACCG
>DATBRW010000185.1:0-12799 GCA_036560125.1 Candidatus Limnocylindria bacterium
AAGCGGTCGCGTGCCAAGGCAGCTGCCGAGGAGCCAACCGCCGAGGAGCCAGCCGCCGAGGAACCGGTGGCAATCGAGGTCGACGCCGGAGCCGAAGCCGTCGAGGCACCTGACTCCGAGGCAGAGCCGGCCGAGGCTCCCGCCGCCGAGGCGGAAGCTCCCGCAGCCGAAGCGGAGGCACCAGCAGCTACAGCGGATGCCGAAGGCGAAGCCGATGCGACCCCGGAGCCGGCAGCGGTAGCAGAGTCGGAGGCCGAGCCCGCCGCCGCGACGGAGCCCGAGGCCGAACCAGAGTCGGAGACCAAGGCCGAGGCCGAAGCCGAGGCGGAGCCGGCGGAGGGCGCCAAGGCCTGATCCATCGGCCCCGTTAGCCGGGGTCCTTCTCAGCGATCGCAGAGGCGGGATCCGCAGAGGACCCGTCTCTTGCCTTTCGAATGGCTGGATCCGAACGCGATTCGTGAGCGTCCAGCACTCCTACACCGTAGTACCTATTGAAGGCACCGCACGTCAGTGGTGCCGTACACTCAGCCGAAGGCAGCCGACTCCCAGTCTGCTGCAGGAGCCCAGCGAGACCGCGACATGGACCGATTCGACAAGTTCACAGACCGAGCACGCAAGGTCCTCACCCTGGCACAGGACGAGGCCCAGCGGTTCAACCACAACTACATCGGCACCGAGCACCTGCTGCTCGGCCTGGTGCGTGAGGGCGAGGGCGTCGCCGCGCGCGTGCTGGAGAACATGAACGTCGAGCTGTCCAAGGTCCGCACCGCGGTCGAGTTCATCATCGGTCGCGGCGACCGGCCGGTCGTCGGCGAGGTCGGCCTGACCCCGCGCGCCAAGCGGGTGATCGAGCTGGCCATCGACGAGGCGCGGCGGCTGGGCCACAACTACATCGGTACCGAGCACCTGCTGCTGGGCCTGGTGCGCGAGGGCGAGGGCATCGCCGCGGGCGTGCTGGAGAGCCTGGGCGTCAACCTGGACAAGGTCCGCCACCAGGTGATCCACGTCCTGTCGCAGAGCACCAGCGTCTCGCCCGCGCAGGAGTCGAAGCGTCCGTCCAAGACGCCGACCCTGGACCAGCTGGGCATCAACCTGACCGATCTGGCGCGGGCCGACAAGCTCGACCCGATCATCGGCCGCGAGAAAGAGATCGAGCGGGTCATCCAGATCCTTGGCCGCAAGACGAAGAACAACCCGGCCCTGATCGGTGAGCCCGGCGTCGGCAAGACCGCCATCGCCGAGGCACTCGCCCAGCGCATCGTCAGCGGCGACGTGCCGGAGACGCTGATCGACAAGCGGGTGCTGACCCTGGACATCGGCTCGTTGGTGGCCGGCACCAAGTACCGCGGCGAGTTCGAGGAGCGCCTCAAGAAGATCATCGAGGAGCTGCGCTCGAGCAGCGACTCGGTGCTGTTCATCGACGAGCTGCACACCCTCGTGGGCGCGGGCGCGGCCGAGGGCGCCATCGACGCGGCCAACATCTTGAAGCCGCCACTGTCACGCGGCGAGCTGCAGTGCATCGGCGCCACCACGCTGGACGAGTACCGCAAGTACATCGAGAAGGACGCGGCGCTGGAGCGACGCTTCCAGCCGGTCCTGGTCGACGAGCCAACCGTCGACCAGGCAGTCGACATCCTGTTCGGCATTCGCGAGCGCTACGAGGCGCACCACCACGTGAAGATGACCGACGAGGCGCTGCGCTCGGCGGTGGACCTGTCGGTTCGCTACGTCGCCGATCGCGCCCTGCCGGACAAGGCCATCGACCTGATCGACGAGGCCGGGTCGCGCGTGCGGCTGCGCAACGCATCGGCGCCGCCGGAGATCAAGGAGGCGCAGAAGGCCCTGGAAGAGGTCACTCGCCAGAAGGACGAGGCGATCGAAGGCCAGGACTACGAGGCCGCGGCTCGACTGCGTGACGAAGAGGCACAGGGCAAGGAACGGATCGAGGAGCTGCGCGCCAGCTGGCACGAGGAGGCCGCCAAGGACCTCCCGGTGGTGACCGACGAGGACATCGCCGAAGTCGTCAGCATGTGGACAGGCATCCCGGTGATCCGCATCAGCGCCGAGGAGTCGGAGCGTCTCCTGAAGATGGAGGACGCCCTGCACAAGCGGATCATCGGCCAGCAGGAGGCGATCGACATCGTCTCCAAGGCGGTCCGCCGAGCTCGCGCCGGGCTCAAGGATCCCAAGCGGCCGATCGGCTCATTCATCTTCATGGGTCCCACCGGCGTGGGCAAGACCGAGCTGGCCCGGGCCCTGGCCGAGTTCATGTTCGGCAGCGACGACGCCCTGGTGAAGATCGACATGAGCGAGTTCATGGAGCGGCACAACGTGTCGCGGCTGGTCGGCGCCCCGCCGGGCTACGTTGGCTACGACGAGGGCGGCCAGCTGACCGAGGCCGTGCGGCGCAAGTCGTACTCGGTCGTCCTGCTCGACGAGATCGAGAAGGCGCACCCCGAGGTGTTCAACATCCTGCTCCAGATCCTGGAGGACGGGCACCTGACCGATGCCAAGGGCCGTCGGGTCGACTTCCGCAACACGATCATCATCATGACCAGCAACGTCGGCGCGCAGCTGCTCCAGAAGGACACCAACATCGGCTTCCGGACCGGCGCGGTTGACGAGGCCGCGCAGCAGACGGCCGACTACGAGCGGATGAAGGAGAAGGTGCTGGGCGAGCTGAAGAACGCCTTCCGCCCCGAGTTCCTGAACCGCATCGACGCCACCGTCGTCTTCACGCAGCTCAGCCGCGAGCAGATCCGCGAGATCGTGGACCTGCTGCTGGCCAGGGTGAAGGCGCAGCTGGCCGGCCAGCAGATGGAGCTGGTGGTCACCGATGCCGCCAAGGACGCCATCATCACCAAGGGCTACGACAATGCCTTCGGTGCTCGGCCGCTGCGGCGCGAGATCCAGAACCAGATCGAGGATCCGCTGGCCGAGCGGATGCTGATGGCGAGCTTCGAGGCCGGCGACCGGATCGTGGTCGACGCCAATCCGGACGGTGGCCTGTCGATCGAAAAGAAGCCGGAGCGCCAGCCAGTCAAGGCTCGATGAGCGCCCGATAACGGACCGATACGCCGGCGGTACTCCGCGGCGTGGCAACATGACGGACGGCGCCACCAGGCGCCGTCCGTTGTCATACCAAGCCTGATTCGAGCCCGATTTCGTGCCTGCCACCCGAACCGTCCACGTTTGCCAGCAGTGCGGTGCCGAAACGCCACGCTGGTCGGGGCAGTGCCCGTCGTGCGAGGCATGGAACACGCTGGTGGAGACGGTCATCAGCCGTCCGATGGCCGCCGCCCGCGCGCGCGACCGAACCACGGCCGCCTTCACCGTCGGCACCATCTCGCCGATTTCCGATGTCTCCAGCGCCGAGGCGGAGCGCCTGGTGAGCGGCATCGGGGAGGTGGATCGGGTCCTGGGCGGCGGCCTGGTGCCCGGCTCGATCGTGCTGTTCGGCGGCGACCCCGGCATCGGCAAGAGCACGCTGCTGCTGCAGCTGGCCGCCCGCCTGGCCGCCGGCGGCTCCGGCGAGGTGCTGTACATGACCGGCGAGGAGTCGGCGTCGCAGGTCCGTGGCCGGGCGGAGCGGGTAGGCGCCGTGGTCAATGGCCTGGGCCTGGTGGCCACCACCGAGCTCGCTACGGCGATTGGGGCCATCGAGTCGGTGTCGCCGGCGCTGGCGGTGGTGGACAGCGTCCAGACCATGGCCTCCGGGGACCTGACCGGCCCCGCGGGCAGCGTCGGCCAGGTGCGCGAGGTGGCCACCCGGCTGGCGGAGGTCGCCAAGGCCGGCCGCACCTGTGTGGCGCTGGTTGGCCACGTCACCAAGGAAGGCACGGTGGCCGGGCCGCGCACGCTGGAGCACCTGGTCGACGCGGTCATCTACCTGGAAGGGGAGCGGCTCGGGTCCACGCGACTGCTCCGCGCGGCGAAGAACCGTTTCGGCTCGACGGACGAGGTGGGAGTCCTGGAGATGCGCGGCGACGGGCTGGTGGAGGTGGCCGATGCCAGCCGCTTCTTCCTAGAGTCGGAGCAGCCGCCGGTCGCGGGCAGCGCGGTGACGATCGCGCTGGAGGGCACGCGGCCGCTGGCGGTCGAGATCCAGGCGCTGGTCGCGCCGTCGGGCGCCGGGTCGCCCCGTCGCGCCACCACGGGAATCGACGTGAACCGGGTGCTGATGCTGATTGCGGTGTTGGCGCGCCACGCCGGCGTGAACCTCACCGGCCATGATGTCTACGTCAACGTGGCGGGCGGGCTGCGCATCGAGGAGCCGGCCGCCGACCTGGCCGTGGCGGTGGCGCTCGCTTCCAGCCTGCGCGAAAGGCCGGTGCGCAGCGGGACCGTGCTTGCCGGAGAGCTCTCCCTGGCCGGACGGTTGCGCGCCGCCAGTCGCGCCGAGCGGCGCCTGGCCGAGGCGCGGCGGTTGGGGTTCGATCGCCTCATCACCGGCCCCTCGCGGAGCACGGATGGGGCCGCGCCAAACGGTCCGGAAACGGCCGTGGACGTGCGCTCGGCGCTGCTCTCCGCACTCGCCGAGGGCTGAGCGAGGCCGTTGCCCCCGGTCGCCACCGGTGCTAAGGTGCACGCCGCCCGCGAGCGGGTCGCGACCAACCGTTTTCATCGGCTTCATCAGATTCATCCCGGTCGCGTGTTCAATTCATCTTCGGTCTCATCGGTTCATGCACAAGATCATCCAGCTCCTGGGAGCTCTGGTCGGCGCGCTCTTTGGTATCGCGCTGGGCTTGCTCATCCTGGATCGCGCACCCGACCTGATCGCGGTGCCGAACCGGCCTGCGTTCCTGATGGCGATCGTGGTGGCGTCGCTGCTGTTCGGGTACCTGGCCGTCCCGTACATCACCGTCTACCCGACCCGCTGGGCGGTCGACCGCCTGTCGCGAGCGAACGCCGGCGAGTTCGCACTGGGCGTCGTCGCCATCGTCATCGGCCTGCTGATGGGCCTGCTGGTGGGCGTGCCACTGTCGAACCTGGGCGGTCCGGTCGGGGCGGTGCTGCCGGTGGCCGTGGCCATCATCCTGGCCCTGGTCATGCTATGGGCAACCCTCTACAAGCGGGACGTGCTGATTCCCGCGCTGGCCGGCGTGCTGCCGGGTGCGCGCTCCCGATCTGGCCCGCAGGAGGTGGTAATCGATACGAGCGCCGTCATCGATGGGCGGATCGTGGACATCGGTCGGACCGGCTTCATCCTGGGCACGCTGGTGGTGCCGCGCTTCGTGCTCGACGAGCTGCAGCGGATTGCCGATTCGCCGGACGCCCTGCGCCGAAATCGCGGCAGGCGCGGACTGGAGATGCTGGCCGCCCTGCAGCGCGACTCGGTCAGCCCGGTGGAGGTTAGCGAGGCCAGCTATCCGGAGGTCGACGAGGTCGATGCCAAGCTGGTTGCCTACGCGCGCGACAACGAAGCCGCCATCCTGACCAACGACTTCAACCTGAATCGCGTGGCGGAGCTTCAGGGCATCCGCGTCCTGAACATCAACGAGCTGGCCAATGCGGTGAAGGCGGTCGTGCATCCCGGCGAGGAGATGCAGGTCAAGATCATCCAGGAGGGCAAGGAGCCCGGCCAGGGCGTTGGCTACCTGGACGACGGCACCATGATCGTGGTGGAGGGCGGCAGCCGCTTCATGGACGACGAGGTGGGCATCACCGTCACCCGCGTGCTCCAGACGGTGGCTGGCCGCATGATCTTCGCCCAGCCTCGCGAGGTCGCCTGACCTCCTGATGGACCGATGAGCCTGCCCGTCGCCGCCATCCTGGTCGCGGCTGGGCAGAGCCGGCGGTTCGGCACGGACAAGCTGTGGATCGATATCTGGGGCCGGCCGGTCTGGCGCTGGGGCCTGGATGCGCTGCTGTCCGTGCCCGGCATGGCCAAGGTCGCGCTGGTGGTCCCGGCCGATGGCGTCGAGCGCTTCACCGATGCCCTGCCACCAGACGCCGGTGAGCGGGTGCTGGTGGTGGGCGGCGGCGAGGAGCGGACCGATTCGGTCGTGGCCGGCCTGACGGCTCTGACCGTCGCCGGCGTGGCGGAGGAAACGCCGGTCCTGGTGCACGACGCTGCGCGTCCCGCGGCCTCGCCGGAGCTCATGGTGCGCGTCGTTTCCACGGTCCGCGCTGGCACGGGGGCCGTGCCAGTGATCGCGGTGGCCGACTCGTTGAAGACGGTCGACGCGGCGCGTGCGGTGACCGGGGCGGTCGACCGCGAAACGGTGTTCGCCGCTCAGACGCCGCAGGGCGCCACGCTGGTCCAGCTGCGCGCCGCCATGGAGGAGACGCACGCCTGGGGACGATCAGCCACCGATGAGGCTGCGGCCATGGCCTCCGGCGGCATCGGCGTGCGAGCGGTGGAGGGTGAGCCCATCAACCGCAAGCTCACCGATCCGGGCGACGACGCCATGCTGCGCGCCGCGCTTGGCGGCTGGAGCGTTCCGCTGTCAGCGCCCGCGGCGGGGGAGGGACTGTCCGCCGGGATCGGGTTCGATGCGCATCGCCTGGAGGAAGGGCGCGAGCTGCACCTTGGTGGTCTGCTGTTTCCCGGCGAGACGGGACTGGCCGGGCATTCGGACGGCGACGCCGCGCTGCATGCCGTGATCGACGCGATGCTTGGCGCCGCCCGGCTGGGCGACGTGGGCGGATTGTTCCCGCCAGACGACAAGAAGTGGCGCGATGCCGACTCCGGGGAGCTGCTGAGGGCAGCGGTCGAACGTTTGCGTGAGGCCGGTTGGCGGCCGGTTGGCGTCGACCTGGCCATCGTGGCGCGGCGGCCGGCGATCGAGCCGCGCCGGGACGAGCTGGTAAAGCGCCTCGCCGAGCTGACCGGCCTGGAGCCGGAGGCCGTGAGCGTGAAGGGCACCACCTCCGACGGCCTCGGCTTCGCCGGGGCGGAGGGAATCGCCGCGTTCGCCGTCGCCACGGTGGGCCCCGCTTGACCGAATGGATCGGCGGCCGCCGACCGGTCGCAGAGGCGCTGGCCGCCGGACGTGAGGCGCACCGCCTGCTGGTCTCGAAGACAGCTCGGCCGAGTCCGGAGCTGAAGCAGGTGCTGGCGCGGGCGCGGGAGGCATCGGTCCCGGTGGAGACGGTGCCCGGCGACCGAATCGCCTCACTGGCCGGATTCGACGGGCACCAGGGCGTCCTGCTCGAGGTGGGGGAGCGACGCTGGGCGGACCCGGCGGAGATGCTGGCGCGAGCCGCGGCCGTCGGCCGCGACCCGCTGGTCCTGCTGCTCGAGCACCTGCAGGATCCGGTGAACTTCGGCACCTTGCTGCGCTCGGCGGAGGCGGCCGGCGTCGACGGCGTGATCTTTCCGGAGCGCGGGGCGGCACCGCTCTCCGCGGCAGCGGTCAAGTCCAGCGCCGGCGCAAGCGAGCATCTGATGCTGGCCCGGGTCGACAGCCTGGGCCAGGCGCTGCGCGACCTACAAGAGCGCGGGTTGCATGTGGTGGCGGCGGATCAGGACGCGCCGGCGTCCGCGTGGGAGACGGACCTGACCGGGCCGATGGCGGTGGTCGTCGGCGGGGAGGGAGAGGGGATCTCCGGCGCGACGCGACGCCGGGTCGACCTGCTGGTCAGCTTCCCGATGTCCGGCCAGGTGGCTTCCCTGAACGCGGCGACCGCCGGCGCCCTGCTCCTATTCGAGGTCGTGCGGCAGCGATCAGGCGCGGGCGGCCGGTAGAATCGGGCCCGAGGCCGACGTAGCTCAACGGTAGAGCAGCGGTTTTGTAAACCGCCGGTTGTGGGTTCGATTCCCTCCGTCGGCTCCACCATTCCACGCACGAATCCGCGCCAACGGGCCGACTCAGCCTAGAACGGCCGTTCGAGGTTCATAGCCAGGATGTAGCCACGGGCCGCTCAGCCCCCGTGAGCAGCGCCTCCGTCTGGTCCGCAGCCTCGCGGCGGAGCGCCGGGATCAGGTGGGTGTAGGCCATGGTCCGCGCGATGTTGCTGTGGCCCAGGAGCTCCTTCACCAGCGGCAGATCAACGCCCTGGACCAGCAGCAACCTCGCCGCCGAATGGCGGAGGTCGTGGAATCGCATCCGCGGCAGCCCGGCCGTGGCGAGGATCGCCTGGAGCACCTGGGTCTGCATGGGTTCACGGTAGCCGCTGTAACCGCGCTAAGCCGCCGCCGTACAATGGCCGGCGACCACCACAGGCGATGGGGCTCGCCTTGAACCGCCGGACACACCGGCTGATGGCTCCTGGGCTCACTGGAGGCTCGGGATGCACCTATTCCTCATCGCTCTCGGCGGAGCTGCCGGCGCCGTCGCACGCTATGCAGCCGACGGGTGGGTTTCCTCTTGGACGCGGGCCACGTTTCCATGGGGCACCATGGCGGTCAACCTCTCCGGCTCCTTGCTGATCGGCGTGCTATTCGCACTGTCAGTCGAACGCGACCTACTGCCGGCGGACGTGCGTGGCCCGGTGATGATCGGGTTCGTGGGGGCCTATACGACGTTCTCAACTCTCATGCTTGAGAGCTGGAGGCTGGCGGAGGACGGCGCCTGGCTCCTCGTTGTGGCGAACCTCGGGGGGTCCGTCGTGCTCGGACTGCTGGCCGTCGTGGCAGGACTTGCGATAGGGAGGGCGCTATGAAAATCGAAGGCACCGGCCTCCTCGTCCGCATCTACATCGGAGAGTCGGACAGGTGGGAGGGAAAGCCGCTGTACCAGGCCCTCGTTGAGCTCCTTCGCGAGCGCGGCCTCGCCGGTGCCACGGTGCTCCGGGGGATCGAGGGCTTTGGAGCGAAGGCGCACGTGCACACAACCCGCCTTCTCCGCCTCTCCGAGGACCTCCCCATCCTGGTTGAAGTGGTGGATCAGGAGGACCGCATCCGCGACGTGCTCCCGCAGCTGGACCAGATGGTGGCCGACGGACTCATCACGTTGGAGCGGGTCGAAGTGATCGCGTATCGGGCCAACCGGGAGGGGGTGTAGCCCGATTGTGTAGCGACACCGAGGTGAAGGGGTGCTACCCGTTGGACGGATCGGACGCGGCAGACCCCAAACTAAGCACGAATGGGACGCGGTGGAGTCCCGTGGATGGCTCCGGCCCGGATTTGTAAAACCGCCGGTTGAGGGTTCGATTCCCTCCCTCGGCTCCAAGATACGCCCGTGGCGCGCTCCTTCACGTTTGATGTACCGAGTACATGGAAAGGCCTGCCGCACGCTCCAGCGCCAGGCCGGTTGGTACCGTCGCCTGAACGAATGTATGGGGTCTGGGCGCACCGATCCCGAGAAACCGGCCTTACCCTTGCTATGACCTGCCAAACCGGGTCACACGTATGAGGGAGGTCTAATCGATGACGACGGAAACGCCGACAAGCACGGTGAGTACCGACGAGGCGGTCGCTGCCACGCCCATCAGCGCCAGCGGTGGCCAGGCGGCGGCTACGATGCCCAGCGCCGCACAAGTGGCTCGACAAAGCGAAGAGCAGTGGCGCATGCCGCAGCTGCTGACCGCGCTTGTCACGCCAATCCTTGGCCTCATGACAGTCATCTTCAATCTCAGCGGCGTCAACACCTACGCGAACATCGCCGGCGTCCTGGCCATTGTTACCGGGGCCGCGGCCGCGCTGATTTCGGTGGCCATGTGGCGATCGGACCGGGCGGCAGCCGGCTAGTTGTCCGAGGCCCGCCCCAGGGCCGACCAAGCGAATAGGAATCGGCCGGCGCCGCAGCCTGCGCTCGGCGTCGGCGGCCTGTGCTCAGCCCTCGGCGGCTGACAACGGAACCGATGGCACGCGCTCCCGCCGCGTCATCCAGGCCACGGTCAGCGACGCGATGACATAGCCACTGCCCTGGACCACCAGCAGCAGCACCACCGGCACGGCCTGCCCCAGGAAGCCCGCCGCGATCGCACCGACCAGCGAACCGGCTGCGCCCACTGCTCCCAACGCCCCGATCACTCGCCCGCGATGGCTGTCGGATGCGAGCGTCTGCTCCAGGGTCGCGATGCCCGCCATCATGGCCGCGCCTGGCACCCCGACCACCACCATCACCACCAGCGCGGGACCGATGTACGGGTAGATGGCGGGATAGGTGAACAGCCCCAGGTCGATCAAGCCAAAGGCCAGCGAGCCCAGGATGACCAGGCGCAGCGGATCCATCCGTGAGCCAAGGCGCCCGATCACGATCGCTCCCGCCAGGCCACCGATGGCCTGGGTCGACAGCAGCAGGCCATACCCGGTCGCGTCCGAGTGCAGCGCATCGGTCGTCCAGGGCACGAACAGGGTTGCCGTCAGTCCTTCCCCGATGCGGGTGATCACGAAGAACACCAGCAACGCACGCAGCACTGGGTGGTTCACCACCGTGCGGAGACCGTCGCGCCACTCGCCCAGCAGGCGGCGCCAGGCGTCGGCCGCCTCGTGCTCCAGGGTGTCGTGACGTTCGGCACGCGCGTGGGTGGTGCGGATGGACGCGATCAGGGCGGCGGCCACCAGGAATGACACCGCGTCGATCACCGTGACCGCGAAGAGGCCGCCGACCGCCACGATGATGCCGCCGATCGCCGGCCCGATCAGCCGCGCCAGGTGGTTGTTCATGCCGTTCAGGGCATTGGCCGTCACGAGGTCGTCGTCGGGGTTCTCGAGCAGATTCGGCAGCAGCGCCCCTTCCGCCGGCGTGAAGAGCAGCTCCAGGCTGCTGCCGACGAAGAGGACGACATAGGCGATCCAGATGCCCAGCGCGTCGATCGCGAGCAGCGGCAGCATGACGAGCGCGAGCAGCAGGTTGATGACGACCATCAGGCGCTGCCGGTCCCATCGGTCCACGAAGACTCCGGCCACCGAGCCGAGCAGGATCGACGGGATCAGGAAGGCGAGCACCATGGCCCCGGTGGCGAGGGTGGAACCGGTGCGCCGATAGATCTCGAACGGGAGCCCCACGATCAGGATCCAGTCGCCCGTCATCGAGATGAGCCCGCCGAGCCACAGCTTGGCGAAGTTGGGCTGGCGCAGGATGCGGAGCATTTGGCCGATTATCATGGCTGGGCCGATGGCCGACCTGCCACCGGGCTTCAGTGCCCGTCCCGTCGTCCCCGAGCGCGACGTCGACCAGATCCTTGACCTCTGCCGCGCTGCCGCGGTGGCCGAGTACGGGTCGCCGGATATCGATGAGCGGATGATCCGTGGTGCCTTCGGGCTGCCCGGCCTGGACCCGCAGCGCGACTCGCTGATCGTGCTGGACAAGGATGGGAAGGCCGCGGGCACGGCCGTCTACCACGATGGCGATACCCAGCACATCGCGCCCTACTTCTTCTTTCGCACGCAGCCGGATATGGCCGCCAGCCACGTTCCCGACGCCCTGCTGGACTGGGGCGCGGAGCGCGCCGCGGGCAACCTGCACCTGGCCCCGGCGGGCGCTCGCGTCGCGCTGCATACCGACACGGCGGCGGTGAACGCCGACATCGTGGCGGCCCTGGATCGCCGTGGCTGGCATCGCGATCGCGTGGACTGGACCATGGAGATCGATCTCGCCGCGGTCGCCCCGCTGCCGCAGCCGGAATGGCCCGAAGGCATCACCGTCCGCACCGCCGATCCGGAGAACCTCGAGCGGGACGCTCGCCTCCTGCACGAGACCGAGATGGAGTCGTTCAGCGACCACTACGGCTACACGCCGGCGCCGTTCGAGGAGTGGTGGCACTTCCGCTCCCAGTTCAACGAGCCGGAGCCGGACCTGTGGATCCTGGCGATGGACGGCGAGGAGGTGGCCGGCATGGCGCTCTGCGCCTCGCAGCGCGCCGGCCAGCCGGATCTGGGATGGGTCAGCTCGCTCGGCGTGCGGCGACCGTGGCGGCGTCGCGGCCTGGCGCTGGCCATCCTGCTGCATGCGTTCCAGCTGCTGGCCGCGCGGGGCAAGGCGCGGGTGGGGCTGGGCGTCGATTCGCAGTCGCTGACCGGTGCCACGCGCCTCTACGAGAAGGCGGGGATGCACGTCGTGCGCGAGTTCTACGAGTACGAACGCGTCATCCGCGATGGCATCGACCTGCGCACCACAGCGCTCGATTGAGAGGCACAATGGCGTTCGCTATACTGCGCGTCCGATCGGCAGTAGCACCACGTGTCGGTCGACTTCAGTGGGTAGGTTGAGCAGGTGGTGAGCTCCGCTGACTGTAGATCAGCCGTCTTCGACTGTGGGGGTTCGATTCCCTCCCTGCCCACCAACACATCGGTCCATGACAGGTGAATCCGATACCCAGATTTACCAAGATAGGCCGATGGTTGCCCAGACTCCGGACGTTCGGCGAGAATCACGGCGCGCCCACGTAGCTCAGTTGGCAGAGCACTTCCTTGGTAAGGAAGAGGTCTCCGGTTCGAGCCCGGACGTGGGCTCCATCACAGGCAGGTAGATGGAGGCCGTGAAGCACAGCGCGTGAACCCGAACGTCGTCCTTCCGTTCCTCTCGTCGTTCCTCTCGTTCATCTTCGCCATCCTGGTCGCCGACCAGTGGCTGCGACGACGGCAGCCGTACCAGCTGGTGTGGGCGATTGGCCTGCTGTGGTACGGCATCAGCGCCGGCACCGAGTTCCTGGGTGGGGCCTACGGCTGGAACGAGCCGCTCTATCGGGTCTGGTACCTGATCGGCGCTTTCGGCGTCGCCGCCTACCTCGGCCTGGGCACCGTCTGGCTGCTGCGCAACACGCGCTTCGGCTACTTCGTGGCCTTCAGCGTCTTCGCCGGCGGCCTGTTCAGCATCCTGGCCGGGCTGGCGCGTATCAAGGAAGGCGACCCTGCCTCGCCCACGACGATCCTGGGCGTTGTGCTGTTCTGCACGGTGGCGGCGATCGC
>DATBRW010000186.1:0-2783 GCA_036560125.1 Candidatus Limnocylindria bacterium
CCCGAACAGCACCGACAGCAGCCGGATGCGGGACTCGGTCTCGCCCACCGCCAGCCAGAAGTGGAGCAGCAGGTAGTAGGTCGCCATGTTGGCCAGCCCCACTGCGTCGCGGTCGCGGCCGATGATGGTCAGCAGGTCCCCCAGCGAGCCCTTGGCGAAGACGACGCTCGCCACCTCGTCACGCCAGAGGGAGAGGCCGCCCAGCTGCCAGAGGCCCAGCAGGAGCAGCGCGACCATGACCGAGCCAAGGATCAGCGCCTCGTGCCACCAGCGAACGCCGGTGCGCGGGAGCGGTTGTGCGTCGACGGCGGGAGAAGCGAGCTGTGCGGTCAACGCCAGCGATCCGATTGCGGGACGGTCAGCCGCCCGCTGCCGTTGACCCGTCCAACGCGGCGCGGCTGGCGTCGAGGACCAGGCTCACGGCCTCGGTGGCGTGGCGACGGACCGTGCATCCGCCGCGCCGCACGTGGCCGCCACCGCCGAAACGGGAGGTGATGGCCGTGGCGTCGACGGCGTCCGAGGTGCGAACGCTCACGCGCGTCTCCTCCGGGCCAAGCTCACGCAGCAGCAGGGTCACGTCGGCGCCCTTCGCCTTGGCCAGGAACTCGGCTAGCCCATCAGCGTCGTGCTGCTCGGTCCCGGTCTCTTCGAGCATCGACAGCATCAGAGTGGTGTGCACGATTCGATCACCCGAGTCGGACTGTACGCCGGCCAGCATCTTGCCCCACAGCGCGATGGTCGCGAACGGCAGCTCGGACAGGATGCGGCGATGGATCAGGGCCAGTGGGGCGCCGGCATCGACCAGGCGCGCCGCGGCGCGCAGCGTGTCCCCGGACGTTGCGCCGTCGGAGAAGCCCTGGCTGTCGCGCACGATCCCCACCAGCAGGGCGGTCGCCAGCTCCTCGTCCACCTCGATCCCCAGCGCGTCCACGACCCGCGCCAGCACCTCGCAGGTGGCCGCGGCCTTGGGGTCGACCAGGTTGAGATCGCCGAAGTAGTTGCTGCTGATGTGGTGGTCGATGTTGAGGACGGTGGCGCGCGAGAACCACTCCGCCTCCTCGGTGGCAATACGGCCCACCCGCTCGAGCGTCGCCGCGTCGCAGAAGACGGCCAGGCCCGGCTCGAGATGCGGCTTGCGCACCACCTGCGCCACGTGTGGCAGGAAGTCGAACATCGGGGGGATCCCGTCGGCGCTGACGATCTCGGCCTCGACACCCAGGCGCTCGGCGATGATGCAGACCGCCACGGCCGCACCGATGGTGTCGGCGTCGGGGTTCTCGTGGCAGACGGCGCTCACGCGCTCGGCCGTGCGCAGCGCCTCCACGATTTCGCCGACGTCGTTTCCCCGTTCAGCCGCGATCGACAAGCCCGGATCTCCTCATGCGTTAATTGCGCCCGGCATCGCCGGCGCCGCAGGATTGTAGCCGGGCGATCGGGATCACCTTCCTGGGCCGCCTTTGGCCGGGTGGCGGGGAGGGGGTCCCAGGCGCTACGATACGGGACCCGATCTGATGCGGCGCCCAACCCGAATGCTGCCTGCCCGCGTCATCGCCACATGGAGCTTGACCTTGACACCTGCTACATCGACGCCGCACGGCGGAGTCCTTATCGACCGCGCTCCCACTGGAGCGGAGCGCGAGAGCGCCATTGAGCGTGCCAACTCCCTTCCGTCCATCACCATCGGATCCGTCGCCGCCTCCGACCTGGAGCTGATCGGCAATGGCGCCTTCAGCCCTCTGACCGGCTTCCTTGGCGAGGCCGACTACCGCTCGGTGGTCGACACCATGCGCCTGGCCAGCGGCCTGCCCTGGTCGATCCCGATCACGTTGGCCGTCGGCCGCGAGGAGGCGGACAGCCTGCAGATCGGCACTGAGATCGCCCTGCGCGACGAGGCCGGCCGCTTGCTCGGCACCCTGGCGCTGGCGGAGAAGTACACGTACGACCCGCAGCACGAGGCGGAGCAGGTCTTCCGCACGACCGAGGACGCGCACCCGGGCGTGGCGCGCATCCACGAGGCCGGCGAGGTCTACCTGGGCGGCGATATCACCGTCCTGAACGGGCCGGCCGACCCGCCGTTCGCCGCCTATCGCCGCACGCCGGCCGAGACGCGCGCCATCTTCACGGAGAAGGGCTGGCGCCGGGTGGTGGGCTTCCAGACGCGCAACCCCATCCATCGGGCGCATGAGTACCTCACCAAGGTGGCGCTCGAGGTCACCGATGGCCTGATGATCCATCCGCTGGTGGGCGAAACCAAGTCGGATGACATCCCGGCCGATGTCCGGATGCGCGCCTACGAGACGCTGCTGGCCGACTACTACCCGGCTGACCGGACCCTGCTCAGCGTCTATCCGGCCGCCATGCGCTACGGCGGCCCACGCGAGGCGATCTTCCATGCCATCGCCCGCAAGAACTACGGCTGCACGCATTTCATCGTCGGGCGCGACCATGCCGGCGTGGGCAGCTACTACGGCACCTACGACGCGCAGAAGATCTTCGACGAGTTCGAGCCGGATGAGCTGGGCATCACCCCGCTCTTCTTCGAGCACACCTTCTGGTGCAACGCCTGCGAGGGGATGGCCTCCTACAAGACCTGCCCGCATGGCGACGATCAGCACCTGATCCTGTCCGGCACCAAGGTTCGTGAGCTCCTGTCTTCCGGCGAGATGCCGCCCCAGGAGTTCAGCCGGCCGGAAGTGGCGCAGATCCTGATCGAGGCCTATCGAACGCCGGCTGCGGCGCGCTGAGGACGAAGGACACATGACACAGACCGATCGACCGGCGCC
>DATBRW010000187.1:0-2328 GCA_036560125.1 Candidatus Limnocylindria bacterium
TTCGGCGCCGGGAGCGACAGGTCCATCAGGATCACGTCGGGCGTCAGCTCCTCGACCACCGCGATCGCCTCGCGACCGCTGCCGGCCTCGCCGACCACCTCGATGTCGCTCTCCAGCTCGAGGATGTTGCGAACCCCGCGCCGGAACAGCGTGTGGCCGTCGACGATGACGACCCGGGTCTTCGATCCGGCCGCCCGTCGGTCGCCGCCGCGCCGCCGCTCCTGGTTCTGGGTCTCCTCCACGTTCGCCTCCTCCGCGACGGGCTGGGCCTGCTCATGGGTCTGTGGTTCGGTCTTGCGTTCGGTCTTGGTCGTGGTCGAGGTCACCATGTTCATCCTCCGGGTACCTACTCGTTCAGCGTTTTCGACTCAGTGCTCCGGGAGGCGCAGCAGGATCCGCGTCCCCTCCCCCTGTCGCGACTCGATGCGAACCGATGCATCCATCAGCTCCGCCCGTTCGCGCATGAAATGCAGCCCGAAGTTATGGCTGGCAGCCGATGCCAGTCGCATCACGTCGAAGCCGCGCCCGTTGTCGCCGATCACGAGCTGGCCGTTCTCCATCCCGATCCGCACCTCGGTCGCCGCCGAGTGCTTGCGGACGTTCTGGAGGGCTTCCTGCGTGATACGCAGGACCGATGCCTTCTCGTCCGGTGTCAGCCGCCCGTCGATGCCATTCACCGACACGTCGACTGCGATGCTCGTCCGAGCCGCGAACGTCTTGCCGGTCTCGGCGAGGGCCTGGGCCAGCCCCACGTCGACGGCCGGCGGCCGCAGCTCGGTGATGAATGCCCGGACCTCGTCCAGGCCGTCGCGCAGCATGTTGCGAAGGAACGCCAGCTCGGCATGCGCCGACCGCGACGATCCGTCGATGACGCGGTCCAGGTACTCGACCTGGAAGATGGCGCTGGTCAGCACCTGGGCGGGTCCGTCATGGACCTCCTCGGCCAGCCGCTGCCGCTCCGCCTCCTGCGCCTGGATGATCCGCAGCGACCCGGTGTCGTGCGCATCGGTGGCGCTCAGGCTTGGCTCGTCCACTTCACCGTCGGAGCTGGCCAGATAGCTGGCCACCACTTCCAGCTGGCGGGCCGCGGTGTCCAGCCGCTTGAGCCGGGCCTGCAGGGCGCCAAGCTGACGGCCGATGTCGTCGTGGCGCGCCCGCAACCGCTCGGTGGCGGCCGTCGAGGTCCGGCTGGCGGTGCTCGCCGGCTGGCTCTCGACTCGGGCCCGTAACCGCATCCAGTCCTCGAGCTGCTCGCGATACTCCCCCCGGAATCGGTCGGCCAGATCGCGAACACGACGCGCATCCCGGCGGACCGTGTCGGTCGCCTGGGCATGGATGCGCTCGAACTGGATGGCCGGCGCGCCGGCCGTGGCGGTCTTTGGCAAGGCCCCTTGCTTCCTTCGTACGGGGTCAGGCGTAGTACCGGACCTCGCATCCATCCTGTCGATGCAAGTTGCCCACGGTCAACAGTACTAAGGGCGCTGGAAGTACTACTCCACGCGGAAAACACGCACGCCGGGCGCCTCGAAGGCGGGCTCGGCAGGCAGGAAATCGGGGTGCGCGCCGGTCGAATCGGTGCCTGCCGCGCCGTCCCACAGGCCCAACGGGTCACGGGACTCCCCTGGTCGCAGCGTCACCACCACCCACTCGACGTCGTAGGCATCGACTACCTGGCCGATGACCGAGTAGGGGTCGAACGGCGGCGCCACGCCGGGGTTGCCACTCAGGAAATGGAGGGCAGACGGGTCGTAGGCGAGCACCCGATCACCGGTGGCTCCCTCGTCCCGCAGGTAGCCCGCCGCCAGGGCCAGGCGGTCATGCGCCGCGTTCCACTGCGCCAGCAGTACGCCGGAGCCGATGAGCGACAGGGCGGCGGCACCCACCAGCCCTGCCACCAGCAGGAACCGATGGGTGGCCGGCCGGCGGAGGAATGGCCACCATCGGCCTGCCCCGGTGCACAGCCCTGGCAGCGAGGCGACGGCAAGCGGCATCGCGAACGGCAGCCACGCGGCGGCGGAGTGGTAGAAGGCCCCCATCGGAGCATGGAAGGTGAAGACCACTCCCATCGCCACGAGGACGACGATGAAGTAGATGAGGAAGGGGGCGAGCTCGCGGCGCCGGCGCTCTGCCCACAGGCCCCAGCCGAGCGGCAGGATGAACAGGCCGCCCATCAGCACCGCGATGCGGCCCAGCAGCTCGACCCAGGTCGCCACCTTGGAGCCGATCACGGTGCCCAGCCCCGCCCCGAAGTAGCTGGCGATGGTCGGCTCGTGGCCGATGGAGAACTGCTCGTTGTAGGTGGTGATCCACAGGGTGTGGCCGCCGGCG
>DATBRW010000188.1:0-2070 GCA_036560125.1 Candidatus Limnocylindria bacterium
GGCCAGGAACACCTGCTGCTCGTCGCCGGCCAGCTGGGCGATCTCCGCTTCGATCACCGCCGAGACCCAGCCCACCCGCGTGAGCGGCCGCGCCGCCACGTCGGTCAGCTGGTACTGGTCGGCGATCTTGTCGGCCTGCGCAATCCCCGCCTCCTCGACGTTGACGAGATGCAGGATCGGCTTCTGGGACAGGAACGTGAAGCCGCGGATCAGCCGGACCTCGTCGGGTGTCATGGTCACCGCGCGCAGCGGCGTCTCGGCCTCCAGCGACGTCTTCAGGCGCGTCAGCACCGCGTGCTCCTGCACCTCGGCGTCCTTGCGCTGCTTCTTGATCGAAGCCTCCAGGCGCTCGACGCGACGGTCGACCACCTCGAGGTCGGCGAAGATCAGCTCCAGCTCCAGGTCCAGGACGTCGCGCCGCGGATCGGGCGCGCCCCGCGCCTCGTCGCCGAAGGCGCGCACCACGTGCAGCAGCGCATCGGCGTTGCGGAACTCCTTGGCGTCCAGCGCCGTGCGCTCGCCCTTCTCGATGCCGGCCAGGTCGACCACCTCGAAGGTGGCGTAGGTCGTTTTCTTCGGCTTGAACAGCTCGCTCAGGCGGTCGACGCGCGGGTCAGGGACGCGCGCCACGCCCGTGTGCATCTCGCTTCGGCCGGCGTCGTAGCGCGAGGTGGCCACACTGGCGCCGGTGAGGAGGTTGAACAGCGTGGTCTTGCCGCTCTTGGGGAGGCCGACGAGCCCGATCTTCATGAGAATGGATTATAGTGGACGCCGCATGGTCGTCGAGTCAGTGCAGACCTGCGCCCATCCCTGAGCGCTCCCCTCCGCAACGTCGACCTCCGCGGCGCCGCCCTGGCGCTGCTGGTCTCGCTCTTCTGGGGCGCCAACACCGTCGCCATCAAGATCGGCCTCCTGGACGCGCCGCCGCTGCGCCTGGCCGCGCTGCGCTTCGTGGTGGGCGGGCTGGTGATCACGCTGTGGGCCTGGTGGACCGGCCGGTTGACCGGTTTCCGCATCGAGCCGGACCAGTGGCGGCCGCTCATCGTGATTGCGCTGATCTTCACCGCGCAGATCGCCACCATGAACGTGGGCACCGGCCTCACCAGCGCCGCCCACGGCTCGGTCGTGCTGAACATGTACGCGGTACACACGGTCATCCTGGCCCACTTCCTGATCCCCGGCGATCGCCTGACCCCGCGCCGCCTGGTCGGCGCCCTGGTCGCCTACGGCGGCATCGTGCTGCTCTTCGCCGCCGAGGCCTCGAGCCACGGCGCCACGCTGCTCGGGGATGCCATCGTCTTCGTCAGCGCCTTCCTGCTGGCCGAGCGGACGATCTACCTCGCCCGGGCCGTGCACCACCTGGATCCGGTGAAGCTGCTGCTGTCGCAGGCCGTCATCGGCGTGGTCCTCTTCCTGGCCGGCTCGGCCGTGTTCGAATCGGCGCCCACGCGCTGGACGCTGTCGCTGGCCGGCTCGCTCGCCTACCAGGGCGGCCTCATCGCCGGCTTCTGCTTCGTGGTCAACCTCTGGCTGCTGCGCCGGTATCGCCCCAGTGGGCTGGCGGTGTTCTTCCTCTCCCAGCCGATCTTCGGCGTGATCGCCGCGGCCTTCTTCACCGGCGACCCGCTGACCGCCGCGCTGCTCGTCGCGTGCCTGGCCGTCGTCGCCGGCATCGCGCTCACCACGCGGTGACTTCGCCGTGGCCGTATAATCACGCCATGGCGACGCAGCCCTCCAAGACGCTGGAGGTCGTCCCGAACCAGCATCCCGACCGTGACTACGAGGTCTCGATGGTGGTCCCGGAATTCACCTGCCTGTGCCCGGTCACCGGCCAGCCCGACTTCGCCACGGTCCGCATCCGCTACGTCCCGGACCAGCATCTGGTCGAGCTCAAGTCGCTCAAGCTCTATCTCTGGTCGTATCGTCAGGAAGGCGCCTTCCACGAGGCCGTGACCAACCGGATCCTCGACGACTTCGTCGCCGCGGCCCGGCCGCGCTGGGCCGAAGTGGTCGGCGACTTCAACGTGCGAGGCGGAATCAAGACTGACGTGCGCGCGGTCTACGGGAAGC